>JAUVJI010000060.1 GCA_030596605.1 Bacteroidales bacterium
AAAGCCTTGTGAGAAACGGTTATTATAAAAAGGAACCGATTACGCTACTGCATTACGCTAACATGCTTAAAATAAACCACAAATACGATGAAGCTGTTCCGCAATTTGAAGAATACATTAAACTCAGGCCGGATGATCCGCGGGGACCGGATGGACTGAAATCATGCAACATGCAAAAGCAATGGTTTGAGAATCCCAGCAATCATCAACTCTCAAACATGAGGGATATTAATTCCCGCGAAGATGATTTTAGCGCTTGTCTTGCCAGTGATAATTTTAATTCGCTGGTCTTTACATCCAACAGGGAAGGTTCAACCGGAAAAAATGCAGATGAATGGACCGGCCAGAATTTTACCGATTTGTATTATACCCGCGTTGACAGAAAAGGCAAATGGAGCACTCCTGATCTGCTGGAATCAGAAGAATTAATTAATACCGGTACAAATGAAGGCAGCCCGATGATGAATTCCACTTATACAACCCTGTATTTTGCACGATGCGGGAATGAGAAAAATCAAAAATCAGGTTGCCATATTTATGCATCTAAAAAAACCGGACGTAACTATTCAGATCCCGAAATCTTGGACCTGGGTGGTGACAGTACATCAAGGATACTGCATCCCACGCTTAGTGATGATGAGATGTTCATTTATTTCACCGCTGACTTCGATCACGGATATGGTGGAACAGACATCTGGTATGCAGAAAGGGAAAGTGTCGGAGATGATTTTGGACGGGCAAAAAATATGGGGCCCATGGTCAATACTCCGGAAAACGAAGGATTTCCATTTCTCCGGTCAGATACAGTACTCTACTTTTCATCAAATGGCCATGTGGGTATGGGCGGATTGGATATATTCAAAACAACATTGTCAGGCGACAGCTGGGGAATTCCTTTAAATATGGGATATCCGCTAAATACCAATTCGGATGATTTTGCCATTATATTCAATCCGGTTGCCGAAGAGGAAGGTTACTTCTGCTCCAACAGGAAAGAATTTGAATCGGAAAGAAGCAAGGGCCGGGATGATATATGGTATTTTATTGTACCCCCGCTTGAATTTACCCTCACAGGAATTGTGAAAGATGATCGTACCCTGCAATATATCGAAGGTGCGACAGTAAGAATGGTAGGTTCTGATGGTTCTTCCATTGAAAAGTCAACGAATTCATTGGGCAGGTATGAATTTACCAAAGAGCAGTTCTTACCCAAGACTACTTACGAACTGGTCGTTTCCAAAGAAAGTTATTTTAGCAGCTCAGGAACTGTTACAACAGTTGGTGTGGAGAGAAGCAGGGATTTTGAACGCGATTTTATTTTGGAGCCCATTCCTAAAAAACCCATTGTTCTGCCTGAAATTCTTTACGATCTTGCCAAGTGGAATTTAAAACCGCAATACCAGGATTCACTTCAGGGATTGATTGAAACCCTTGATGAAAATCCTACACTGATTGTTGAATTGGCTTCCCACACGGATATCAGAGATACCGATGAAAGAAACGACATCTTATCACAAAAAAGAGCGCAATCGGTAGTTGATTATCTTATCCTTCGTGGTATTGACCCCGACAGGCTGGTAGCCAAAGGTTATGGGGAAAGGGTTCCCAGGGAAATAAACAGGGTTTACTACCTGAATGATGTTCTGTTGATTGATTCAGGAGCAGTCCTTACTGAAGAATTTATAAATGAATTACCCAATACTGAGAAGAAGGAATTTGCCCATCAGTTGAACAGGCGGACAGAATTTACCGTTCTCAGGAATGATTTTGTTCCCAAAGAGACCATTGCTGATGTTACAGTTCCAAAGAAAATTGACATCATTGTTAATCCTGAAGAAGAGGTTAATTCTACCAGGCTGCTTAAAGATGCAGAAGGAAGGTTCGGCGTGAGATGCGAGATCAATGGTTATCCCATTGATGTATACATTGATAAGCGATTAAACCAGCCGATGATATCATTGGATGACGCGTTGAACCTATTGAGAGATGGCGCCATAAGCAAAGACGATTTTGCCGGAGAGGCCAGTGAAATACTTGCCAATTCAAGCATCATTGATAAAGCGGTTTTCCTGGCGGAAGAAATGAAGGTGGAAAAAAATTACATCACCATGTTTGAGGTGATGGTTAACTATAAAATCACCAGGGGATTCTATCTTGACGAAGCCACCTTTTCTTTAATTGGCGTTTATAAGATCGATGAAGAAAAAGGGTTGATGATATTTGAATAATCTTAACCATTAAATTAAGGATCTATACTTTGCGTCTCTGCGCCTTTGCGAGATATAATACTTACCTAACTATCATTTTATAGAAATGCCTGACAACTCAAGATACAATCAGCGCGGCGTTTCCGCTTCAAAGGATGATGTTCATTCAGCCATAAAAAACATTGATAAAGGTATTTTTCCAAATGCATTTTGTAAAATAATCCCCGATCTTCTGGGCGATGACCCGGAATATTGCAATATCATGCACGCCGATGGAGCAGGAACAAAATCATCCCTGGCCTATATTTACTGGAAAGAAACAGGAGACCTCTCTATCTGGAAAGGAATTGCACAGGATGCCATTGTCATGAACCTCGATGATCTGCTCTGTGTGGGCGCTTATGATAACATCCTTATCTCATCAACAATTGGCAGGAACAAAAACCTGATCCCCGGCGAAGTAATTTCAGCCATCATTAACGGCACTGAAGAATTTTTGCAGCAAATGCGTGATATGGGGATTGGGATTTATTCCACCGGTGGTGAAACTGCAGATGTAGGCGACCTGGTACGTACCATCATTGTTGACTCCACTGTTTCAGCAAGGATCAAACGAGATCAGGTTATTGAAAATAAAATCCAGGATGGAGATGTGATCGTCGGACTGGCATCTTTTGGTCAGGCATCATATGAAAAAGAATATAACGGCGGAATGGGAAGCAATGGACTGACATCTGCAAGGCATGATGTATTCAGCAAAATCTATACAGAAAAATATCCTGAAAGTTTTGACGCTGCAATTCCTGAAAATCTGGTTTATTCCGGCAGCAAAAAACTAACCTATCCGTCAGAGGTTAAAAATGTAAACATTGGCAAACTTGTCCTCTCCCCTACCCGCACATACGCCCCTGTTATCAAGCAGGTTTTGGAAAACCACCACAGGGACATACATGGAATGATCCATTGCAGCGGTGGCGCTCAGACAAAAGTTTTGAATTTTATTGAAAACATTGAAGTAGTTAAGGACAATTTATTTCCCGCTCCTCCGCTTTTCCGGCTTATTCAGCAAGAATCAGGAACCGGATGGAAGGAGATGTACCAGGTATTTAATATGGGCCACCGTATGGAGTTATATGTTCCTGAGACCATAGCCAACGACATCATACAAATTTCAAATGAATTTAATATTGATGCACAGGTGATTGGCCATTGCAAGAAATCCAAAGGGAAAAAAGTGGTGATTAAATCTGAGTATGGTACTTTTACTTATTAATCCATTCGTCGGACCACTGCCAGTGCGCCTGCCCTTCACGCAGTGGTCTGACGAATTCTATCAGGTCGAAAAAAATTCCTTTATCTAATAACCACCTTCCCCTGCTCCAACACTTTACCCCCAGCCTTTATCACATAAAAATACACCCCAGCCTTTAAATCAGCAACATTCAAAGAATAATTCTGGGATTGGATATTTTGCTCTTCTTTAATCAGCTGGCCGTAAAGGTTTCGGAGTTCGATGTTATAGATACGACTGAGATTCGATTGATCAATAAATAGCAAATCTTTAGTTGGATTAGGGTAAACATTGAAATGGTTATTGTTTATTTCTAATTCCTCAACTTCTGTTAAACATGCTTCTTCTACTTCTTCAATGCTGTTACAACCTGTTGCATTATTGGTAATTTGGAAAAACCATCCTGGTTGACTTGCTAAAAAATTACATATAGAAAAAACATCACATTCATATAATGATTCGTTTTCTTTTATCGTTAAACTTGAGAAATCTTCATAATTTATATTTTGTATTCCATTAAGACTTATCAAAGAGTTATTTTCTACAATATAAAGTACACCACCAATGAGGCTAATTAAATTATCTAAACCAGATAAATCAACTAATTCATTATTATCTTCAATGTGTAAAAAATGAATTAAAGACAGGTTGTTTAATCCTTCCAGGTTGTTTAATTGGGCGTTTTCTTGAATTATGAGAGTTCCCTCAATATTAGATAAACTTTCAAGTCCAGATAAATTGGTTAAATAATTATTATTTTCAATTCTTAAACTACTTCCTATATGATTGAGGTTATTTAATCCATTTAGATTTGTTAATGCAGTTCCCTTAATTCCCATCCCAAGTCCAATAAAATTGTAATTAACAGAAATAATATTATTTAAACCTTCAAGACTGGTTAAATGATTATTACCTTGGAAATATAAATTTCCTACAGACATCAAATTGTTTAATTGTGTGATATTGTTTAACGAGAAGTTATAACTTATCCAAAGAATTCCCTCAATATAGGTAAGGTTTTCTAATCCCGAAAGGTTTACTAATTCATAATTTGATCCGATTTGTACTGAGCCACTAATTGTATCAACTTGTTCTAATCCTGCAAGATTAATTAGCTCATCGTTATCATATACATGTAAATCTCCGTTTAAAGTAGTAAGGTTGGATAGAAATTGGAAATCAGATAATTTGGTATCTGAAATATACAAAATATCTTCTACAGTAGTTAAACTGCTTAATTCCTCTAAACTTGATAGGCTATAATTTTGCTTTATCAATAAACCGTTTAATAATGAGATATTCTCTAATGAAGAAATATTTAATAGGTTTTGATTAAATAAGATATTGAGACTTCCACCAATAAAGTTTAAATTTTCGAATCCTTCGATAGTAACTAATGATTGATTATTTCTAATTGTAAGGTCACCGAAAATCGATGTTAAAATATTTAATCCATCTATATTAATAATTGAATTCGATAATAAAGTGTCACCAATAAATACATCCCCTTCAATCTCCGTACACCCCGGATAATTCACCTGAAAACTGTCAATCTGTTCCTGAGTAGTAAAAGTTATTCCTTCAGGCAAACAACTATTATTACATTCTTCAATAACTTCTTCTGGGCTATTGCAGCCTGGGGCATTACTGTAAATATAAATGTAACCACCCGGATCAGCCAAATAGCTGCATATACTTTCTGCATCACATGATGATAAGGAATCATTGCCAGCTATCTCTAACCCGATTATTGAACCAGGTTCAATATTTCCTAATCCATCAATATTTAATAGTGAATTATTGTTATATATCCAAATTTCACCATCAATTGAAGTAAGGTTTTCTAGTCCTGAAAGATTAGACAATGAGCTATTTGAATTGATATCCAGATAACCTCCTGCATAACTCACATTTCCAAGACTATTTATACTGGACAATTGTTCATTATTATAAATAAATATACCACCATCAACATAATTCAAATTATCCAGGCCGGTTAAATTTTCAAGGGAATAGTTATATGCAATTTCAAGAGGTCCCGGCACCACAGATAAATTATTTAAAGAAGAAATATCTGTTAATGCATGACAAAAATGCAAATCTAATTCTCCTCCTATTGACATTAAATTATCAATGCCTGTTAAACTTGTTAACGCGTTATTAGTATTTATCAAAAGATCGCCACCTATTTCTATTAAATTATCAATTCCTGAAAGACTATAGAGAGATTCATTGGAATGAATTTGAATATTGCCCGAAACGTGAGTCAGACTGTTTAGGCATTCAAACGAATATAACATGTCATTATATCCCAAAGCAAGGCTTCCACCAATATAATTCACATTCTCCAGTCCAATTAAACTTGTCATCGATTGGTTTAAATCAATTGATATTCCTCCTTCAACAGATGTTAAATTATCAAGGCCTGATAAATTAAGGAGTAGAGCATTGATAGAAATAAAAATATATTCCCCAACAAAAGTCAAGTTTCCTATATCCACAATATTCGTCAATGTATCGTTATTATAAATTATCAGTGACCCACCTATTGATATTAAATTATCCAAACCAATGAGACTGGTAAGAGAAGTATTTCCAAATCCATTATGACCAATGTAAAGACTACAATCAATTGATACAATATTTTCCAGGCCAGTAAGAGTTGTCAAATTATCTGCACTTTTAATTATTAGGTTAGCACCAAAAGACACAATTACCTCTAAACCACTAAGATTACTGATGTCATTACCAGTAATAATCACATTCCCCTCAATTTCGGTACACCCAGGATAATTCATCTGGAAACTGTCAATCTGTCCTTGGGTTGTAAATGTGATTCCTTCCGGCAAACAAGGCTGAGATATTGCATTTACCTGAATTAATAAGCCCAAAAATATTAAAATATGAAAAGGAGATAAAACGGCTAACAAAGCTTTCATAACAACAGCCTATTGGTTAAGCTATGCTGATGAAATCCGGATATTAATCCTGATTTTCGTCAGTATAAGCAGCTAAGGTAAGTAATTATAAACGATAAGTCAAATAATGTTAAACCATTTCTTAAAAGCACTGGCCTTAAATCCCCATTATTCGTCGGACCACTGTCAATGCGCCTGCCCATGCGCAGTGGTCTGACGAATTACACCATCAACCCCACAGACCTGTTAGGTTGATCCAAAGCTATAGCGCATGCAAACCTAACAGGTCGAAAAAACTTCGATTCATCGGATGACTGCCAGTCATCCGATGAGTAACATCTGACCACTGCCGGTGTATCTGCCTTTCACGCAGTGGTCTGACGAATAAAAGCGCCTAATAATACTTTGAGGCAATAATTCCCGTTCAATATTTATGAAACCCGAAATAAATTTTCAATAACTTTGCACTAAATAATATTATATATGAAAATCGTCTTTTTCAGGATTCCAAAACCAAAACAATTCAGTTATCCCCCCCGCTATTATGATGAGGGGAAAGAGCGTAGGGAGCAGCGAAAAAGAGAATTGGGAATTTCAACCGATGGTAAAAAGGCGGACTTTAAATCTCAGGTCGGTACAAACTGGAGGAGGCTAAGAAAAAGTGACACCAGCAGACAAAAAAAAGCCAATATAAGCGTTATCATCTATCTGTTGATTGTTGCCATGTTAGTATATTTTATTTTCTTTGCGTGATTTTCTGTAATGCTGTAATTCTGTAATGCTAAAATGCTAGAATGATTGAATAAATAAAATTAGCGCATTTACGCGATAACGCATTTAATCATTACCAAAATAAAAAAAGTAGAATTTTAAAATGCCTGATATAATTCACCTTTTACCCGATTCCGTTGCCAATCAAATTGCTGCCGGTGAAGTTATTCAAAGGCCGGCTTCAGCTGTAAAGGAGTTGCTCGAAAACTCCATTGATTCAGGAGCAGATGAAATTAAGCTGGTGATCAAGGATGCAGGGAAAGTGTTGATACAGGTTATAGATAGTGGTTGCGGAATGTCAGAAACAGATGCACGAATGTGTTTCGAGCGGCATGCAACTTCAAAAATAAATTCAGCCGACGACCTGTTTGCTATCAAAACTTTGGGATTCCGTGGAGAGGCATTGGCATCCATGGCCGCCATTGCACAACTTGAAATGAAAACCAAAAAGGTTGAAGAGGAATTGGGTACCTGCATCATTGTTGAAGGATCGAATGTAAAAAGCCAGGAATTATGTGCCTGTCAGGATGGGACTTCCATTTCGATAAAGAATCTATTTTATAATGTTCCTGCCCGGAGAAAATTTTTAAAATCAAACACCACGGAACTGCGTCATATTATTGAGGAATTCCAGCGTGTATCCCTTGTCAATCCCGAAATTAAATTTTCGTTCTACAATGAAAACCGCCAGCTTTTTTTGCTAATCAAATCCAATCTAAAACAAAGGATTGTTGCTCTTCTGGGGACTTCTTACAACAACCGGCTTGTACCTGTTGAACAAAAGTCGGATATAGTTAATATTTCAGGGTTTATAGGCAAACCTGAGTTTGCAAGGAAAACACGGGGTGAGCAATACTTTTTTGTAAATGGCAGGTTTATCAAACATCCCTATCTGAATCATGCTGTGGATAATGCATTCAGGGAACTCATCCCAACTGACGCCTACCCTACTTATTTTATATACTTTTCAATTGACCCGAAGGAAATTGACATCAACATTCACCCGACAAAAACGGAGATCAATTTCCAGAACAACCAGGTGATCTATGCTATGTTAAGCTCTGCCATCAAACAGTCACTGGGGAAATTCAATATCGCCCCGTCCCTCGATTTTGATTCTGATCCCAGTGTCGGGATAAGTTTTACTTCTAAAAATACAAATGCCCAACCCCCTTCAATTAAAATTGACCCATCATATAATCCTTTTGAAACAAAAGTAACAGGTTGGGAAAATCTTTATACCAGGGCAACAGGCAAAGAAATAATAAATAAAGAAACGCTTGATATTCCGGCAAGCACACTGGAAGTCTCAGGAGAAAAAGGTGAGGATGATGAAGCCATTGAGAATGGAGTAGTATTCCAGCTCCACAATAAATACATAATTACCAATGTGCGATCCGGACTATTGGTCATTGACCAGCACCGTGCGCATGAACGTATATTATTCGAAGAATTCATAAATACACTGGAAAAAGGAAAAGGGATGTCACAACAGCAACTTTTCCCTTCAACGATCCAATTTTCAGCCGGTGATACCGAAATACTGGTAAGCGTCATGGACGAATTAAAAATTCTTGGATTTGATATTGAAGAGTTCGGGAAAAACAGTTTTATTGTTAACGGAACACCTGCCGATTTGAACAATACATCGGCGAAAGATGTTTTGGAGAATATAATTGAGAATTTCAAAAAGAATTTGCAGGATATAAATACTGATAAAAAAGTTAATTTAGCACGGTCTATGGCTGTCAATATGGCTATTGGTTACGGTAAAAAACTGGAACAACAAGAGTTAACATCTTTGATCGACAGGCTGTTTGCCTGCAAGGTCCCTAATGTTTCACCAGATGGAAAGCCGATAGTCAGGATTTTGTCAATATATGAATTGGATCAAATGTTTTGATCTTTTTGCAGGTATTAATTGAAAGGATGAATTTAATTTACATTTGGTATGAAAAATTAATCATGGGAATAATGGAAAATTGGAATAATGGAAGGTTGTTTGCAGTACAGTATCAAAAGGATATTCTATCCAATATTCCATCATTCCAAAAATCCAAAACACAATCAAATAAATTAAGTCTGCTGTACAATATAAACAAAAGAAGATAGATTTATAAACCACAAATTAAAAGATGGATCAATACAGACCGACCGGATTCAGAATATTACCACCTGTAGTAAAAAATCTGATAATAATTAACGTATTGTTTTTCCTGGCAATGCTGGCATTTTCATCAATGATAGATTTAGCCGATTATCTCGGATTACATTACCCCGTTTCCCCTCTATTTAAACCCCATCAATTGGTTTCGTACATGTTTATGCATGGCGGTATAGGCCATATATTTTTTAATATGTTTGCCCTGTGGATGTTTGGAAATGCACTGGAGAATGTTTGGGGTCCAAAACGTTTTTTAATATTTTACATGGTTACGGGAATTGGAGCAGGATTACTTCATTTACTGGTTATATATTTTCAGGTAATTAGTGTTGAGGCTAAACTTGCACCTGAATTAATTGCCCAGGTCAGAGATTCGGGTTATAGCATATTACAGGAGAATAAAAACTTTGTTGATCCTTTGCTGGGCAAATTAAATTTGCTTTACAATACAACTACCGTTGGTGCATCAGGTGCTGTATTTGGTATTTTACTTGGCTTCGGTATGTTGTTTCCTAACTCATTGATATATCTTTATTTTGCTATCCCTGTCAAGGCTAAATACTTTGTAATAGGGTACGGAGCAATTGAACTGTTTTTAGGTTTCTCTAATAACGAAGGAGACAATATTGCTCATTTTGCCCACCTCGGTGGTATGATATTTGGGTACTTCCTTATACTCTATTGGAAGAAACGATAACTGAATTTTTGGCAGCATGAATCAATACGGAAGAAACTTCGCAACTCAAAATCCTTTTGTTGATCTGAAATCATTTTTCAGGAGCAAAAACATACTCGTAAAACTCATCATCATAAATGTGGCAGTGTGGTTGTTTATTATGGTTCTGGAAGTTTTATTCGACCTTTTTAATACCAGTTTCTCTCAAAACATAATTCAATGGCTTGCTGTCCCAGCCTCATTGGGAAAACTGATTACCAGGCCCTGGACTTTGATCACTTACATGTTTTTGCACATTGATTTCTGGCATATACTTTTCAATATGTTATGGCTGTATTGGTTTGGCAGAATATTTCTTGAATATTTGAATGAACGCCAACTTTTATCTACCTATATTTTGGGTGGCCTTGCAGGTGCGGTTTTTTACATTTTAACATTCAATATTTTCCCAAAATTTCAAGAGGCATATCTTTTATCATTGGCGCTGGGTGCTTCGGCTTCTGTGATGGCAATAGTAGTAGCTATTTCTTATTATGTTCCCAATTACCGGATCCATCTTATATTTTTTGGTCCTGTAAAGATCATTTACATTGCAATATTCTCCATAGTGCTGGATGTATTGATGATCCGGTCAGCCAATTCCGGTGGACACCTGGCTCATTTAGGAGGCGCTATCTGGGGCTTCTATTACATTTATATGCTTAGAAAGGGAACAGATTTTAGTAAATATTTTAACAAGTTAGCTTCAATTAAAATCTCTCAATTCTTCATGCGTCCGAAAAAGACAAAATTCAAAAATGTTTATACCAACAAACGGAAGATGTCGGACGAAGATTATAATTACCAGAAAAAAACAGACCAGGATAAAATTGATAAGATTTTAGATAAGATTTCCAAGTCGGGTTACGAAAGCCTTTCCAAAGAGGAGAAAGAGCTTTTATTTAGGACCAGTAGTAAGAAAAAGTGAGATTCAAGAATCAAAATATAAGGAATAACTAATAAGTAAAATGTTAAAAGTGGAAAGTAAAAAAGCCACAAGCAAAATCTCAAAACACTAAACTCTAAACATTTATCCACCGACTTGTCTGCCATAGCTAGCGAAGGCAGAAGCATAGCGTAGGTGGGCAAAACAATAAACAGCAAACGTGTCAACCAATAAACCAAAAAAACACATTTCATTCTTCTTAGGAGTTTTACTCCTTCTGAATTTTTTGGCTGTTCTACTCATTTTATTGTCCTATGTATCAGTTTATATAAATCCTGCAAAATTTTCGCTGCTGGCTTTTGCCGGGCTTGCTTACCCATTATTTTTGGTTCTGAATCTTTTATTTATTATCCTTTGGATTTTTCTAAGAGCAAAATATACGTTTTTGTCTTTGTTAATAATTCTTCTGGGTTGGAATCATCTTGGGCGGCTTGTTCAGTTTAATTCAGATTCCACTCTCACTGAAAAAGATAAACACATTAATATCCTGTCCTATAACATTCAGAATTTTGTGAACGAGAACACAGCAAGTACCAAATACATCACAGATTTTGAGAACCAGGCAAAGATCATCGAATATGTCCGGCAACAAAATGCAGATATTATTTGCCTTCAGGAGGTGCTTTACGACAGGAAAGGCCATGACAAGTTTCACATTAGCCTTGGCAAGGATCTTAATTGTGATTATTCATACCATAGAAATTATTATAAAAACCGGAAGGCTAAACTGGATGCAATTGTCATTTTCTCCAGGTATCCGATGATTGATAAGGGGTTTTTAGAATACCATGAAAAAACAATAGGCATTTACACTGACTTGATAATGCGTGAAGATACAGTCAGGCTGTATAACCTGCACCTGGCATCCATTCATTTCAGGAAAGAGGAATATGATTTCATTTCGGACATAACCAAACAACAGAACCAACAAGAATTTAAAGATAACTTCCTGAAGGTGATTTCCAAGATAAACAGCGCTTTTATTAAAAGAGGTTACCAGACGGATATTATTACTGAGCATATCAACGATTCCCCATATCCTGTCATCATTTGTGGTGATTTGAACGATACACCAACATCCTATGCATACAGAAAACTTTCAAAAGGACTTAAAGATGCTTTTACAGGGAGCGGAAAGGGATTTGGAACAACCTATGCCGGAGAGAACTTTCCGGCCTTCCGTATTGATTATATCCTTCATGATGATATGTTCAATGCTGTCAATTTTACAAGGAACAAAATCTCCTTATCTGATCATTATCCAATTTCCTGCATTTTGATTAAAGAGTAACTATTCCCTTTTCTAAGATTCCAAATATTTCACTAATTTAGCATTTGAAATTTCAATAAACTTTCAGTTGTGAAAAAGATTATCATCTTCATCTTCTTGTTTTTTATGTTTGCAAGCAATATGTACAGCCAGGTTCCGGTTGATTCTGCGTTGCAACAAAGAAATAACGCCTATCTCGATTACAAACACTTTCAGGAAAGCATGGAAGTACGGACATGGATCAATATGGTTCATTTGACCAACAAAGCAAAAAACGTAATAGATATTGACAATGCTATTATTGACAATATCCTGAATAATGAAATACAAAAAAATAAAACCCTTGCAGATGAAATAGAAAAGCTAAAACTGGAAATTATCTTACTGCAAAAGGAAGCTGAGTTAAAGGAAATAATATTAAAGGAGAGGCAATATTTGTATAATATTCTTATCATATCCATTGGTATCCTTAGCATTTTATTCCTGATTATCCTCATCCTGTTTATCGACCGCCAGACCAGGTACCGAAACGCTAAAACGGAACTCGAAAGGTTATGGCGGACAAAAGACGACACCCCGAAAGAAGGCAATGATCAACAATTCCAGAAATTAAGCAATCAGTTAAATGATCTGAACTCGGAAAACACAGGATTAAAAAACAAAATCCTCGAAATGCAGAAAACCATTGATAAGAAAGACGACGATCTTAATAATGAAATGAAATCCAAAAAGCTGGTTGAAGAAGAAATTAAAAAACTGATACTTCAGTTAAAAAGTATAAGACGGTAAATTACTCAAGTTTCGCACTTAAATAAACAAGGTGTAATTATCTGAAATATATCATTTTACACATGTAATTCTTCTCTGTGGTTCTTTGAGTCTTCTTTGAGGTTCTTTGTGATATAGCTGTTACACAGAGTTGCACGAAGAAGGCACGGAGTTTCACAAAGGTTAGATTTGATTGAAATGGATATTATAAAACATTGACATTGTGCAAAGTATGATATTTATATTTTTTTAGTTCGTTCAATATTAATCAATTAAGTGTTTGCGCGAAACTTGAGTAAACTATAATTAAAACGACATTGTCTCCTCAACATCCGATACAGTCTTAGGAATGGGAGTACCCAAAACACGATAGCTGGTTTCGGTTACCAAAATATCATCCTCAATCCTGATACCACCAAAATCCTTGAATGTCTCTACTTTGTCATAATTAATAAAATCCAAAAATTTCTTTTCGTTTCTCCATTTGTCGATCAATGCAGGGATAAAGTATATTCCGGGTTCAATTGTAAAAACAAATCCGGGTTGGTGTTTTCTTCCAAGTCGTAAAAAGGCAGTACCAAATTGTTCACTTCGCTTGATATCATCATCATAACCCACATAATTCTCTCCAAGCCCTTCCATGTCATGAACATCCAGTCCGAGCATATGTCCCAATCCATGCGGAAAGAACATAGCATGAGCGCCCTCTTTCACGGCATCATCCACATTTCCTTTCATCAATCCCATCTCTTTTAAACCGGAAGCAATCACTTTGGCAGCCATCATATGCAACTCCCTGTTTGCAATTCCTGGTTTGGTGGCCTCAATGGTTGTCATGTTGGCTTCCAGAACGATCTCATAAATATCTTTTTGACACTGATTAAAACGTCCTCCGACAGGAACAGTACGTGTGATATCGCTGGCATAATGCGACACAGTTTCTGCACCGGCATCCGTAACCATCATCCGGCCTTCTTTCAAAACATTTCCATGATAATGATTATGCAGGGTTTCACCATGAATACTTAAAATTATCGGGAAAGAAACAGGACCACCCATTCCAAGTGAAATACCTTCAATAGTTCCTGCGATTTCCCTTTCAACAACACCGGGCATGGCCATCCTCATTGAAGTGGTGTGCATTTCATAAGCAATATCCACAGCTTTTTCCATCTCTATTATTTCGTATTCATCTTTAATTGAGCGCAGTTTAACAATACCCTTGATCAATTCTTCAGAAGTATGGTTTCTCAGATCTGCAACAGGGATACCCAATAAATTTTCAAGTTGAATATAAGTTTCACCCCTGTATGGCGGAACAAAATGAACCTTACGTCCTTGAGATTTGGCTTCCTTAACCTTCTCGAAAAGTGCATTTAAAGGAGCCGTGTCTCCAACTCCCACTTTTGCTGCCTGCTCACTCATTAATGGTTGAGGTCCCATCCAGATGATATCATCCAGGTCAACATCATTTCCGAAAATATAATCTTTATTTTCATCAATATCCATCACTCCTGCAAGGTCGGGATGGTCCAAACCAAAAAAGTAAAGGAAATTACTATCTTGTCTGAAATGATAAGTGTTTGCAGGATAATTAAAGGATGCTTCCGGGTTTCCAAAAATTAAAACAAGACCACTCTTTACTTCTTTTCTAAGGCGGTTTCTTCTGTCGGTATAAACTTTTGCGTCGAACATACTCTATATGATTTACGAATTACGAATGTGTGGCTAAATTATTAATAATCTTTTATTGTCTTAATATATTTCTTATTTTTGGTGTAATAAATATTAACTAAAATGAAAACCCGCAATGCAGCTGTAGCCGGCAGATTCTATCCCGGAACAAAAGATGAATTAAGCATCCAGCTTTCACAGATACTTCGAAAAGAAGATAAAATTATTAATAGAGACCTGGCAAAAAAGAAAATAATCGGAGCTGTTGTACCTCATGCCGGTTATATGTTCTCGGCTTATCAGGCTATTCATTTTTTTGAATTGTTGAAAGCATCAGATGAACAGTTTGATACATTTTTTATCGTGAATCCCAATCATACGGGATATGGCGCAGAAATAGCGCTGGATGAAAATGATTTTTGGGAAACGCCATTAGGTAAGACAGAAATAGATAAAGACTTTTATGATTTCCTTGATTTTTCCGAATCGGCATCAGCACATAAATTCGAGCACTCAGGAGAAGTTATGCTTCCATTATTGCAATATTCAATCGAATATGATTATAAAATAGTTCCTATCACACTTTCAAAGCAAAATCCTGAAAATGCCAGGTTTATTGCATCAGAAATTTTTAAGGCAAACAAGTTCCTCAATAAAAAAATTTGTTTGATCGCCTCTTCTGATTTTTCACATTTTGTCCATCCGGACGAAGGTAAACGGCTGGATAAGTTTGTAATTGATCAGATTCTAAATCTCAATTCAGATGGGGTATATAAAGAGGTTCGTGACAAAAATATTTCTGTCTGTGGGTATGGGCCAATAATGACATTGATCGAGTATTCAAAAATGGTATCTGATAATCCACAAACCAAGATACTTAAAATTGGCCATTCAGGGGAGGTGATTCCTTCAGATGAGGTGGTGGATTATGTTTGTATTTTATTTTATCAGGAATGATTGAATCAGATCAATTTGTTGAACGGACAGCATTCCTGCGAAAGCAGGAATCCATAATGAAACCCTGGATTCCTGATCAGGTCAGGAATGCTTACAACCTACTTATTTACATTTAGATGCTTCCAGACTATTTTCATAAAATATTCACCTCCCTCTCCAATTCCACTCCAAATTTATCAAAAACTGAGATTTTTATTTCTTCAGAAAGATCATAAATCTCCTTTCCGCTAGCATTTCCATAATTAACCAATACCAATGCCTGGTTTTCATGTACACCTGCATCCCCTACTCTTTTTCCCTTCCAGCCACACTGGTCTATCAGCCATCCTGCTGCCAATTTAAACCGTCTATCTGATTGTGGAAATGAAACAATCTCAGGGAATTTATTTTTTAATCGCCGATGCTCTTCCATTGAAATGGTTGGATTTTTAAAAAAACTTCCGGCATTACCAATTATTTCAGGATCGGGTAATTTACTGCGGCGAATGCTTATTACAGCCTGCCTGATTGTTTTCACGGATAGTTCAGACACACCCATTGCTTCAATCTCGTCCTTTATGGTTCCATATTCCGTTTTGAATTCTGGATGTTTATTCAGACGATAGGTTACCGAAAGGATCATCCCTTTTCCTTTCAATTCATTTTTAAAAACGCTGTTTCTGTACCCAAAGGCACAATCTTTCATTCCAAATTTCTGAACCGACCGGATGGCAAAATCAAAAAACTCAAGCTCAAAAAAATGATCCTTTAACTCTACACCATAAGCGCCAATATTTTGAATAGGTGAAGCGCCGACATTTCCTGGGATCAGTGAAAGGTTTTCCAATCCAGCAAAATTATTATCAACACAAAACTGTACAAATTCATCCCAGTTTTCACCGGCCTCTGCTTTGACAAATATATGCTGTTGATCCTCCTTAACGATCTTTATTCCTTTAAAATCGGCCTTGATCATGATTCCATCGAAATCTTTTGTAAAAAGCAAATTGCTACCCCCTCCGAGAATTAAAAAGGGAATTTTTTTTGCTTCAATAAAATCTAAAACCACTTCTAATTCTTCAAGCGAAGCAACCTGAGTAAAATATTTTGCATCTACATTAATACCAAAGGTATTGAACGACTTTAAGCTATAGTTTTCTTTGATTTCCATCGACTCAAAGATAAGTAATTCGATCAATGTCTTTATTATTATTTTCGCACAGGTAAAACAGTGGGATATTGAAAAAAGTCGTCATTTCGGTTATAAATGATCTGGTCACCGACCAGCGGGTTGATAAGGTATGTAATACTCTGATCAATATGGGATTCGATGTTATGCTTGTCGGTCGGAAATTAAAAAACAGCTTACCGCTGAATTCAAGGGCATACAAGACCAAACGGATGAAACTGATATTTACAAAAGGCCCTTTCTTTTATGCAGAATTCAATATTCGATTATTTTTTTTCCTGCTTTATCATAAAGCTAACCTTCTGGTATCAAATGACCTGGACACCCTCCTGCCCAACTATTTAATCAGCAAGTTTAAAGGAATCCCGATTGTTTATGACAGTCATGAACTGTTCACTGAAACACCGGAAGTTATCCATCGCAAATTTGTAAAAAGTTTCTGGGAAGGAATTGAAAAAAGAATATTTCCCAGGCTGAAAGATGTATTTACTGTCAGTGATTCGATTGCTGGGATTTTCAAAGAAAAATACAGTGTCGATGTTAAAGTTGTTCGGAATGTTCCACCAACCCGGAATTTCAGCAATAAAAAAAGCAGGAAAGAGATGAATCTCCCGGAGGATAAAAAAATTATCGTTCTGCAGGGTTCAGGAATAAACATTCAGCGAGGAGCCGAAGAACTTATCGAATCCATGCAATACCTCGAAAATATTTTGTTATTGATTATTGGAGGAGGTGATGTGATCAACCAGCTCAAAGAACTCACTACCAAATTGAGTTTAAAAGATAAGATCAGGTTCATCCCTAAACAGACTATTGAAGAATTGTACCAGTACACAATGAATGCTGACCTTGGTCTTACCCTGGATAAAGACACCAATCTGAATTACAGGTATAGCCTTCCCAATAAGCTCTTTGACTACATCCACGCAGGTATTCCTATTCTGGCTTCACCTTTGATTGAGATAAAAATGATCATTGAAGAATACAAAATTGGCGACACTATAGAAAGCCATGACCCCAAACATATCGCTGAAAAAATTAAGGAAATGACAGGGAATGATGAACAATTGAAAATATGGAAGGAAAACCTTAAGTTTGCAACGACTGAATTGTGCTGGGAAAAAGAAGAAAAGATCATTAAAGAAGTTTACCGACAATATGCCTGAAAAATTCCTCCATATCGTCTCTTTTGATATTCCATATCCACCCAATTACGGAGGAGTGATAGATGTGTGGTACAAAATGAAGGCATTGCATAATAAAGGAATCAGGATAATCCTGCATTGTTATGAATATCCCGGGCGCGACAGGAGTGAAAAACTGGATCAATATTGTGAAAAGGTATTTTATTATCCGAGGTTGATGGGAATAAATTCAGTACTTTCCTTTAAACCATATATAGTTTCAAGCCGGCGCTCCGATGAATTAATCAAAAACCTTCTGAATGACAACTACCCTGTTTTATTTGAAGGATTGCACAGTTGTTATTATATCGATGACCAGCGGCTTAAAGAAAGATTTTTAATTTACCGCGAGAGTAACATTGAGCACAAATATTATTACAGCCTGTTCAAAGTTGATAAAGGTTTCTCCAAAAAGTTATATTTCCTGCAGGAAAGTTTTAAGTTATGGTTATACCAGAAAGTCCTGAAGCATGCATCCCTGATGCTGGTTGTTTCCCAAAAGGACACTGATTATCTGCAACAACATTTCCCTGATAACAAGGTTATTTACCTCCCGAGCTTTCACGCTAATGGAAAAATTGAATCTATAACCGGACGGGGAGATTATGCCTTATACAATGGCAACATAGAAGTTCCCGAAAATGCTTATGCGGTATCTTATCTCATCAATGAGGTTTTTAATAATACTGGATTTCCTTTTAAAGTAGCGGGCATGAATCCACCTGATCACATCAAAAAACTTGCATCGGAGAATCCCAATGTAGAGATCATCCCCAACCCTGATGATGAAAAGTTGTTTGAGCTGATCCGCAATGCCCATGTCAATATCCTGGTAACATTCCAGGCGACCGGTTTAAAACTGAAACTGTTAAATACACTTTACAAAGGAAGGTTCTGTCTTGTCAACGATAAAATGCTAAATGGCACCGGCCTTGACGAATTATGTGAAACCGGGAATAATGCTACAGAACAAAAAGAAAAACTAAAAGAACTGTTCAACCAGGATTTTAATGTGGAAAACATACAATTACGGCGAGAGATACTCAACAAACGATATTCAAACGAAGCCAATGCTGAAAAACTTATCGATCTGGTCTTTAATCATTAGAAAAAACTCTAAACAATAAACTCTGAACTCTGAACTAATCACCAATGACCAGTAACTAATAACTTCCATCTTCCCTAACAACTTTCCCATCTTCACATTTCAAAGTCCTTGAAGGAAATTCCTCGAAAAGCGAATAATTGTGTGTGGCCATGAGCACCGACCGCCCTGTCCGGCTTATCTCAAACAAAAGATTCATAATTCCCCTTGAAGTTTCAGGGTCAAGGTTACCGGTAGGCTCATCAGCAAGGATTATTTCCGGTTCATTGACTAAAGCCCTGGCGATGGCAACACGTTGCTGCTCGCCACCAGAAAGCTGGTGCGGCATTTTAAATCCTTTGGTTCCCAGTCCTACCTTATCCAGCACAACCTGCGCCCTTTCTTTCATTTTCTTATTATCTTTCCAGCCGGTTGCTTTCATCACAAATTTCAGGTTCTCGGTCACAGAGCGGTCTATCAGCAACTGGAAATCCTGGAAGATGATCCCCAACTTCCGGCGCAGGAATGGGATATCCTTGTTTTTCATCAGCCTGAGATCGTACCCGGCAACCTTAGCTACACCGCCTTTTAATGGAAGATCCGCATAGATTGTCTGTAAAAGGCTGCTTTTCCCGCCCCCGGTTTTCCCGATCAAATACACAAACTCACCTTTATTGACTGTAAGATAAACTCCGGATAGTACCAATATTTCCCGTTGGAAAACAGATATATTTTCAAGTTCGATGATGGTATCTGCCGACATCCTTTTTAGTTTTCCGCTAAAATAAATATCTTTAATCAGATAATTTTGATTTTGACTGTTTTTTATTTATCTTTGGGCAAAACCTAATACACCCACAAAGATGAAAGCTTTATTATTAAACCTGATTTTCCTTGTTTCGAGTACAGTTTTATTAAATGCACAATCTATTACATTTCAATTACCGGAAACACCTAACCCGGGCACTACGGTGGATGTCCCTTTAAGTATTGTTCAGTGCAACCTCGGTTGTTGTCAGGCAGGCTCTTTCCAATTAATAATTGTATATAATCCTGCAGTGGTTAGCCCGATTAATGTCAACTATACCAATCCAAATTTACCCTTTTACGAATGGGTTGTTAATCTGTTTTATGGGCCTAATGAAATCTTAATTACCTGGTTAAGTTTTACAGGTACTACAACTTTTAATCCTCCAGAAGAAATGTGTGAAATTGTCTTTACATATACAGGTGGATGTTCCGATCTGATAATGACAGGTGACGGGGGAAACTGTACTTATATTTTTGAAAATGGTAGTGTTGGGTGTACATATCAGCCAGAAGCTACATTAAGCGTTCCTGGTTTAGGAGGCGGGATACCGGCAGGATCAGTTTTTTTCCCTGTAACCCTTGAGGAAATTAATGATGGTGTTTCAGCTTTGGAGTTTTATTTTGAATTTTATGAGACTGTATTAACACCATTAAATGTTACCTATCCAAGTGCAAATTTTGTGTTTTATGAATGGTCGAATAATCTAAATTATGGGCCGGGGGAAATTATATTGACATGGATGAATTATACCGGAATGAATGTCTATCCAGAACCAGGCGAAGTATTTTGTATTATCGAATGTTTTTATACTGGTGACCCCAACTGGTCTTATTTTAGTTGGGGAACTAGTAAAGGTATTAATGCTTATCCTGAAAAAGGGATGACTGCAATGTGGACAGAAACAGGCACTCAATATTCACTAACACTAATTGAAGGAGGTATGCCTCCAATCCTCAATAATGTATGGACCGGGAATATAAGTAATGATTGGTTTGATGAAGAAAACTGGAGTTTATTTTTAGTACCATGGATATATAATCACGTGATAATACCTGATGTATATCCTTTCCCTTATCCGGTAATAAATGATATTAATGCTATTGTTAATAAATTAATTATTTATCAGGATGCATCTTTAATTATTGCACCATTAGGTAACTTAACAACTTTTGGTGATTCAATAATAGTAAATGGCAATTTATTAATTGATTGTGATAAAGTTAGTAACTGTGGCTCATTATTGAATTTGGGTGGACCCCAAATAACAGGTAATGGAATGTTTACTTTGAAAAAGAATATTAATATTATCGGACCTACAGGAAACATCAATTCGTGGCATAATCTTGCATCACCAATAGATAGTTTTAGCACAGAGGGAATCTTAGATTATCAAGTAAACCACTGGGATGAAAGTGCTGATGAATGGGAGATAATTTCCACCGGAGATTCATGCAATCCAATATTACCCCCAACATATTTAAATACAATGGAAAGCTGGAGTGTTAAACTAAATCAAAATTTTCCAGACACTTGTCCTGATGCGGGAACAGGCACAATTATTGAATTTACTGGTTCGATTACAAATCTACATCAAGGTTCATACAGCATTCTTTTCACAGCCAACGTCTCAGGCTATAATTTACTGGGTAATCCCTATCCTAGTTATGTCGACCCGGCTCTCATCAATTGGCCGACAAACCTCAACCAGGCCATTTATTTCAAAGATGGATGGTCGGAGAGCTACTGGTCATGGGTTGGCGGCATCGGACCAAATATACCACCTGCACAAGGATTTTTCGTGAAAGCAACCGGAGATGGAATTTTAACTTTTACAGGTGCTGAAAGGGTGCATGATTCCATAAGCAACACCGATTTGCCTTCGGGTGAAAAACTGCTTTGCTTAAAAGTCACAAACCAGGAAAACCAACTTTTTGATTTGACTTACATCCGTTTTAAGGAAGGCTCAACTCCCGGATTCGATCAAAGATGGGATGCTTATAAAATGTTTGCTGAATCACAAGTGGTACCTCAGCTTTACACAAAGAGTAATGAAGATGACCTTTCCATCAATACAATGCCGGAAATGTCATCTGTTCCATTATATTTCACTTGCGGAAAATCTGGTGATTTCTCTATTGAAGCTATTGAAACAACCAATATTACTGAAGTTTATTTAGAGGATTTGCTTACCGAAGAAATGACTGATCTTCTTGAAGAGAATTATTCATTTAATTACACTTCTGGAGAAAATTCGGAAAGGTTTGTTGTTCATTTCAACCAAACCAGTATAAAAGATTTTTTGAACGAAGAAATAAATATTTGGATTGATAAGAATATTGTCAATATATACCTACCAGACGAAACCATTGGAACAGTAATAGTTTACGACTTAATCGGGCATAAAATAATTGAACAGAACCTAAAACCAAATTCTAATATGATTCAGCTTGATGTACCAACCGGGGTTTACCTTACCAAAATTGTTACATCTCATATTTCTAAATCCAAAATTTTATTCTTAAAGTCAACTTATTAAAATTAAAGACATCTATCATGAAAAAAAGTAGTTTAATAATCGTTCTCTTATTTGGGATTTTATCGCTTGTTTACTCCCAGTCCATCACATTTCAAATGCCTGAAATTACCAATCCGGCAGACACGATAGCAGTACCTATAAGCGTTGTTCAATGTAACCTTGGATGTTGCGAAATTGGCACTTTCCAGATAATTGTAGAATATGATCCTGCCGTATTATCCCCAATAAGTGTTCTCTTTCCCAATTCAAATTTCCCCTTCTATGAATGGATGATTAATATGGTATATGAGCCCAATAAAATTGCAATTACATGGTTAAGTTTTACAGGCAGTGGAAATATCCAGCCTCCTGAAGTTACCTGTGAAGTCTTATTTGCTTATTTTGGTGGATGTTCCGATTTATTATTATCAGGTGGGGGGGGAAACTGCACTTATATCTTTGAAAATGGAAGTGTTGGATGCAGTGGTACACAGTCTATCATATTCCAAATACCAGATGTTCCTGATCCAGGATCGAACGTTTTTGTTCCGCTAAATGTAGTTCAATGCGATCCTGGCTGTTGCTACATATTTACAGGACAATTTTGGCTACATTATGATCCTTCGGTTTTAAATTTTGAAGATATTATTTTCACTAATCCAAATTTTCCTTTTTATGAGTTGAGTGCAAACTATTATAATCCTTGTACGTGGTTAATAACATGGTTGAGTTTTTCAGGAGGATATACAATTCAGCCACCGGAAGAAATTTTCACATTACAATTTACTTATTACGGTGGAAGTACTCCACTCATATTAAATGCTCAAAACCCTGATACAACTTCTGTTTGTGAATGGATTTCAATCAGCGGTTGTATTGGTGACACCTGTCAAAATGAATTTTGGCTTGGCACAGTAGATAATAATTGGTTTGAACCTGATAATTGGGAGTCCGGAAATATTCCAACAGTTACTGATAATGTAATTATAAGAGAATCAACCCACTCGCCTGAAATTGATCAGGGAGGTGTTGAAATAGGTACTTTAGTAATTAATTCTAACTCTTCACTAACAATCATGCCAACAGGGTCGTTAACACTTTCACGTTCCTTATTGTCATCTGGAAATTTAATGATTGAGTCCGACAAAATTGGAAGAAAGGGATCATTTATCGACAATGGAATCTATTGTGGCAATGGAGATTTTATCTTTAATCTGAATTTAAATACTCCTTTTTCATGGAACAATATTAATTCATGGCATAATATATCTTCACCGGTAAATTTGTTTAACACTTATGACATGCTGGATTATAGTATCAAACTCTGGGATGAAAGTTTAAATGAATGGGAAATTGTATTAACCGGAGATTCCTGCGAACCTGAAATACCACCTGTATTAATCAATCCGATGGAAGGATGGAAAGTAAAATTTAATCAAGCTTTCCCCGATACTTGTCCCGATGTAGGCACTGGAGCTATTATTGAATTCATTGACCCTGTTTATGGATTGAATACAGGTAGCTACAGTGCCAATTTTACAGCCAATACTTCAGGATATAACTTACTCGGAAATCCTTACCCAAGCTATGTTGATCCATCACTCATCAACTGGCCGGTAAACCTGAACCAGGCTATCTATTTCAAAGATGGATGGTCGGAGAGCTACTGGTCGTGGGTTGGCGGCATCGGGCCAAACATTCCACCTACTCAGGGATTTTTTGTAAAAGCTACCGGAGATGGGATTTTAACTTTCACAGGTGACGAAAGGGTGCATGATTCTATAAGCACAGAAGAATTAGCTTCGGGAGAAAAACTTC
>JAUVJI010000148.1 GCA_030596605.1 Bacteroidales bacterium
AAGGATCATGGGCCGAAGTGGTTTCAGGATTTGAATACGACAAAGCAATTCTCAATGGTGTTGATGGAAATAATATAATTTTCAACGGTCCTGACAAAACAGATGCAGACCTTGAAAAAGCCATCAAAAACGGATCACTGATCCATATTGACCATCTCGATGAACTTTATTCAATCATTGAACTGGCAGGCAAACTAAAGAAAAAACCAAAGGTTGCCATCAGAGTTAACATGGATACTGGTATTTATCCCATGTGGGACCGTTTTGGTTTTAATTATGAAAACGGACAGGCCTGGGATGCCCTGAATAAAATTATGCGGAATGATAAACTTGAATTAGTAGGATTACATTGTCATATAGGGACTTTTATGCTTACTGCACAAGCTTATGCTACTGCTGCACATAAATTGGCAGATTTAGCTATTGGTGTGAAAAAGAAATACAAACATAATATCAAATATATTGATATGGGTGGTGGTTTTGCTTCGAAAAATACTTTAAAAGGTTCATATCTGCCGGGTTCGGACGTAAACCCGACTTTCGATGATTTTGCCGAAGCTATTACAAGTGCTCTGATAAATTCTGATTTCGAACCTGATAATCTGCCATTACTCATCCTTGAAACCGGCCGCGCTTTAATTGATGATGCAGGTTATCTTTTGGGAAGTGTTATTTCAAATAAACGGTCGTCGGTGGGTAAAAGAACCACTATTATTGATATCGGGGTAAATATCCTTTTCACCTCCTTCTGGTACGATCATAAGATCACACCTGCACAGCCTTTCACACATTATGCCGAAGACACAACTTTGTATGGGCCCTTATGTATGAACATTGATGTGGTGCGCGAAAGTATCAGTTTACCTTTATTGAACAAAGGCGACCATTTTGTTATTCATCATGTTGGCGCTTATAATATGACACAGTGGATGCAATTTATTACGCTCAGGCCAAAAGTGGTAATGATTGATGATAAAAGTAAAATTCATGTTATCAGAGAAAAAGAAACTATTGAACGGGTAATTCAGATGGAAAAAGTACCTGAGCATTTAATAGAGTTTGAGTTGTAATTCGTCTGACCACTGTCATGCCTGCCTGCTTAGTGTGAAGTGGTCTGACGAATAATTGGATACCTTTTTTGGATATTTTTCACTTGATAAATGAAAATTATCAGATAATTTATATACTCTGGCGCTTAAAGAAACTAAATATAAAAAATTTATCGAGAATTATCCCGATTATCCCTTATCGGTCAGGGCTTTTGTTTCGAAGTCTAATGAGGGTAATATTTTGGGATTATAAATTATTATTTTGAAATTCATGAATTTTTCAGACTAAGGATATTTTTGTATAAAGCAATATTTCTTTAATTTCGCCTTTTTAGATACTATGCTCAATAAGCTAAAAGATATCTTCCCTCAATTTATTAGTAGCACACTTAACAGCTATACGCAAGTTTTTTTTTCAAATAATAAAATCTTTGCGGTCATATTGCTCCTTGTTTCATTTTTCGACCTGAATGCAGGCATCAGTGGCTTAATAGCTGTACTGGCTTCCAATCTTACCGCCTACCTGATCGGTTTTAACAGATTCAATATAAAATCAGGCTATTACGGATTTAACTCTCTTCTCGTTGGTTTAGGCCTTGGGATTTACTACCAAATGCATATCGAGTTTATTCTCATCCTGTTGTTTGCTTCCATTTTTACATTGTTTGTAACGTTGATGCTGGAGGGAGTAATTGGTAAATATGGGCTCCCCTATTTAAGTATATCTTTTTTGTTTGGAATTTGGATGGTAACTCTGGCATCCAGGGAGTTTACCGCTTTAACTATCAGTGAGCGGGGTATTTTTATGTCGAATGAATTATATGCTTTTGGTGGTGGTTTACTTGTCAGGATATACAATTGGTTTATAAACATCAATTTACACGAATCAATTGTGATCTATTTCCGGTCGCTGGGAGCAATCTTTTTTCAATACCATCTTTTTGCAGGAATTGTAATCGCCATTGGATTGTTGATCTATTCCAGGATAGCATTTTTATTATCTATTATCGGTTTCTTTTCGGCTTATTTATTTTATCAGTTTGTCGGCGGCAATTTATACGAACTGAGTTATGGTTATATTGGCTTTAATTTTATTTTAACATCCATTGCCATCGGCGGATTTTTTATTATTCCATCAAGGTATTCATTTTTGTGGGTTATTCTACTGACGCCCCTTATTTCAATAACCATAACGAGCACTATGGCCGTGATGTCTTTGTTCCAGCTTTCCATTTTTTCCCTGCCTTTTAACATCATCGTTTTATTGTTTTTATACATCCTTAAATTCAGGGAAAGATATGTTACTAAACCTGAAATCGTAATTCATCAGCAATTTTCACCTGAGAAAAACCTTTATTCCCAGATGAACAATAAAGAGCGGTTCCATAATTTTAAGTACTTACCCATCTCGTTACCTTTCTGGGGTGAATGGACGGTAACTCAAGCCCACCATGGAGAATATACACATAAGGACGAATGGGCACATGCCTGGGATTTTGAAATTAATAATGAAGACGGATTTGCATATAAAGATGGAGGTAATATTAAAGAGGACTTTCTGTGCTACAATAAACCTATAATCTGCCCAGCTGACGGATGGGTGGAAGAAATACTGGATGGTGTGGAGGACAATGAAATTGGCGACAGCAATCTGGAACAGAACTGGGGAAATACAATCGTAATAAAACATAATGAGAAGCTGTTCACCAAGATCTGCCACATAAAAAAGGAATCGTTCAAAGTTAAAAAGGGCGATTTTATTAAAAAGGGCGATATCGTGGCACACTGTGGAAATTCTGGACGGTCACCTGAGCCTCATGTACATTTCCAGGTGCAGGAAACTCCTTTCATCGGATCAAAAACACTTGATTATCCCATCAGTCATTATATTTTGCATCAGAATGGCAAATACAAATTAAAGACTTACAGCAAACCTTCAAAAGAAGATGTTGTTTCAAAGATTGAAAAAAATCAAACCTTACACAAAGCCTTTCACTTTGTACCCGGACAGCAATTAAAATTTATTGTTACCCCTTCATCATCCCAAAAAGAAAGGACTGTGTACTGGGAGGTGCAATCTGACATATACAACAATACATTTCTGTTTTGTGCTAAAACCAAATCAAAAGCCTGGTTTAAAAATGATGACAGTATGCACTACTTTACCCATTTTGAAGGGAATAAAAATTCTTTGCTGTTTTACTTTTATCTTGGTGCCTATAAAGTAATCAGTGGATTTTACAAGGGTTTAAAAATTGAAGATAAATATCCCATTCATATACTGAATAACAAAGGATTGGTATTTCTGCAGGATTTTATAGCGCCTTTTTATATGTTTGTAAAATCGGGATATGAGATGGAATATATTAAAATCAATGACGGTTTAACCGATAGTCATATCTTGTTCTTGTCAAGCGCAACTGTGAAGCATGGAAGTAAAATTACCCGTAAATTAAACTTCGAGTTTGAAATTGAATCAAACAAAATAAAAAGAATGGTCGTTATGGATGGTGATAATTCCATTGAGGCCAGGGAGGTTTCAACTTTGCAAGAAGATTCAGAAAAGGTATGAATTTAAAGAGAAGTTCAGATAAAGGCTATATTATACCATCAGAAGTCAACATGGTTTGTATAAAAACTTTTGTTGTTCTGTTATTGCTGCAATTTCCATTATTTAAAACAACAGTTGCCCAGGATACTCCTGAAAATTATAGGACCACCGATGCTACAACCTATCAGTTATACATGCAGAAAGACTGGGATTCACTTATCAACCAGGGAGTGATGGCAGTAAAAAATGGTGAAGATTATTTTTATCTCCGTTTACGTATGGGGATTGCCTACTATTACAAAGGCAATTATCGAAAAGCTTCCCAACATCTTGAAAAAGCTATGTTTTTTAATGCAAATGATGACACAACTCTGGAATACTTGTACCACAGTTATCTATATTCTAAAAGGAATTTAGAAGCCAGAGAATTGACGACAAAATTTTCGAAAAGTCTTAATCAAAAGCTCAATACAAGTAAAGCAAAAATTTTTAATCAAATTTATATTGAAACAGGACCAACCTTCAGTAACAATATTGAAAAGAATAAAAAGGGGAACCTGATCGGGAACGACTCGATTTATGGTGAACAGGATTTAAATGATGACAAATATTATTTTCAGCTGGGGGTTGGGCTGAATCCATTAAAAAGAGTTTCGATGTACTTAGGATATAGTTACCTGAGTATTTCCAAATCCAAACAAATTCAGACTGGGGAATTATACAAATCAGGCAATGCACTTATTCCCTGGAATGGTGGATATGTATGGGGCAATGTTTATAAAAAGAAAGCCGACATGTATCAATCCGATTACAAATTGATTCAGAATCAGGCTTACCTGAATGCAAGTATTTCCACGGGAAAAGGTTTTATTATAACTCCCGCTTTTCATTTTCTGTATATAAGATTCAATACAATACAAGCAAGTGAAGAAACAACCGAATATCCACGCTTTCAAGGTGACCCTATACCGGAATTGAGAACAACATATAGTTTGGTTAAGAAGGATACATCCTACTATAATTATGTGGTTTCACTGGCAATTAATAAAAATATATGTTTGTTTAACTTTGGTCTTTTCGGAACATATTCCAATTTAAATAATTTAACCCAATACCAGGCCGGAGCATCCGTTACATTTTACCCAAAGGGCAACCTTGATCTTTACTCGGTCACTTCAGCAGTATCAGCATGGGAAGAAGATGATAACCGCTTTGCTTTTGAAGAACTTATCGGGGTAAAAGTGATGAGAAAATTATGGATGGAAGGAAATGTTTCTTTCGGCGAAATGATCAATTACAATGAAAAAAACGCTTATGTCGTTTATAATTCAGGTGATAAAACAAAATTAAGGGTTGGAATAAATATGATCGTACCTTTGTCTGATAAAATTGAAATTTCAGTTCGGTATCAATATTTTAATAATGAAGGATCGTGGTTCCGTCTTAATGAGAATTACGATGCTCAAATATTTAATTCAGAATATCAAAATCATACAATAATAGGAGGAGTTACATGGAAACTTTAAGGAAATTATTATTATTATTTTTGGCTGGTGTTTTTGTTACGATGAATGTAAACGCCCAGGACACACAAGCCATTCAGCAAGCTTTTGAGCAAAGTTATCTTTCTGAATATAATGGAGAGTACTCAAAAGCCATTGATGCGCTAAAAGGAGTTTATGCTGAAGATTCATACGAAATCAACCTACGGTTGGGATGGTTAACCTATATGGCCGGATTTTTTACCGAATCAACGGCCTACTATCAAAAATCCATCAATCTGAAACCTTTGTCCATTGAAGCCAGGTTGGGATATGTTTATCCCACATCCGCGCTTGGAAACTGGGAACAGGTAAAAACACAATACAACGAAACACTAAAGATTGATCCTCAAAACACGCTCGCAAATTACCGCCTTGGCTCTATTTATTACGGTAACGAAGATTATACTACAGCTATCCAATATTTTGAAAAAGTGGTCAATCTTTACCCATTCGATTATGACGGTCTCCTCATGTACGCCTGGACAAACCTGAAATTAGGCAAGTTCCGTGAAGCAGAAGTGTTATTCAACAAAGTCCTGATGAACCAGCCGAACGATAAATCAGCACTTGAAGGTTTGGAGAAGATTAAGTAGTTATTGGTTAATTGTTATTTGTTAATTGTTATTTGTTATTTGTTTTATGTGATTAAAACCTAACTCTTAACTCAGAACACTTAACACTGAACAGTTTTCTTGTTTGTTAAATTTTTGTTAAATAAATAGGTTTAATAAGTCCAAAACTGCTACAACCCCTATCACTTCTGATCTTTGAGAAATCTATGGCAGAAAACTGCTAAAAATTATTTTAGCGGAATTCTGCTATGGATTTTGCTTAATACTTTATTATATTTGCAATATTAAGGTTGGGGATGAATTCACCGAATAATATTAAAATATTTTCAATTCTATATTAACCTAATTAAAACTACGCAAAATGGTAAAAAAAGTAAAAATTAATCCGAATGGCGGAAGAATAAAAATTGCGATCTCTTATAAAGGTTTAATTGTGGCCTCCTACGTATATCAACTTTGGGAAGCGGAAAGCAATGATGTGATTACTACAAAAAAAGGTAATAATCAAAATACAGATGATGATGCATATTTTTTGCCTATGCCAGTAAGTTACAATATTGGAAGAATTATAGATGTTAGATCAAGATTTGTTGGACTTGATCCGGATGTTGCAAAAAAATATGAAGTAAAAATAGAAGTATTTCAAGGTGATAAATTTATTGATGAAGCTGTTGATGCAGGCGAGTTAGGGACAGATAGCAACTTATCGCAGATTTTCATATTTCTTGAGTCAAACCAATAAATTTTTAAGTTATGTCAAAAAAGATATTATTGTTGATCGTGTGGTTAATTCCCATTTTAACCATTTCGCAAAACTCTGACACATCACTTGTTAAACACTACCGGCTTGATTTCGCCATACCTGATCAACCTGCTTTTTCTATAATGGGAGGAACACCAAGTGATATTTTGCGGCCTTCAAACACCAAAGAACTTTCTGCCAGTATTTCTGAATTTTATAATGGGGGATCTTTGATTATACCTAAATCCTTTGCATTAGAAGGAGCTCCTTTTCTTATTGCTAGGTCAAATAAACTAACCCTGAAGGAGTTTGACGAGAATAAAATATTGTATAGTCTAAGAATATCCATTGGTACCGGGTCTGAAACAATTGAAGGGAACTCAAAAATGAATCTTGCGATTGGAGCAAGGGTAACACTTTTTGACAAGGGTGATTTAAAATCAGATAAAAGCTATCGAAATGATTTATGGGATACTCTTGCGAAAGAAGTAGGTATTGATAATGTGTTTAAAAAAGAATTTTTGCTAATCCGAAATCTAACAATATCTGATATTGGAGAATCGCCAGAATTGGAAGCTGAAATGGAAGCCTTTATCAAAGAAAAGAAAGGAGAGTACTTTGTCACCACACTAAAAGAACTAAAAGAGGCATACAAAAAGGAAAACTGGAATAAACAAAAAATGGATTTGGCCTATGCCTTTATGGGATCAGCTCCAGACAGTTTATTAAAGAGCTTAAAAAGCAGTAAACACGCTGCCTGGTTAACTTATGCCAACCCTGTTGGGAAGTGGGGGCAACTCCTGTTAGGCATTAACTATAACCACGTACTGGCTGATAGTATTGATGCAAGTACAAATGAGACTGTTAACTTTAACTATAATGTAGCTTCATTAATATCCAGGATTTATGCTGGCTCGAATAAATTTAAAGGTTTCCTTGAAGTACAATATAAATATGAAGGAGCATTTGAAACAAACAACTATTTAGTAAATGCAGGTGCCGAAATTAATATTAACAATGGCATTTGGTTAATACTTACAGCTGGTATAAATCAATATAATTTTAGTAACGAGGACAGTAAACCAAGTTTAATTACTGGCTTTAATTTTAGGTTTGCCCTTCCTGAAAAATGATAGATTTATCGAAAGCTAGATTTCCTTGTTGTTGTATATTTCTGCCTAACTTTACAAAGCATATAAAAAATTTAACTATGAATCCAACTTTAAAACGCCGTGACTTTTTCAAAAAAACTGCCCAAGCCGGGATGGCATGTTGTGCTTTAATGACTACTTCTAAACTGGGAGCATTTAACAATTTGTTCCTGGAGGGAGAAGAACTTGATCCTAAACTTTTAAATTATTGTGGATACAAATGCCCGGAAGATTGCACATTCTTAAATGCTTCGCTGGAGAATGACGTGGAAATGAAAAAAGAAGTTTTCAAATCCTGGGAGATAAACGAGCGATTTGGGATTGAGTTTGAAGCGGATAAGATATTTTGTTTTGGATGTAAAACCAAGGACAAACCTGAAGGAGTAGTGCTAAATAACTGCACCGTCCGTTCTTGTGTAATTGAAAAAGAGTTGGAATGCTGCATCGAGTGTGATGAACTGGTCACCTGCGAAAAAGAACTATGGGATCGCTTCCCAAAATTCAAAGAAAAGGTAATTGAAATGCAGCTAACATTCCTGGAAGCGAAAAAATAATTTTCTTCCTTCGTGCATCTTCGTGTCTTCTCCGTGTAACTTTGTGTAATAGTTCTTATAGTCCTTGAATAAACCATTTCGCTGATTGTCGAAGAATTTATAATTTATTTCAAAACCAAGCTTTACATTTCATTTAATTCAAATTGAATATCGTAATTTTGCCGTAAAATGGCACTGTTTAACTTTAAATCCCGCGTTGTAAATATCGGAGATGTTCCAATGGGTGGTGATAATCCAATCCGCATCCAATCCATGACCTCCACAAAAACAATGGATACCGAAGCCACGGTTGCCCAGTCAATCCGGATGATTAAAGCCGGTTGTGAATATGTAAGGATCACTGCACCGGGAATTAGAGAAGCAGAACACCTGGCAGTTATAAAAAATGAGCTTAAAAAAAATGGTTATTCAACACCCTTGATTGCAGATATTCATTTTCAGCCCAAGGCTGCAGAAGTTGCTGCCAGAATCATTGAGAAGGTTCGCATCAATCCCGGCAATTATACCGATAGAAACAAAGGAAAAGTTGAATATTCAGAATCTGAATACGCTGCTGAAGTTGACAAAATCAGGAAAAGGATCAGGCCATTAATTAATGTCTGTAAGGAATACGGAACAGCCATCCGCATTGGTAGCAATCACGGCTCATTATCTGGAAGGATATTGAATCGATATGGTGACACTCCTCTCGGTATGGTAGAATCGGCACTTGAATTTGTAAGGATATGTGAAGATCTTGATTTCCATAACATTGTTCTCTCCATGAAAGCCAGCAATGTAAAAATAATGGTTCAGACCAACAGGTTACTGGTGCAAAAAATGATGGAAGAAGGAATGAATTACCCGATTCATCTGGGCGTAACCGAAGCCGGTGACGCCGAGGACGGCAGGATAAAATCAGCATCAGGTATCGGTCCGTTGCTGATGGATGGAATAGGTGATACCATACGGGTTTCTTTGACTGAAGAACCTGAGAATGAAATTCCAGTGGCAAAAACAATTGTTTCGAGTTACGGGATTCGGGGTTCGGGTTACGGGGTACATGTTAAAGATCCGCTATTCAATCCGTTTCAATATAACCGAAGGATTACGAGTAAGCAAGGATTAGTGGGAGGAGGTCAGCAACCCGTTGTGATTTTGAATGAGGAAAATTTTGATCATAAAAAGGTTAATGAATCATTTTTACCTGACTATTTATTCACATCAAAAAGAAAATTGAAAAGGATAGATGGTTCTGCTACTGATCAGGATATAAAAGTTTATAATGTTAACACGGAAGACAAAAGTTTATTGGAAAATATTGATGATTCCATTCTGGTGCTGGAATCAGAGCAGGAACAGCCCATTCAGAAAACAAAGGAATTCATTTTAGATTTGATAAGACAAGAAAAATTAAATCCTATTATTTTGAAAAGAAAATATACAAATCTTTCAAAGGAGGAGTTCCTTGTTAAATCAGCAGCTGACTGTTCTTATCTTCTTGTAGATGGATTGATCGATGGAATTTGGATAGAAGCAGAAAATATAGATTGCAATACAATTGGTGAAACGGCTTTCGGTATTTTGCAGGCTACCGGCGACAGAATATCAAAAACCGAATATATTGCCTGCCCATCATGCGGCAGAACCTTGTTCAACATCCAGGAAACTTTACAAAAAATAAAATCTAAAACTAGTAATTTGAAGGGATTAAAAATAGCCGTAATGGGTTGTATTGTAAATGGCCCCGGTGAAATGGCAGATGCTGATTACGGTTATGTGGGTGCCGGACTGGGTAAAATTACACTTTACCGGCGCAACCAGCCCGTCAAGAAAAACATCAATGAGAGTGAAGCAGTTGACGAAATGATTAAGCTAATAAAAGCAGACGGGAAATGGATTAATTGATACCGGATTTATGTACAAGAAGAAAGTCATATCATTTACCATATTTTTCACAATTATATTGCTGAAACTATCAGTTTCACAGCAATTGGTTATCAATGAATTCATGTCGGTAAACAATAATGTGATACAGGATGAATTTGGTGACTATTCCGACTGGATCGAAATTTATAATGCTTCACAGCAAACTATTAACTTACTAAATTGGTGTCTGTCGGATGACCAGGAATATATAGATAAATGGTCATTCCCGGATTTATTAATTGAACCTGACAGTTTTTTATTGGTTTTTGCCTCTGGAAAAGATACCATAACCGCCCTTAATATTCATACCAATTTTAAGATCAAATCTGAAGGTGAGCCCTTGATATTAAGTGATAACCTTGGAAATATAATTGATCAGACAGAAGCAACAGAATTGATATTTGATCAATCTTACGGACGATTAACTGATGGTGGCGGTCAATTTGAAATATTTTATTCGGGCAGCCCCGGATCAAGCAATATCAATAATATAATCCTTAACAATTTAACAATTTCACTACCTGCCGGATTTTATGTTGATTCGATAGTTTTGGATATCGTTTCGTCCAAACCTGAAGATGTTATCCATTATACATTGGACGGATCCTCCCCCACCACGGGATCGCCTGTTTTTAACAATCCTGTGTATTTAATACCAGGGAATAGCAATGCAACAAATATTTCCCAAATACCTACTACTCCTTTGGAGGGACCCTGGCAATTGTCGCAATTTATCTGGAAACAACCCGATGACAATATTTTGATGGCAGATGTTATCAGGTACAGATCTTTTTCAGGTCAAAATCCATCGAGTGAAATATTTTCCAAATCTTATTTCCTTGATGACAGTATTTTTGAAAGGTTTACTTTCCCTGTTATTTCAGTAATTACAGACAGTTTGAATTTATTTGATTATGATACAGGGATATATATTCCGGGAAAAAGGTATGACGAGTTAGGCTGGAATTGGTGGCCCGAAGGAAACTATATCAATAATGGGAAAGAATGGGAAAGATATGGACATGCAGAATTATTTGAAGATAATGGAGAATCTTCAATATCCCAGGATTGTGGAGTAAGGATTTCCGGTGGATGGAGTGCTGTTATGCCTCAAAAAAGTTTAAGGATCACTGCTTACAAAAAATATGGAAATAATAATTTTAATTACCCGATTTTTCCTGAATCTGAATATAGTAGTTATGAAAACTTTGTTTTGCGCAATTCAGGCAATGATTTTATTTATTCTCATTTCAGAGATGCCTTTATGCAAAGCTTACTTTCCGGCCTTGATATGGAATTGCAGGCTTTCAGGCCGTCCGTTGTTTATATAAATGGTAATTATTGGGGTATTCATGGTATAAGGGAAAGGTACGACGAACACTATTTTAACCGCCATTTCGGTTTGGATGAAGACAGTTTGATAGTGGTAAGTGTTTGTGGATCACAGGAAATTGGTGATAACCAGGACTACCATGACATGAAAAATTTTATTAACGAAAACAGCCTGGCCATTCAAAGCAACTACATATATGTTAAAACCAAAATTGATATCCTGAATTTTATAGATTATCATATCGCCGAAATATATTTTGGCAACAATGACTGGCCATGTAACAATAACAAAGCCTGGAAAACCACCGATTTTGAGTCAAAATGGAGATGGTTGATTTTTGACCTTGATTTTGGTTATGGACATAATATCAATTATCAACACAATTTTTTGGAGGATGCTCTGGCGGTTAATACCAATTGCGATTGTTCAACATTTTTGTTGAGAAAATTGCTTGAAAACGATGAATTCAAACAGCAATTTATCGATAGGTATGCGTTTCATTTGAACACTACATTTCATAAGGATACGGTGATAAATAAAATAAATGAATTCTTAACATTACTAAGTAATGAGATGCAATATCACATCCAAAGATGGCATTATCCTCAAACTTATACTCAATGGGAAAATGAAATTGAGGCCATGATTGAATTCGCTACATACAGACCTTGCTTTTGTACTGAACACATCAAAACCAAGTTCAACCTTGATGAGTTTGGGTTTAATTGCGATCCGTTCTCTTTGGATTCATCTCACAAACAAATTCACTTTAAGGTATATCCTAATCCGGGAAACGGTATTTTTTATTTGGAAAACCTTGATATGATGCCTTA
>JAUVJI010000135.1 GCA_030596605.1 Bacteroidales bacterium
AACCTGTTCAGGTATGAGCAATTAGTTCGGCTACATGGGACAACTATGTCAAAATCTTAAACATAAAATATATATATGACAGATACTTAGGTATATACGGATTGTTGAAGGGCTATTAAACTTAGTTAGATTTACTTAAAAAATCGGATACACAAATTCACGTTTTAAAAATTGATTTTTAGAGGTTACCATATGTTATTGGTGAAGGATTGACGGAAAAATATTACTTCCAACATCTTAAAATATTAAAAGGTTATTCTTGTGTAATTCGCCCTCGATTTTTCTCAAGCAAAAACAGTATCTACTACCTTGAAAAAAGAACAAAAGAACTATTACTAGCAGATGTTACTGTTATATGTGCATTTGATTCAGATGTGTCGCAGAGAAATGAAGAGGAAAAAGCAAGGCTACAGAACTTTGTCAAAGAATTTAATTGCAATGATAAAGTAATAATATGTGACAGTTTACCATCTATTGAATTTTGGTTTTTACTTCATTTCAAATATACTAACAAGCATTTTCCTAATTATAATTCTATTAGAAATGAATTGAGGAACTTTATTCCAGACTATGATAAAACAGAGAAATTTCTAATTCAAGATAAATGGGTTAAAGCATTGGTAGAAAAACAAGAGAATGCAATTAAAAATGGGAAGACTTTAAAACCTAATTCTGGCTCCTATTCAAACATCTTTAAAGCAATAGAGATTCTTGAAAGTATAATTTAACCTATTAAAAGCCACTGCTCATCCGGATTTGAGCACCTGCCTTGAAGGTGGATAATCCGGTCATTAATAATTGTTGGATTTGCAATACTTTTCAAGTTATACCATTTTAAATAACAATAGGTATTAAACATATTCAGGGATTACAAATCCAATGTTATTTCTTTTCGGATTAGCCGACACTTTATCCTTTGCCTAAATCCGAAAAAGCCCGGTTGAGAGTGTGAATGAGAGTTTTAATAGCATTAAAGTATATTATTTACTGAAACATTTGCAATAACCACCCAAAATTTTGCCCACAGCAAACTGCCCTATACCAACAGCAATTGAAATATATGCTGCGATAACAAATATTTTAGTAGGTGAAATCCAACTTTTAATTTTACTTAAAAGTTTCATATTTTAATTTTATTACTAAACATCTTAATAAATTTTTCAGGTCAAGAAACTTTCGATTGCATAAAAAGGTAACGACATAATCGGGAATTCCTCATCAAACTCTGCTTGTGAAATTTTTATTCCAGTGTCAATTTTATAATTTTCAAGAAACATGAGTAAACTTTTCATTCTTCCTTTTGATCCCGATTTTATTTCTATCGGAATTATTTCTGAATTTTTTACAATCAAATAATCCAATTCCGCATTACTATTTTTTGCTTCTCTGGTCCAATAATACAATGAAGACTTTGTAAAAGGGCTATGATAAGCTATTATCTCCTGGCCGACAAATTGTTCTGCAACTGCGCCATTATATATTGCTGTAAAATCCGTTGCTCTAACTGTATCTGCATATACACCGTTTACAGCATGTAACAAGCCAATGTCAAGAAAAACCATTTTGAAATAGCTTTCTTTAACACCGGTTTCTAAAGGCAACCCTCCACCGCTTGTCCGCTTCACGCGATATACTATTCCTGCCATTTCCAATACTTCCAGTGCTTCCTTCAATTCCCTTGATTTTATTGTGCTGTCAACATGAGAATAAATGAATTTTTGTCCCACCATAGTAGGAACTGCATTAAATATTTTTTTAAGGTAACGGTGTTTCGATTTTCTTGCATATTTAGCAAAATCATCTATGTATGTATCTATTATTGAGCGTTGTATTTTCCGGCAATTCAGAATATCCTGCGAATTACAATATTCCTGCACTACCTCAGGCATACCGCCTAATAGAAAATATTTTCGAACAAGCTCGTGAAGTTTATCGTGAAGTGTCCTGGGCAATTTTGAAAGATTTTTATAATCAATTAAATAGGTGCGGAGATTTCCTTGCCCAATTGCATCTATAAATTCCCCGAATGATAGTGGAAACAAATATAAATACTGAATGCGTCCGACAGGCATTTTTAAATTTTCGGATTCAAGAGTAAACTCCAATAAGGATCCTGCTGCAATGATATGCAATTCGGGCATTTCTTCAAAAAAATAACGTAATGAAATAATTGCTTGCGGGCAATCTTGAATTTCATCTAAAAAAAGTAAAGTATTACCAGGTTCAGGTTTCTTTCCTGTATAAAGACTTATTTTTTCAATAATATCTTTCGGATCGTATGAATTAAAAATTTCTTTAAACTCTTCATTTCGTTCAAAATTTAATGTAATGATCGAATCAAATTCTTTTTGTCCGAATTCTTTAATAATATAAGTTTTTCCAATCTGCCTGGCACCTCTTAGCAGCAAAGGTTTATGATTAGATGTTTTTTTCCAATCACACAATGTTTGATAAATATCTCGTTTCACTTATAATAAGTTGTTTAGTAGGTTGATACGTTTTTATAATGCTTATTTATGGATAAAATCTAATGCAAAAATACTAATTTATTGGATATTATCCAATGCTTAATTATTTATATTTTGGATATTTTCCAATGGTAAAATAAAACAGATTAAGTAAGTTTTTCTTTAGTTAGTAAGATTATTTATTAAAAATTTTCAATTAAAAGCTTTAGCTCGCCTTTACTATCTCATAAATATAATTGCAGTTTTATAATCAAAAAAATTTGCTTATCTTTACAATCCAGATCACTTAATTATCAAACTCATGAAAAAAACATTCAGCTTTCTTATTATTGTTTTTTTATTTCCCGGTATACTGCTATCACAGGCATTGGTTTTTGAGAAATCATATGATTTTAGTTATGATGATAGTTTTAATGATTTAGTAGCAACCTCAGATAGTGGATTTATCTTGGTTGGAGGAACGATGGTATCTGCTTATATTGCAAATATGCTCATCATAAAAACTGATGCCAATGGAGACATGGAATGGTCAAAAATTTATGGCGCTGATTCAAGCTGTCAGGCTAATCGAATTATTCATACTATGGATGGGAATTACCTGATAGCCGGTTCATATGGCACTCAGGCATACCTTTTAAAAATAAATGCTTTAGGTGATTCGATATGGAGCAAAATCTTTCCGAGTGAATATGGCAGTACCTGTAAAGATGTTGTCGATCTGCAAAATTCGGACTTGCTCCTGATTCAGGAAATATTTCTTTTGCCTGCCGCATCGAATATTATATATGCAGATTCCGTTGGAAATATTTACTGGACAATACCTGCTTCAGCCAACGAATCTAAAACCATCCACTTGGTTTCGGATTATGAGTTTTATGTTGCAGGATTTAACGGAATAGTAAATTATACACATTATATATTAACTAAGTATGATATCCTTGGAAATGTAGTTTTGAATAAAGTATTTACATCTTTTAACGGGGTTAATTTATGCTCTACAATTTACAATGATGGTATCTATATGGCAGGTATGCATGAATATAGTAGTGATGAAAGTTATTGTGCCAATATTATGAAATCCAACTTTGAAGGACAATTGGTATGGGAAAATATCTACTTTGAAGGAGAGTATAGTTTTGTAACTTCTGTAATTCACCTTGATGAAGATCAAATTTTAGCATGTGGTTCATACAATGATGACATTTTTATATTGAGAATAAACTCAGAGGGCGATTCTATCAAAAGTCTTCTTTTTAACAATTTTGATATACAGCGGGCAAATACTATGTTACATCATGATGATCACCTTTTCATTGCAGGCTATCACTTTAATTGGGGAGAAGGGGGAGATGCCTATTTTATAAAACTACATTCAGATACATTGTCAACAGGGATTGTAAATCCAAACGTAATCCAGGAATCAGCGTTGGTTATTTTTCCTAATCCTGCTAAGGATAAGTTACATATTGAAATCCCTTTAGGATTCCGCAATCAAGAGATTGAACTGGTGATCATGGACATGAAAGGCAATATTATTATCCGTAGTAAAAATAAAAAGGAAGGGAAATTGAAATTGGATATTTCAGGTCTTAAGCACGGATTATATTTCATTTCGGTATATAACTCCAATGGATTATCCACTTCTGGTAAATTTATAAAATATTAATTGCATTACAAAAAAACACTCTTCCGCTATCAGGGCTGTTCAATTCTAAAAAATGATATTTAGATTTTTCTCTGTGTAACTCTGTGGTATAGCTATTTCACAAAGTGCCACAAAGTTTCCACAAAGTTTCTCAAAGAGAATTTCGAATTTCATTTAAACCATTGAATTTCATTATTTTACATTTATTGCAGTTTATTTAGTTGGTTAGAATTGAACAGCCCTGCTTCCGCTATCTTGTACATTAAAGTAATAAGTTAATTTTATCCACAAATGGATTTAAGAGACCTCTTTTCAGACAGCTCCCGCAAAACAGCTGATATTGCTGTTGCTGCCATTGGTAATAATCCTGAGATTTTAAAAAAGGTGTTGGATTTTGCTTTGGAGGATAGGGGAGTGTATGCCATGAGAGCAGCGAGGGTGGTTAACCTGGTGCTAATCTCTATCCGGAATTGATATTGACGCAGAACTCTAAACACTAAACACGAAACTCGCATCACTTTTCAATAATAACAAACTCCGTCCTCCTGTTCATGGCCCTTCCTTTTTCTGTTGCATTTGTGTCAATCGGTTTGGACTCGCCAAATCCTTTGTAATCGATCCGGTTTATGTCAACTCCCAATTTAATGAGGTATTCTAAGACAGCGTTGGCTCTGTTTTCTGAAAGCTTAAGGTTATCCTCTTTCTTGCCGATATTGTCGGTATGGCCCTGAATGGAGACCTTCATGGTAGAATTGGTCATTAAAAACTGGTAAAATTCATCTATCACTATCATCGATTCAGGTTTCAATTCAACCGAGTTGAAATCAAAGTAAATATCATTCAGGCGGTAAGATTTTCCGACTTCAATTGCTTTTAAATCAACGAATATGGACAGAGGCTTTGCATTCCTCGGGTTAATCTTTGAAATATAATTTGATTCCTGAACATAACCTTTCTTCTTTACAGTCATAATGTAATCATCCCTAAACAGCACTACGGTTATATACTCACCGGTGATTGAGTCAACAGGAATTTCAGTAACTCTTTTTGACTCTACATTTTTCAATTCAACCATTGTATTTTTAAACCCATCATTTTCAGGATCACTGATTTTTCCTTTTAAAAACAATACCTTTTCCGGGCGGGCCTCTTCGTAAAGGACAAATGAATAAAGATCCCATCCGCCAAATCCTTCGAATTTATTGGAGGCAAAGTATCCGTAATGGCCATCTGTACTTACGAAGAATCCAACATCATCGTCATACGAATTGATCGGATAACCGATATTTTTGGGTTTATTCCACGAACCATCGGTATTCAATTTTGCATAAAAAATGTCGTAACCACCCAAACCCATCAATCCATCAGAAGAGAAGTACAAGGTTTGACTGTCGGTATGAATAAAAGGTGATTTTTCATTGCCATTAGAATTTATAATAGGGCCAAGATTCTCAGGAATACTCCATTCCCCTTCATCACGCTTAATGGTTTTGTAAATATCGTAACCTCCAAAACCTCCATCCCTGTCACTGACAAAATATAAAATTTTGCCGTCGGAGGTTATGGAAGGCTGTGATTCCCATGAATTATTACGATTTACATTTTCACCGATACTTTCAATTAATGTCCAGGTTCCATTAATATTTTCTGAATAGCAAATATCGCAATTGTAGTATCGCAGGTCTTTGGTGTACTTACAAAGTGTGTAAAACAGCAATTTGTTGTCGATAGTGATTGTTGCACCTCCTTCGTTATCATGCTTGTTAAAAGGGAATGGCATTAAATCACCCCTTGTAAATTCGTCATACTCACGTTCACTATAATAAAATCGTTCCTTGAATGTCATTTGTGGAGTAATGTTATCCCTGCTCGGTGGTATCTTTATTTTCCTTGTAAACAGGGCCATTTCATTATCAGGTGAAATGATTGTAAGATACTCATCATATTCTGTTGATATCCCGGGAACAGGTTTTGGATTAAACGGAACAGGGTTTTTTAAAAGGCCATCATAGAACTTTGAAAAGTCCTGCAGTGTTATGGCATCTTCGTAATCTTCATCAGTTTTTATTTTATCTACATCATCCAGAAAAATTGATATGAAATCATAAGCAGCTTCGTAATCCTGGGCTCCATAGGCAATTCGTGCCAAATGATAATAAGCATACACATCATAGGTTGGACAAATCTGAACTACTTTCAGGAAATTTTCTCTAGCTTCTGAAAGGTTCATTCGCCGTTCTTTAATGTAGATTAATCCCAAAACATAATAAGCATCCACATAGTCAGGCTCTATATCAATCACATCATTTAAAAGCCGGATACTTTCGGAATATGTTCTTTGCCTGAAAGCTTTGATGGCTTTATCATAGATTTTGTCGGCCCTGTTACTTTTATAGTCCGGGCAGGGGGTAAGTTCCTGGGCAAACATATTTAGAGGATAATGGAAGCATGTAAGAATAAAAAGGACAGATAATATTAAGGAGATGGAATAAAGTTTATAAGGTGGCGTTACATTAATTTTTGCTATATATCGAATAGGAGGTTTTAACATTTCTAAATCAAAAAAGGATAAAAAATACTGAAATAATTTTTTTACCGCAATGGTCGCAAAGTTCATCGCAATGTTACGCTAATTAAAAACTCAGCGGAACTCTGCGCATTACGTAGCGTAACTCTGCGGTTAAATAATATAGCGCTATTATTTACCCAACAACTTATCTGCTTCTTCTTGTGCATTTTTTTTGAGATTAGCTGATTCCTGCTTTGCTTTATTTACCAACCCGTTTGCCTGCTTATCTGATTCAGATATTAATTTGTTGGCTTTATTATCTGCTTCCTTAGTAAGTAATTTTGCTGATTCTTTGGCAGCAGCTTCAGCAAGAAATCCATTTTTCTTTCCTTCTGCAATAAGGCTGGCGCCTTGTTTATCAGCTTCATCCGTTAGTTTTTTTGCAGCATCTGAGGCTGTTTTCCGAAGTTTGTCAGCCTGTTTTTCAGCTTCTCCAATTATTTTCTGTGCTTGTTGATCCGCCTCATCTAATATTTTTTGTGCTTGCTCCCTAACTTGTTGACTGATCTCTTCTTTCTTCTTTTTGATTTCCTCTTTAATCTGCTCTGTAACATCTTCAACAAGGCTTTTGCCTGTTTGCTTTAACGCTGTTTTAATTTCCGGATTGGTCAATGTCCCACCGATTAGCAGATCAAGGGAAACGGTTTCACCAAGACTGAAATTAGTGCCCTTTGCATTTACCTGGTTCACAAGATCATTTAATATATTATTGGCAGCTGATCCGAAGGCTTCCCTTGGAATATTCATGTTCAATGCATACTCAATGGATTGGTCAAATCCCGTCCATCCACCCAATGTTGCGCTGTATTTATTAATGTTGACATCAAACGGATCAATCATTATTTTTCCATCCAGGAATTCAAATTGAAGTAGGATTTTTTCTATGTCGAAACTTTTCAGGCTTTCCATCTTGAGTACATCCCCAATTTTATCCAGGGTGTTTACATCAGCAATCTTTACTGTACCTGTTTCTAATTCTCCATTACCCAACATTGTTTTAAAATCTGGCATCATATTTTGTGTCAGGTTCGATTTCAGTTTTACACTGGTAGATAATTTGCCGGTTGTTTTTTTAGCAATAGGTGCATATTTCGAAACAATATCAAATGTATTATAAGCTTTCTGGATGTCGATAAGATCAATATCAAGATTAAAGTCAAACTCAGGATTGTTGATATCAATTGCATTATAGCTTCCGTTTACCACCATCTCTCCATCAAGGAGGTTCATGCTCAGGTTCTCAAGGTTTAATTTCTGATCTTTAATCGTTACATAACCGCCAACATTCTCCATTTCAATATTATCATAAATTAATTTATTGAATGTGGTACTAAGCGTAAAGTCAATATTTGCCGGAATTTCAATAACCGACATGGAAGATGTATCTGAGGATGTTTCTTCAGATGTTGATCCGGCTTCTTTTTCAGGCATTAAAGCTGAAATATTAAAAAATTTAGAATGAGTAGTTAGCTCTCCTTTTAATACTTCATCCTTAAAAATGTAGGCAAGGTAATTTTCGATCTTACCGGCTGCTGTTAGATCATTATCTCCAATTTTTGAATTGAATGAAACCAAATCGAGATAAGCCGGTGAAAAATTCAGTTGGGCATTGTTTATTTCAACAGGCTCACTTATCGAATTGCTTGCATATTCAAATCCGTTGATTAGCATCGAACCTAAGGCAGTGAAATTTTCATACTGTTTATTCTCTACTGCTGATAATTTGCCTTTTAATGTTATGTCGGTAATAAATGTTCCGTTAAGCTTTTCATTTTCCGCTAAAGGATAAAACTCAGAAACTTTTGCCAGGTCAAGTTGGCCTTTGATCCGCCCATTAATGTCAGGATCAGAAACCGGTGTTTTTATCAGGAGGCTGATATTAACAGGATTTTTAGCCATTTTTAAGTTAAGTCTTGAAACATCAATGAGCGTATTATCGGCATCACCGCCACGGTTTGAAATCCTGGCTTTAATATCAATATCTGTCACAGCTTTAGGCAGGTCAGGATATTTGAACATGCCATTATCCACGGAAAGATTAAGTGCAAAAGCCGGCAAGTTGTTTTCGCTATACAGACCTTTTACATGTCCTTCCAGTGTAAGATTACCACTGGTTTCAATGTTTTGGAAATCCTTTGCATAAATTGCCGGGACCAAAGAAAGAATATTCTTAAAATTTGTTTTAGGCGCATTGAATGTAAGTACAAGATTGATATCCTCATTGACCATTGAAACAGAACCATCAAAATTAATGGCAAGTTCATTTAGCTTTAACTCATTTTTGCTAACTGTATAAATTTCATTTTTTAAATCTGCTTCAATATCGGCCTTGTACTTGATATTTGTTTTAGAAAAATAGTTTACTCCACCGGAATTCAAGGTAAATTGATCAATAGTAGTGTTTGTTCTGAGCACTGTAAAATCTGAAGTCAGGTTGCCCATTAAACTATGATTTAGCCCTATAATCTCAAGGAGTATACCTGATTTATTGTCTTTATAAATCACTTTTCCATCTTGAATTTCGAACTTTTTAAGTGTAAGGGCAAAAGGTGAGGATTCTTCTACTTCTTCAGATTCTATGGGTTTTGGTTCACCTTTGGGGGCAATATCGTAATTGGCTTTACCTTCTTTGGTTACTTTGACAAATATGTACGGTTGGGAGATTATGATCTTTTTTATTTCATAATTACTTCCGGAGATCACACTAATAATATCCAGGGTAACATCAATTGCTTTGATATTTGCAAGTGTGTCGTTTTCAAATTCATCCACACCGGAAATTACAAGTTCTTCAATCCCCAAACTGAAATTCGGAAAGTTTTTGAACAATGAAAGATTAATGTCCTGAAAATCAACTGTGGCTTCAACATTTTTGTTGATCTCTTCTTTGGCCAGCTCAATGATTTTACCCTTGAAGATTAATGGTAATAACAAAGCTAAAATAATAATGAGGACTATAAGAACTCCGAGGATTTTAAGTAATGTTTTCATATCTCAAGTAATTAAATTTGAAGTATTCTGTTGCAAAATAAATTTAATTGATCAATAATAATATTATTGTTAGATAACAAATTGTACATTTTTTTCCACGCAAAGGCCGCAAAGTCCCGAAAGCCTTCGGGATCGCAAAGATCGCTAAGAAATTTTCAATTTTATCTTTGCGGATTTAGCGCTTCTTATTCTGCTTTGCGTGAACCTTTCTATTTTTATTAAATAGATTTTATATTATAAACTCCTGATTACAGATAAACTATAATCTTGAAACTTTATTTCGTAAATAATGATCGGCAATAACAAGCGCGGCCATCGATTCCACTATCGGAACAGCACGCGGAACAATGCAAACATCATGTCGTCCAGCGCCTTTTAGTTTTTGCTTATTTCCATTTTTATCAATTGTCACCTGTTCACTCATAATCGTAGCCACCGGTTTAAAAGCAACCCGGAAATAAATGTCCTGCCCGTTTGAAATTCCCCCCTGTATACCTCCGCTGAAATTAGTTTCTGTCGTAATTCTGTCACCTTCTTTAATAAATGTATCATTGTGTTCTGAACCTTTCATGGAAGCGGATTCAAAACCTGAACCGTATTCAAAACCCTTAGCTGCATTGATACTTAGCATTGCTTTTGCCAGATCTGCTTGAAGCTTATCAAACACAGGTTCACCTATACCGGGAGGTACTCCCTTAATTATGCAGGTTATGGTTCCTCCAATTGAATCTCCTTCGTTTTTCAACTTTTCTATCAGGTCTATCATTTCAGTGCCTTTCTTATCATCAGGGCATCTAACGAGTGAATTCTCTATTGAATCAAGATTTAGTGATTTATAATCCTGTTCAAGGGTAATAGAACCGATTTGTGAAACATAAGCCTGAATATTGATATCCTGAGCTTGAAGGATAAGTTTTGCAATCGAACCACCAACAACCCTGGCAGCCGTTTCTCTTGCAGATGACCGGCCTCCACCTCTATAATCCCTGATCCCGTATTTTTTATCATAAGTGAAATCAGCATGTGAAGGGCGGTACAATTCTTTTAAATGATCATAGTCTTTAGATTTTTGGTTTTTGTTGTAAATAATAAAAGCAATAGGTGTGCCGGTTGTTTTTCCTTCAAATATTCCTGATAATATTTCAACTTTATCCTTTTCATCCCGTGGTGAAGTAATTGAGGATTGTCCCGGCCTTCGTCGATCAAGCTCTTTCTGAATAAACTCTACATCAATTTCCAATCCTGCCGGACATCCATCAATGACCCCACCAATGGCCGGCCCATGAGACTCGCCGAATGTTGTTAACATGAAAATATTACCAAAAGTATTACCTGCCATGCAAGCAAAATTACAAAGTTTTTAGGTTTGAATTAAGAATTCTTATCCATCCATCAAAAAATACTAAATCCACCACTTTATAAATATATCGTTTGCGTCAACATATTAAATGACAGGACGAATTAAGCTACAGATAGTTTTAAATTTTGAAAAGCGTCTATTTCATTAACGTCATCTTCTTCGTATCTGTAACAATTCCATTTACTTTGAGTGAATAGAAGTAAATTCCATTTGCCATACCAGAGGGTTCAAATACAGCATAATGACTTCCCTGTTCCTTTATTCCCTGATTTATTGAATTTACTTTTTTCCCTGTAAAATCAAATATATCTATTATAGCATTAGCCTGATCGTCCAGTTTATACCATAGTTGAGTAGATGAATTAAATGGATTAGGAACATTTTGCAGCAATTCTCCTGTTTTAAGTTGGGCAATATTATTTTGCATTGTTTCACTTAATCCATCATCATATAATAAACTTAGATGAAAGTCAACACTTTCAGAATATTCCTCCTGAGAGGTAAATTTATATTGCGGATATTTACAAGAATAACTTGACTTAAAGCCACCATTTTCCATAAGGAAATACACATACCCAAGGTCAATAATTGCAAATACTGAATCTTCCAGGCTTGGAGGATCTTCAATAACATTTTCAAACCAATCTATAGCTATTTGATAATTTTCTGAATAAACATCGCACCAGTTAGCGAGTGAATAGCTGATTTTTAGTAACAATTCATTTGAATGTATTGATGTATCATTCAGGTAATACGCTTTCAAAGATAAATAATCATTAGTCACATGCTTTTCTAATGTTAAAAGGTATTTAAGTGATGCTTGAGCAAAAACTGAATTTGGATATGAAGTAACAAGAGATAGATAATCGCTTTTTGCACCGGAAAAATCTTGTTGTTCAACTTTCAGTTTTGCTGATTCGAATAATATCTCTTCATCGCTTTTTGGAGGAGGTGGGTTTGGTAAATCCCAGAAAGGAATCCAAGTATAATAATCAATTGGAGAAAAATAATTATGTGGTAACTCTGGATTAAATAAATCTCCCCAAGCATTAAAAGTAATATCAAATAAGTCTTTTTCTGACTCACTACTACAAACAACTAGTGGTTGTTCTGTGTCATCATCATAAATAGCATTCCATTTTATCCAATATGGAAAACTATTTGAGGAAGCTATTAATTGGTTTATATTATTATTTTTTATTTTTTGACTGGTCTCATATAAAAAATGAGCATTATAATTTCCTTCAATAAAAACATTACTATTGTTGTTAGATATTATGCCATAATTATTGTTCGAAATTGATGGATTATCAATTATTTGAACGAAACTTAGAAATGAATTTATTCCAGCATTTCCATTATTATATATCCAATTGTTTGAAATAATCTGATCAAAGTAAGAAGATACATCACAATTAGATAAGGAAATACCGTTATTTGGATAATTTTTTATAGTGCATCCATCAATAGAAAATTCCTTATAACTTGAAAGATAAATTGCTGAGACATTTCCTGTTAAAAAATTTTGATTATCAAATAAACAGTTATGAATAATAGCAGTTCCCGAGTGCTTATAAATATACATATAAGAAGAAATAAAATTACAATCCTCAGCTTCTAAGTGTTTTATTTTTCCAATAACTTTTGTTCGAAGAAAATTGCAATTTGTAAATGAAGTTTGACCATGTGCATCGCTACCTTAATTCCGCAAGGAATTATTAATAGTAAACGATAAGTTGTTGAAAAATAAGACCTGCAATCACTTGCAGGTCTCGTGTTTTTTCACCTATTTAGGTGTATGCTCAAAAACACAAAAACAAAGG
>JAUVJI010000115.1 GCA_030596605.1 Bacteroidales bacterium
CCCCGAATGGAGATGGAGACAATGATTATTTCCAGCCTGATCCCGATAATTGGCAAGGTATTAATCAGCATAATATCATGGTCTTCAACCGCTGGGGCGAAAAGGTTTGGGAGTCGAGTGATTTTGAGGCCGGTTGGGATGGAAAACGAAATGGCAAATATGTATCGGAGGGGACATATTATTGGATACTGGAATACTATGGCCCTGAAAACCGGAAACAAACCAAGAAAGGAAGTTTGACTGTATTGGGGACAGATAGATAGCTCTAGCCATGAATCTACAATTGCATTTTCTCAACAAACCCGAAGATAATTTTCCATTCCATTTCCAGGCTTATTTTTGGGAATTCCCTATTTGCTCTTGAATACCAGTACATGGCATTACTTCGGTCACCTTCTTTCCGGTGTAAATAAGCATGTATCCAATTGGCTTCCGGCGTAGAATATTCCTGCACGATGCTGTGAGCTTCATCCCATTCCCCGGCTTCATCCAGTTCCAGCGCTTGTATTAATTCTTGTTTTATCATGATCTGGGATTTCTATTCTTCATCGAAACTATCTTCCTTAATCAACTTCCCGTTTTCATATAGCTCCTTTTTAATAACCCGGCTATTTTCATTCAGGTATATCCATTCTCCTGTTTTGTAAGACTTGTCATAATGCCCGGCGATATTGAGTCTTCCGGTTAAGAAGTAATAATTGAATTCTCCTTGCTTTTCATCTGCGACATAAGCACCTTCAAGTTTCAGCGTTCCATCAGGAAAATATTGTTTCCATTGGCCATCTCTTAAATCTACTTTCCACTCCACAATTTCCGCTACCTGCCCATCTTCATAAAAGGTGATCCAATTACCATGCTTCATTTTATCCTTGTAAAACTCTTCTTTTAAAAGGATTCCATCCATATTAAAATATTTCCATAAACTGTCTTTTTCTTTTTCATTGTAAAATCCTTCTGTCATTATTTTACCGGAATAATGATAGGTGGTGGTGATGGATTTTTTACCTTCATCGTAATAAAATGAACGGGCTTTAACCAATTCATCAGGATAATAATAAGTAAATTCACCATCAGGTAAATCGTTAATGAAATAACCTTCATATTTCAGCATCCCGCTTTCATTGTACTTTTTCCAATAGCCCTGCTTCAATCCGTTTTCATCATTTTGATTGATCGTATCAGATTCAGTTTGAGCCAGTATTAATCCGGAAACAAAAAGGGATGCTCCTAAAATCAGCAACTTGATTCGCATAAAATATTGACAATTAATTTGTGTTCATCAAAACGTAAAACTAAACAATTTATTTAACCGGACGATTAATTTGAAGTAGATTTGTAGAGAAATTTTGTATTAATTTTTGATATTTTTTAGTTAAACCGCAAAGTCACGCAAAGTAATGCGCAAAGGAGCGCAAAAAAAATATTTAAATCTTCTTTTGATTAGAATTTAAGAAACAATTAATAATTATTAATGAACTCATATTCTTCTAAACTGGTTGAAAATGCTGTGAATGAACTTTCTCGTTTGCCAGGCATTGGAAAAAAAACGGCATTAAGGCTTGCACTACACTTGTTAAAAAAGGAAAAGGTTGTTGCCGAATCACTTGGCAATGCTATCATAAAAATGAGGGATGAGATCATGTTTTGCAGCGAATGTTTTAATATCTCCGATTCAGAAGTTTGTGAAATTTGTGCCAATCCAAAGCGCAATAAAGAAACCATTTGTATTGTTGAGGATATCAGGGATGTGATGGCCATTGAGAACACTGGACAATACACCGGTGTTTATCATATTCTTGGCGGTATCATCTCACCCATGGATGGTATCGGTCCCAATGACCTGAATATTGATTCTCTCATTAACAGAGTCTCAAATGGCAATATCAAAGAAGTGATCATGGCCCTGTCAACTACCATAGAAGGTGATACTACCAATTTTTATATCTATAAGAAATTAAAAGACCTGAATGTAGAAATAACCACAATAGCCAGGGGAGTAGCCATTGGGGATGAACTGGAATACGCAGATGAAGTAACCCTTGGACGTTCTATTTTGAATCGGACACCATATGAATCTACGCTATCAAATTGATTGTTATCAGTCTTAATAAAGTCTCCCGAAGGGATGCCTACGGCATAAATACTAATATCTAAGTACTAAATACTCTAATCAATTCTCTTTCTCTTCAAATAACTCTAACTGATTCTCAGTAACGTAATATTCATCCGGTACTGTTTTATCAAATCCATTGATATACCGTTTGATTGATTTTTTGATCAGTTTGGTGGGTGTTGTTTGGCGGGCACGGCAATAATTTTCGAGAGACTTTTTTTGTTTAATGGAGAGTTTAAAGGTAAGCTTGGAATAACGGATTTTTTTTCTGCGTTTTTTTCTTTTGCGTTGCGTAAGAGGCATAAGCGGATTTTCGCATAAAATTATATAAAAGCATACACACGAAATCAGCAACCTTGTTAAAACTTGTTAACAATAAGATTTTAATTATGAAAAAAGGGAGTTAATAATGATTGGTAATAAAAAATTTCCATGCAGAGGCCGCAAAGTTTTTTCGCTAAGATCGAAAAGTTGTTATTCATAATTTCTTTGCGTGCTTTGCGTGAACTGCTTTCGATAGATTATGAGAGATTTTGAATCACAATTGTATTAAAGAGTTATAGAGTCATAAAATTTAATCTGCTAAATACTTCTGAAGAAGTTCAGCCCAAAGGATGTAACCTGCCTTGGTTAGATGAACACCATCGTAAGTGTATTGCACATCCATTTGTCCTGTTTCATTCAGGAAGTCGGGGTGAATATCGATGAAAGAGATTTTCGTATCACTGCAAATATTCCTGATCCTGTTATTCACTTGGTAAATTTTTTTGTTGATGTGATTGTCAATCAACAGGCGATCTTCATTTACAGGTAAAATACTTTGAACGAGTAATTTTGTTTCCGGAGTTTTTGTTCTGATCTCTAAGATAATGGTTTCAATGTTTGAAATTACCTTTTCAAAATCCATATCCTGGTAAAGGTCGTTGATGCCAATCATCAGGAAAACATTTTTGGGTTTTGCATTTGTGATCTCCTCAAGTCTGAACAATACATGCTCGGTCATGTTGCCACTCATTCCACGATTTCGCAGATCATCGCGCCCAAAATGTTTTTGCAGGTCAAAACTTTCGGTCAGGCTGTCGCCTAGGAATACTGTGTCCGTCGGTTTAATTGGCTTTGAAAGATACATATGCAATTGTTAAACGTTAAGCAATGATACAAAAAAATCCCTCACTGTAGAGCAAGGGATTAATTGTTATTTATTATTGAATTTATGTTTATTCTTCAGTTTCTGGCAAAGGAAAGAATTCATCCCAGTTTATAAATACACGTTCAAATAAGCCTGATTTTGCACCACTGTATTTTGTATCAGGTACACGTGAAGATGTAACGACAAATTGATTCACTGTATCAGCCGGAAAAGCTTTGATCTCAATGGGCAAAATATTGTTACCTTCAATCAGCATAGTATGCGATGGTGTATTGCTTAAAGGCTCAACATCATCAATAAAATTGGAGCTTGTTACCCGCGCCAATTTATTTAAATATTTATCAGTAAGGGTTGAATCTGTTTCCTGACCATTGAGGAACCATTTGTCAGCCTCTTTATTAAGAACAAAATTATTGTTGCCCTGGTAATTAAAAGTAATTTTAGTCAGGTCTTCTTTTTGCACTGCACACAATGTTTTATCCCTGTATGTATCAACATTTGCCTGTATGCTCATTTTAATAAAACCATCTACAACATATACTTCATCATCTTCGGCAGGCCGTACATAAGTCGACATTTTTCCCCGGTTCTGCTGGTACTGATTCTGGGGACCTTTGGGCTGAGAATAATTGAATTTACCAACAAACAGGTCGGCAATCATTTTCTTTTCCTTATATAATTTAATCCTGGTTCCTGTTGAATCCGAAACTTCAAATTCAGCCCACTTTGAATCATTTGTGGCTGCAACGCGTTCCGATTTCATCCGTATTAATTCCCCTAAAATGTTTTTTATGGCAGAAGCATCCGGTTTATAAGATTTGCCTTCCGATTCCAGTTTCCATTCCATCCCTGTTTTGGTAAAAGTTACTTCTTTTCCTTCACCACCCAGTTTGGGGATGATAACGATTTTAGTAACATCGGTACTATCGATGGATACCATTTCACTTTTAAAGGACCTGTCTTCTTTCTCAGTCAGTTTTGATATCAGGTAAATCCCCGCCAGTATGACTAATAAAATTATTAATGTTTTGGTATTTAAAAATTTTGAAAGCATTGTTCTATTTTTTAAAATTTTAATTCAAATTTCGTAAATCGTACATCTATACATATCCTTCTTCCATCCGCTTCACCCTGAGATTTCTTCGGCGCTGCATGCGAATTATTCCATAGATCAATATCAGGATAATCGGCAACAAGAAATTCAACCATTTCAAGAAAACCTTTCTTCCATCCTCAATCTGATCCAGCGGCCTTGAAGTAACACCTTTGGTTCTTAAGTCGATTAATCCTGTATCGTCAGATAACCAATCAATAGAATTGACCATTAAGCTTACATTATCTTGTGCAAGTTGCTGTGCCCTTTGACCTTCACCGTTTACCGGGAACTGACCATCAGAGAATAATACGATACTGGATTCATTATTTCCTGCTAAATTACCTGTCAGTATGGCGCCAACCGTTAATTTGGACAATGGGAAATCATTATCATTCCATTTCTTATTTACATCAAAATATAAAGGCGTTGACTGCGTCCCTGATTTATCCGATGTTTGGGCAATGGCCATAAAATGGTTGGTTGTATCGCCGGTGTAGGTTATGGAACTGGTAAAAGGGAATAATACCTGTTCCAACCCTTTTGTTACAGGATGATCAGCAAAATTTACAATAATGGGAAGGAATGGGAACCTGACATTTGTTGTAAAATTAAACATGCCCTGTCTTTGTTGTACACCCACACTTCCGCAATTGGCATCAACAACAAAATTGTTTTCAACCACAAGACCTTTTTCACTGAGCCATATTTCCAATCCGGTTTCAATTGATTTGCCCTGTACTGTTGAAAGGTCGCCTTCTACACGATCTATTCCAATAAATAAATTACCTCCCTGTGCAAGGTAATTATCCAGAATTGCAAAATGGAAATCAGGAATGGTATCTTTTGGTCCAACAATGGCGATGGTTTTATATTTACTCAGATTTGCCTCCGCGTCATCAAGATTAACAGGCTCTATCTGGTATAGGATAGTTAGGGATTGCATTACCTGGTTCATTGCATTGAGTGAAGGTTCGCCATGCCCCTGTATTATACCGATTACTGGTTTTTCAGATACTGACAATTTTTTAATGCTTGTTGAAAGCGAATACTCCATGGCAGCTCCCGGTTGCATAAATGGTATCACTTCTTTTTCCTCTCCCATTTGCACCACTGCTCCCATAAAGACTTTTTTCTGAGTAGCCTCATTTTTTTCTCGCGTGCTTACCAATACGGGCTGAACTCCGGCTTGAAATGCCTTTTGTTCCGATTCCTGATCTTTGTTAGGATTAATAAATTCATACAATACATTGCCTTTTGAAATGTTGGCATACTCTATCAAAAGATCTTTAAAATCTCTTCTGGTTGTAGCCAGATCAGGTGGAAGATCCTCAGTAAAATAAGCAGTTACCGTTACAGGTTCGTCTAATTGTTTCAGGATATTTTTTGTCGCTTTGCTCAAGGTATACCTTTGATCGGCAGTGAAATCAAGCCTGAAGAAAAATCTCTCCGATAATACATTAATCACGATTAGAACAGCGAGGATTAATAAAATCTGCGTTGTTATTGATTTTTTGTTTTTCATCTTATTAATATTTTCTTTTCAGGTTTAATTGTTAAAGTCTTTTTTTCGCAATGTTGGCCTCAGTTAATATCAATCCAAGGAATATTAAGGAGAAGAAGAATAACAGGTCTTTTGTATCTATCACTCCTCTGGAGATCGAATCGAAGTGAGTAGAAACACTTAAAAAGTTGAGTACCTCTCCGATAAGCCCAGTAAAATTGCTCGAAAGCATTGAAAAGATTATCTGGAAAAAGATGCCGATAAACAGTGCTAACAGGAAACTGACAATTTGATTGTTCGACACGCTGCTGGTAAAAATACCGATGCTGATATAGGCTGCGCTCATCAATATTAATCCAAGGTAGCCTGACCAAACCGCACCATGATCAATGGGGCCCAGGCTGGCAACCGTAATGTAATAGGGCAGCGTTAAAACAAGGGCAATTAAAATCAATACTAAGGTTGATAGAAACTTACCCAGTACCACTTGCCAGTCGCTTACAGGTTTTGTTAATAATAACTCAATGGTGCCCGCCCTGTTCTCTTCAGCAAACTGCCGCATGGTTAGTGCAGGGATAAAAAAGAACAAAGTCCAGTAAGCAATGCTGAAAAATGACTGGAGACTTGCCTGTTTTACAAAAAAGATATCAGCACCAAACAGCCAGGTGAAAAATCCGCTGAAACCTAAAAATGCAATCAACATAATATAGGCCATCAACGAATCAAAAAAGGAGTGGAGTTCACGCTTTGATATTATCCATATCGCTTTCATTTCTTATAGTTTTGAATGTTTAATTTTATGATGAATTAAAAATAGTTAAATATTAACGTATTTGAGATGATTTAACAATGGCGGTAAATATGCTTATTATTTCCACATTAATTAATTGTAAGCTCTCGGAAAACATCTTCAAGTTTAGTCTCCACAGGTATCATCTCGGTTAAAACCCATTTGTTTTTTACACACAACTTAAAAATGTCTTTTTTAGAAGATACTTCCGGTTTGCTTTGAATTTCAAAAGCATTTTCATTATTCTTAGCAAAATCAACAACCCCAACAGAACCTACATCCTGCAGTGCTTTGAAAATTTCATTTTTATCACCTTCTTCAATCTTAATTTTCAATATTTCTTTTCCTTCCGATTGTTTCCTCAAATCACCGGAGGTGCCGTCAGCGACAATTTTACCTTTATTAATAATTAATATCCTGTCGCAAGTTGCCTCAACCTCGGCAAGGATGTGTGAACTTAGGATTACAGTTTTCTCCTTCCCGATTGTCTTAATGAGCTCACGAATTTCAACAATCTGGTTTGGGTCAAGCCCGGCAGTCGGTTCATCAAGGATCAGAACTTTCGGATCGTGGATCAACGCCTGGGCCAATCCCACACGCTGTTTATATCCTTTCGAAAGTTCACCGATTTTTTTATGTTTTTCCCCTTCAAGTCCACACACATTTATCATCTCCAGGATTTTGTCCCTGGTCTTGGATTTTTCAATTCCTTGCAACTCAGCAACGAACTTGAGATAATCAATCACCGGCATCTCGCTGTATAAGGGATTGTTCTCCGGGAGATATCCAATATTTTTTTTAATATCCTCCGGCTGGTCATGAATTGAAAATTCTCCTACTTTAATATCACCTTCATTGGGTGTCAGGAAAGTAGTTATGGCCTTCATAGTGGTTGTTTTACCTGCACCATTGGGACCTAAAAATCCAAGAATTTCTCCTGTTTTTACTCTGAATGAAATGTCGTCAACGGCCCGTTGGGCTCCATACTTTTTAGTTAGATTTTCTACAACTATATCCATAGTTTAAATTTTTTGCAAAAAAAGTAATCAAATTGATACTTTACAACTTTATAAAAAACATTTTAACAAAATTTAACAGACCTCTTCTGTTTGAATATATTAATACCTGTTTCTTTCCAGGTCTCTTTGGGTATCTTTATGTTTGATGGTTTCTCTTTTATCGTACAGTTTTTTCCCTCTGGCTACACCAATTTCAAGTTTGGCCAATCCTTTTTTATTGATGAATAAAAATGTCGGGATTACGGTAAATCCTTTTTCCTTGATCTTAATTCCCAGTTTTCTTAACTCACGTTTGGTGAGCAATAATTTTCTGTCCCGCTTTGGTTCATGATTGTAATGCGTTCCGTATTGATATTCGGCAATGTGCATATTGATTACAAAAAATTCATCTCCTTTAAAAGTACAATAAGATTCGGCCAGGCTTACTTTTCCCGTCCTGATGGATTTTATCTCCGTTCCCAATAATTGTATACCAGCCGTATATTTCTCGGAGATAAAATATTCGAAATAAGCTTTCTTGTTTTTTATTTTAACCTGGTTCTGCATTCTTTTTTGTCACGAGATAGCGGGTTATGAGTTACGAATTATAAAAATCCTCAATAAACAATCACAATTTCCTAATATCCAAATTCAACCAATTCAACCAATTCAACCAATTCAACCAATTTCCCAAAAGGTTCGCAAAAATAGAAAAGAATTTTATAATCAGGAAGTTAAAAAAGAAGAACATGTTATCTTTGAATAGAGAACTTTAGTCACAAAGTAAACTCTAAGATTCTGTTGGAGTTTCCTTTTTACCCTTATTAATTCTCATCAGTAAAATAAAGCCTGTTATCAGGTAATAAAGAGCTATAACAAGCCAGACAATGGCGATGTATTTACTGTCCTTAAACAGAAAATCAACACAAACAAGTATTGAAACTGCAGCGTACAGAAAATTCAAAACCATGTAAAACATGTTTTTCTTGCTAAAGACCAGAAGAAGTGAAACAACATTCGTAAATCCTGCTGCCAGTAGAATTATACCTATATAGTTACTACCATTAATGAGATAAACAATTCCGGTAATACCAAAAATTAAGGTATTTACGATTATCGATACTTTTGTAAAGGTGGTCAATTGATTGCCTGTATTCTTTTCCATAAATTTCTTATTTGCTGATTCCTGATAAGTTGTAAAATTAAATCAAAAGTAATATTCTTTTAGCTTTGTTTTAGATCTTTTGATTTTAATAATGTCATATTGACACTTAAAAAGGTGAAAGATTTTCCTTTTTTGTTTTGTTTTTGAGATGGCATGTTAATTGATTAGTGGAAAAAAATTTACATTATGACTTCAAAAGAAATTCAATCCTACAGCGAATTGGTTGCTAATATAAAAGATAAGGACAGGGCCTTTTTATTACTTTATAAAAAAGGATCGGAGCAAAGTGAGTGCTCTTTAAAAAATCTTAAAAAAATTGAAAACAAGGATGCAGCAGTTGATATATTAATGGCAGACGTTACAAATGTCAGGGATATACACGAGAAATATTCCATTACATCTGTACCAGCAATGCTGGAATTTGCAAAAGGTGGGTTTGTGAATGTACTGAAAGGTTGTCATGAGTCCGGATTTTATAAATCATTTTTCGAAAATGCTATCTATTCAGCTAAGGTGGCGGATACAGATAAACCTCAGAAACGTGTAAAAGTTTATACTACACCCTCTTGTTCGTGGTGTACAACAATAAAAACCCATTTGAAGAAGCATGGTGTCAGATACACCGAAGTTGATGTTTCCCGTGATCAAAATGCTGCCCGGGAAATGCAAAGGAAAAGTGGACAAATGGGCGTACCTCAAACCGATATTAATGGTCAAATGATTGTCGGGTTTGATAAAACAAGGATCAATAACCTGTTGGGCATACAATAAGGATAGAATTGATTGTAGGAAAATAATTAAATTAAATATAAATCGAAAATTAATAGAGATGAAAGAATTACAACCATTGAATGAAAATGTACTTCTTGAAATAACAGAGGAGTTTACAGAAACAAAAACAGCAAGCGGAATAATTATTCCTGACTCTGCAAAAGAAAAACCGCAGATGGCCAGGGTCGTAGCGCTTGGGAATATTGAAAATCCCGGTGTTTCAGCCGGTGATGTTGTTATTTATAAAAAATACTCAGGTACTGAAATGAAGTTTGAAGGTAAGGATTACCTATTTGTTCCTTATGCTGATTTGCTGGCAAAGATTGTTGAAACTGAGGCTATTTAAAGAAGAAGTAATAATTTAATATTGAAAACCTGGGTCATAAGATCCGGGTTTTTTTTACATGTGGTAAGATTACTTTTAAATGAAATATTGACTAACAGGCAAACCAGTTGGTAAGATTTACATTGTGATCAAGATTTTTTTCAACATCATCGAGCCAACCGAAAATTTCCTTGATATTAACCGGTTTTGGAAAAAGTTGGCATGCCAGTCTTTTGGCTTTTTGTTCAACACTGTATGTTATCTCGGCTGATACAAGAGCTACTGTTTTACACTTACAACCTTTAATTCGCTGGTTCTGGATGTATTCCAATCCTGACACAAGTGGCATATTGAGATCGGACATTAAAATATCAGTGCACCTTTCATCCTCGGTACATCTGCATTCGGGAGATCTTTGTAAGGGACATATGGATGGATTATCGTAAGTATACACTTCATAACCCCTTAATTTTAATACTGATGATAAAAGTTCCTGGCTTAACCTGTCGTCTTCAAGTACTATGGCTCGTAATTTTCTTTTCACTTTTTTGAATTATTCGCCTAAGATACTAATAATAATTGAGAAAAAGAAATATTATAGGTACGAATACAGGGCTGTTCAATTCTAACCAACTAAATATACTGCAATAAATGTAAAATAATAAAATTCAATGGTTTAAGTGAAATTCGAAATTCTCTTTGAGAAACTTTGTGGCACTTTTGCCAAGGGCATTCCTTTGGAAGTGAAATAGCTATACCACAGAGCTACACTAAGAAGCACAGAGTTACACAGAGAAAAATCCAAATATCATTTTTTAGAATTGAACAGCCCTGGGTACGAATAAATATAGAAAGCCACGAATTCATGAATTAAAAAGAACTAGTTTGAAAAATTCGAAAAAATTAGTGCATTCGTGGCAAATAATCTAATGAACAATTACTATTTATCCTCTTCTAAAAATTCCTCTTTCGTAATAATTTTGAAAGGTTCTATTTCTTCTTTTGCAAGTTGAGCCTCTAAATTCGGTAAATCTTTTTTGATTATTTTATCAATAGAAGCCCTCTTTTCACTCACCTGTTTTAAAAGATTGGCCAACCTGTCAACCTGTGATTGTGTAGGTTTTCCCTGGTAGCTTAAAACAGCGCTATAAATATCACCGATCTTTTCCCTTAATTTTTGTTCCCCCGTAATAGCGCTGGTTACAATTGTAGCTGCAAGCTCCTTATGTAATTTTTCCATAACTTCAGAAAGAGTGGAAAGCTTTTTACCGGTTGTTTTATTATTGGCTTTTGTTGCTTTTTCTTTTGCCTGTTCACCAATATCCGTTACCTGCTTATCAAGGAATGCCATGTCTTCAAGCAAATTGTATGCTTCCATTAGAGTTGTCAATCGCTCATCCCTCTCTGCTACAGTGTGAGGAATTGTTTCATCGTATACAACATTTATTTTTCCTTCATAGGTTTTATCACCTTTAACAATTTTAGCTGTATATTCTCCCGGAGGATAGGTTGGTCCGTACATTGCCCTGAAGGCAAGCAACGGAGAACTCGGAACTTTAGGAGCTTTCATGCGCATATACCAGGGTACCCGGTTTATTCCCTTTCGTTTTCCGGCAGGCAGCTCTTTTATTTTTTCACCCTTGTCATTATAAATTTCGATGAGCATATCCCCGAAAATGTAACGTTTTTTAAGATAATATGAGATAATGGATGATCCGCGAGGATTGGAACCGACAAATTCATCATCACCGGTTAAACCCATTTCCCAGCCAAGATAACCCAACTCATATGGTCTTGATTCCAGAAAAGCCACATCTTGCTGTAGCACTTCTTCACTTAGCTGACGTAAAGGTGTAATATCATCGATTATAAGAATTCCCCTGCCATGTGTTCCTAATACCAGGTCATTTTCTCTTTCCTGTATCACCAGGTCACGAACTGAAACATTGGGAAGTTTTCCTTTGAATTGTGACCAAACAAGACCTCCATCAATGGATACAAACAATCCCAATTCTGTACCAAGGAATAAAAGGTTTGGATTTTCCGTGTCCTCGATCATTTTGTAACACCAACCTTTTATATTATCATCTACGAGAGAAATCCATGATTCACCAAAATCGGTTGTTTTGTACAAATAAGGTTGTTTGTCGCCTGCTCTGTGTCCATCGAAAGTAACATAGGCTTTACCTGCATCAACGAGGCTGGCTGAAATATTTGAAATCCATGTGCTAGCCGGCAGGTCGGGAACATTTAAAACTACATTATCCCAATTTTTTCCTCCATTTTTTGAAATCTGAAGATTACCATCATCGGTCCCTACCCAGATTATTTCAGGATTTGCTGGTGATTCACTGATGGTATAAATTGTACAGTGATTTTCAGCGGTTGAATTATCAATGGTTATACCCCCGGTTTCTTCTTGTTTTTGTTTTTCCGGATCATTGGTTGTGAGATCCGGAGAAATCCTTTTCCATGAATCCCCTTTATTTTCTGATCGATACAAGTATTGAGAGCCAACATACATAATATCTCTTGTCGGACTAAAGGCTACAGGCGTGTTCCAGTTAAACCGAAGTTTTACTTCTCCTTCTTCTTCATAAGGTTTGATATCTTTTGATTCCCTGGTATCCATAAACCGGCGTTTGATATTTCCACCCTGGTATTGCCAGTAAACGATATTTTCATCATATTTATCCGGGAAAACATAATAACCATCACCACCTCCCAAACTGGTCCAATTTCGGTTCTGGATACCACTCGGACTTTTTGACGGACCCATCCATGAACCATTATCCTGCAAGCCACCGTAAACATTGTATGGCTTTTTATTATCGACTGATGCATGATAAAACTGTGATACAGGAAGATTGCGAATAAATCTCCATGAACTGCCTTTATCGTTTGAAACATATAATCCACCATCGGTTCCCAGGTACATCAAATTGTTATCTTTCTCACTTATCCAAAGCGGATGAAAATCACCATGAACGCGGCCACCTGTAATAAAAGTTCCTCTGAAGTTTTTTCCTCCATTTTCACTAACGATCAATGAATATCCCGGTTTGTAAACCCTGTTTGTGTCCACAGGATCAGGAACGATCATTGAGAAATAAAATGGGCGGTGACCCATTGAAGGTGTTTCATTGACCATCTTCCATGATTTGCCCTTATCCTCAGACCGGTACAATGATGATTTTTCAGACTCAACCAGGGCATAAACAATATTCGGATCAACCGGTGAAACATTTACTGCAATTCTGCCAAGAGTGCCATCAGGCATTCCATCATCAACTTTATTCCATTCCTGTCCGCCATCCCTGCTTATATAAAGACCGCTTCCCGGCCCACCCGAATTGAAAAAGTACGGAAATCTCCTGAATTCCCACATGGCCGCATACAAAATGTCAGGATTTTCAGGATCAATGGCAAGATCAGCGCATCCAGTATTTTCATCAATGTATAGGATCCTTTCCCAGGTTTCACCAGCATCAGTTGTTTTATAAACGCCACGTTCTGTATTGGCATTCCACAAATGTCCCAAAGCAGCTACATAAATAGTATTTGGATCTTTTGGATGGATAATTATCTTTCCAATGCGCTCCGTTTCATCAAGTCCCATCTTTTTCCAGTTCTCACCACCGTCATAAGTCCTGTAAATACCATCACCTTCACCCACACTGTTCCTGATCCATGTTTCGCCGGTTCCAACCCAAACAGTATCCGGGTGATCCTGATCAATGGTCACGGCTCCAATACATTGGTTATACTTATCAAAAATTGCTTTGAACTTAACACCGCCATTGGTTGTTTTCCATAAACCACCACTTGCGGTACCGGCATAAATTATCCTTGGGTCACTTTGAACAGCATCCAATGAAGCAATACGACCGCTCATGGTGGCTGGGCCAATGTGACGAGCCTCAATAGCTCCAAAAGTATGTTCGTTGACTTTTACTTTTTTGGTTGTTTGCGCATTTGTACCGGCGCATACCAACAGGGCGAAAAGAGTTATTAAACTGTAGCTTAAGAATTTTATACTTTTTTTCATTTTCTTCATTTTTATTAAATACAACTCATTTTTATATACTGGGCGTTTATATATTCTTCATTTTTTCAGGATTCTGCCTACAATCAAAAACTGTTGCTATTATGATGTAATTATTCTCAATCCAATAAATGATTTTATAATTGCCTTCTACTAAATATCTGTATTCGAATTTTCTGTTGGAAAGTAATGGTTCTTTTGGTCCACTATTAGGTTTCTGTTCTAATTGAATTGTTCTGTCGATGATATGATTAACGAGTTTTCTGGCTATTTTTAAACTTGCTGCATTTTTATAATAATCAAATATATCCTCAAGTTGAAATCTTGCTGTATCTGTCCAAAATACCCTTAATTCCATGAATCAATTTCATTTTTAAGTTCCCTTGCCGATGTTAGTCTTCCATTTTTTGAGTCAGATTCCGCATTGTCAATTAAATCATTGAATTCTTTTTTACTAAAGGGTTTTAATTCCTTTTCGATTTTTTTCTTTCTTTCTTTCTTTAATAAATTATTCAGCTTGTCAATAAGGCTTTCGTCCTTAAGTCTTAAAAATTCCTGAACAAAATGCAGCTTTTTTGTTTGAATATCCATTTCGTTAATCTTTCTCCAAAGTTAATAATTTTAATTCATTTATTTTTTTTACGACTTGTGTATAACAGCAGTCTTTCTAATAAACACGAATATTGTTATTTGTACTCAATTTTTA
>JAUVJI010000163.1 GCA_030596605.1 Bacteroidales bacterium
AAGCTCTCAAATTAATTGATGAATTGAAAGAAGAATTTTGGAAAGATGTGAAAGTACCCGGTACAAATGATGAAATTAACCAGGAACTTGAAAAAGCAGGAAGAGTAGCTGATTATTTTGGTTTGGCAAAACTGATAGTAACAGATGGTTTAAACCGAGGTGAATCGTGTGGCGCCCATTTCAGGGAAGAAAGCCAGACCGACACCGGCGAAGCAAAACGTGATGATGCTAACTATTCTTATGTTTCGGTTTGGGAATATAAGGGAGGTGTGCAGGAACCAAAATTGCACAAGGAGGACTTGAATTATGAGTTTGTTGAAGTGAAGGAAAGGGATTATAAGTAACTTTTAATCACAACAGAATTCACAGAAAACCACTGAAGACAAGTCTGCGAAAATCTGTGAGTTCTGTGTGAGAATAAATAGTTGGCTACTTTGAAATAATTAACGATAAAACTAATGATTATAAAACTAAAAATCTGGCGTCAAAAAAATGCTAAAGCAAAGGGTAAATTTGTAAACTATAATTTGGATAATGTTTCACCCGAAATGTCATTTCTTGAAATGCTTGACGCATTGAATACTAAACTGATAATAGAAGGTGATGAACCCGTTGCATTTGAGCACGATTGCCGTGAAGGTATTTGTGGGTGCTGTAGTTTATATATAAACGGAATACCTCATGGGCCTGGTGAGAAAAGTACAACTTGTGAGTTGCACATGCGGTCATTCAAAGAAGGCCAGACTATTGTGGTTGAACCCTGGCGTTCAAGGGCATTTCCTGTGATGAAAGACTTGATTGTTGATAGAAATGCATTTGATAAAATAATTGCAGCCGGTGGCTTTATTTCCATAGATGCAGGTTCGGCCCAGGATTCAAATGCGGTTTTAATTAATAAAGAAAAGGCTGACGAAGCATTTGATTCGGCAAGTTGTATTGGCTGTGGTGCTTGTGTTGCAGCCTGTAAAAATGCTTCGGCAATGTTGTTTGTATCGGCCAGGGTTTCTCAGTTTGCTTTGCTCCCACAAGGTAAGGTGGAGGCTGTAGAAAGGGTTCAGGCCATGGTAGCTAAAATGGATGAACTTGGTTTTGGTAACTGTACAAATACTTATGCTTGTGAAGCCGTTTGCCCGAAAGGGATCAAAGTAACCAACATTGCACGGATGAACAGAGAATTTTTTAGTGCAAAATTGTGTGCTGAAAAGATGTAAAATTTGAGTCAGGATTTCATTATTCAAAATCCGGCTTTTTCCGTTGACTCTTTTTTTCTGATACCAACCTCTTTTCTTTGCTTTCCTGGCTTGGATTCAGATCATCAAACAGCCATTTCTCTTCCTTTATATAGTTAACCAGTTTTACATATTAGGTAATAAGATTATTCTGGTAATATTTTTTGATAGACCAAATTTTGTCTTAATTTTGAATATTAAATGCAGTAAACTTTTGAATTACACACACAATAAAAATCTGTAAAATTATGTCCCTATTTACAAAAAGCAATTGGTTGTCAATTCATTCCTTTTTTCTAAAAATCAAAATGATTGGTTCGAGAAGTTTCCCTTTATTTATATTAGTATTGACAGTTTTTGATGCCTCGGCACAAAAGGCACCCATTAAATTTGGGAAAGTTGATATTTCAGAATTGGAGATGAAATATTATGATCATGATTCAACAGCTCCTGCGGTAGTTTTGTGTGATTATGGTCTGTTTTCCATCCAAAATTTCAGATTTAAAAGGATTGTACGTTTAAAAATCCTTAATAAAGAAGGTTATAGTTATGCTGATAAATTTTTTTACTTTTATAATAAAACGGATATCAGGGGTAAGACATATAATTTGGTGGATGGTGAAATTGTTACAGAAAAATTAAGAGGGGAATCTATATTTGAAGAGAGAATTACCGAAGACTATTACGCAATCAGGATAGCGATGCCAGATGTAAAGGTTGGATCTGTCATCGATTTGGAATTTTCTCATTTTGGTATGCCCCGAACCTGGAGATTTCAACAAAGAATTCCTGTTAAGTGGAGTGAATTAATTGTTGAAAGAAGTCCTTATATCACGTACCAGAAGAATTATTTTGGATATGAACCTATAGACATAATTACAACAACGAGATGGGTGGCTATTGATGTGCCTGCGTTTAAACCTGAACCCTATATCAGGTCAGTTGAAAACTATCTCACAAAATTTGAATTTGATATTCAGGAAATACGAATTCCTGAAAGATTATATTTTAAATCAATTGCGTCTTCCTGGAAGGTTATTTGTGAAAATTTAAGGGAAAGTAAATATTTCGGAGTACCTCTAAGAGCTGACCATTATTTAAAAAAGGTAACCGATGAAATTGAAAGGAATTATTCTACTGAGGAGGAAAGATTAATTGCTGCTTTTGAACATGCGAAAAAGGTAAAATGGAATGAACGAAACAGTAAGTATATTTCCAGTATAAATTTGCAAGTACCTTATAAGGAAGAAACTGGCAATTCTGCTGATATAAATCTTATCTTAATTCAATTATTGAAAAGGCTTGATTTTGAGGTTTACCCCGTTGCTATAAGTACTCGAAACAATGGCAGACTTTCGAGAGCCAATCCAAGTATCAATAAACTAAATTATGTTATCGCCAATGTAATATCAGATAGCATCAGTTATTTGTTAGACGCAACGGATGAATTGATACCATTTGGAATGCTGCCAAAGCGCTGCATGAACGATGAAGGCAGAATAATTGACGAACGTAAATCAGATTGGATCAAACTGAAAACCGATAAAATTGATGAGAGGATAACCTATTATGATTTACAAATGGATAGTGAATTTAGTTTAGCTGGAAAAATCAGCCACAAATATATAGATTATGGGGCTTACCGTTTCAGGAAGGATTATGAGGAATTTGCGGATTTGGATGATTATCTGGATGATTATAAATCAGACAAGCCAGGATTAAAAATTATTGATACAAAGATGGAATCTGTTGATGATATTTATGAACCTGTTAAAATTGAACAAGAGGTAAAGATTGACAATCAGGTCATGGTTTTAAATGAGAAAATCTATATAAACCCTATGCTATATGATCAGATGAAAGAAAACTTATTTAAAATTGAAGAACGTGTTTATCCGGTTGATTTTGTCTATCCATTTTGTAAAAGTTTTATTATTAAGCTGACAATCCCAGAAAATTTTTCTATTATAGAATTACCTGAAAGTGTTAATATGAGCCTTCCCGATAAGTCAGCTAAATTTATATATAGCATTTCAAATTTTGCAAATACAATAAATATCATGTGTAAAATAGATGTTGATAAGGCAGTATATTTACAAAATGAATATCCAGCACTAAAGGAATTCTATAATCAAATTATTAAAAAGCAATCTGAACCGATTATTATCCAAGCCAATTAATATGAAATCACATATAGTAAAAAAATTATTTTTATTGTCTGTCCTGTTTTTTTGGATATTACTTGTAACCGGACAGGATAATATGTACGATGTTTCCAAAATCCCACTTCAACTACTCAAGAATGCCAATGCAGTAATGCGGAATTACAATGCCGTTTTTGAAATAGATGACATTGATAACGCTTCGGTAAAGGTGAACTATGCAATTACAATCCTTAATAAAAGTGCTTTAGAGCAATCATATTTTATTCAATTCTATAATAAATTCATCAAGGTTCGAAATATATCTGCCAGGGTATATGATGAACATGGTGAACCAATTAAGAATAACCGGGTAAAACATGAAGATGTTAAAGACTACAGTGCTATTACAGGCTATACTTTATATGACGATAACAGGGTTAAGTTTATTGATCCTGAAATTAAAGTTTTTCCTTTTACAGTTGAATATTCTTATCAGGTAAATTTTAAGGGATTGCTGAATTATCCTAAATGGCAGTTGTTTGAAGAATATAATATATCTGTAGAAAAGTCAACTTTTAAAACCATAGTGCCCAAAGACTTTAAATTCAGGTATCTGGAAAGAAACAATCCTCCGAAAGTTAAAATAATTCATAATGAAGAAGATAACGTTTATACCTGGGATACTTCAAATGTATGTCCCATGGTACAAGAACAATTCAGCCCCTCTTTAAGAGACCAATCACCCATGGTTTATCTTGCACCTAATGATTTTAAAATTGGTGGATATGAAGGGAATTGTGAATCCTGGGAAAATTTTGGAAAGTGGATATCTCTGCTTAACGAAGGTCAGGATATATTACCTGAAGATGCTGAAATTGAAATTAAAGCAGTAGTGGAAGGTATAAATGATGAGTATGAAAAAGCTAAGCTTCTTTACGAATATATGCAGAACAAAACAAGATATGTAAGTGTTCAGATAGGAATCGGTGGCTGGCAAACAATTGATGCTGAAACTGTATATAGACTTGGTTATGGTGATTGTAAAGCTTTGTCAAATTTAATGAAATCAATATTCGAGGTGGCAGGTATTAAATCATATTATACCCTTGTCTACGCAGGAAGAAATACCAGTGATATAATTTCAACGTTTCCGTCTAATCAATTTAACCATGTTATTTTGTGCATACCGATCAATAGTGACACTGTATGGCTTGAATGTACCAATCAAAATATTCCATTTGGATATATTGGATCTTTTACTGAAGATAGATATGTTTTGTTAGTTGATGAAAATGGCGGGAATTTGGTTAGGAGCAAATCATACGATAAGGATGTTAACCGGCAGTTAAGGAGTGCTGTTATTAATATAAATCAGGAAGGGCATAGCGATGCAGTAGTAAAAACAAGATATAATGGGATGTTATATGATGATATGATAGGTATTATTCGCAGCGATGCTATTGATCAAAAGAAACTGATGTATGAAAAAATAAATATTCCCAATTTCGAGATTATTGAATTTAATCATAACGAAAAAAAAGAGATAATCCCGTATATTGATGAAAACCTTGTTTTAAAGCTGGATAATTATGCTGTTTCTTTTGGAAACCGCCTGATGGTGGATTTAAACCTGATGAATAAGATAAAGTCATATCCTGATGAAGATGAGGGCAGAACTTCGGATATTTTGCTTCAGAGATCATTGATTGAAATTGATACCATTATCTATAAACTCCCGGAGGGTTACATCGTAGAAGATATTCCACAGAATAAAACACTCGATTCCCCATTTGGAAAATACAGCTTTAGCATAAAAAATGATAATAAAAGTGTAAAATATATACGTTATTTAGCTATTAACAAAGGTGTGTTTCCAAAGGAGACTTATGAAGATTTTCTTGGCTTTTATAATGATATAATCGCAGCGGATAAATTTAAGTTTGTTTTGAAAAAGGAATAATCATTCATATTTAAATGCGCTCTGTTGATTTCCTTACCAATAGCTTTATGAACTGTATTTTCAGCAATATAATTCCAATATCGGGTATGAGAAAAAATTCCTTAATCATTAATTCTATACTTTAGGTGGCTTTCTTTTCTCCTTTTTATCGCCTCTTTTTCGTTTTTCTTCCAATCGTTTTTCAACTGAAGCTTTCGAAGGCTTTGTTGGTTTCCGCTTTTTAGGAGGAGTAAGCGTCTTTTCAATCAGCTCATAAAACTTCTCCAGTACTTTTTCTTTATTCTTCAGTTGAGAGCGTTCTTCCTGCGAAACCAAGAGCAGGTCGCCTTCATTGTTGATTTTGTTTTTGAGCTTTTCCAAAAGGATTTCCTTTTCAGTATCACTCAGTAAATTTGAATTTGGAATATTAAACCGGAGTTCAACCTTAGTGCTGACCTTGTTAACGTTTTGCCCACCCGGACCACTGCTGCGGGAGGCAGAAAACACTATCTCACTTTCAAAAGAAATCTTCAACAAATTATAAATTAAAAATATGGGATCAACTCCCGCCATTCAAATACTTATCCAAAAACTCCCGAATCTTCCCATACCCTTCAATCTCATTTTCTTTCTTCACAAATCCATGCCCTTCATCTTCAAACAGTATATATTCCACAGGTACACCATTTTTTCTGACAGCCTCCACCATTTCATCTGATTCGGCTTGCAAAACACGCGGGTCATTGGCACCTTGCAGAACGATAAGTGGTTTGGTAACTTTATCCGCGAAAAACAAGGGAGAGGTATTGTATAACATAACTGAGTCTTCAGTGGTTGGATCACCCATCTCAGCATATAAAGCTTCACGGAACGACTCCCAGTAAGGAGGAATGGAATTTAATGTCCGGAGCCAGTTGGTAACCCCAAAAATATTCACACCAACAGTAAATTCATCCGGTGTAAAAGTTAGGGCCGCCATGGTCATATAACCTCCATATGAACCGCCGATGATGCCGATATTATCTTTTTCTATCACTCCGGTTTCAATCAGGAAATTTTTCCCGTAAATACAATCCTTCAAATCAACATCCCCATGAGCCCGGTCATCCATCTTATAAAATGTTTTGCCATATCCACTGCTTCCGCGATTGTTAACGGCGAGTATTGCATAGTTGTGGTTAACGAGATACTGGATCAATGCGAAATACGACAATCTTGCCTGTCCTCCCGGGCCGCCATGAACCCAAACCAGGGCAGGGACTTTATTTTCAATGGAAGCATTATGCGGTTGGTAATAAACTGCCGGTATGTCCAATCCATCAAAGGATTTATAGTGAACTACTTTTCCAGCTACAAGGTCTTCCGAATTAATTTCAGGATTTAATGTATTGGTCAGTTGTTTTAATTCTTTTGTTTCAAAATTGTAAATGAATTTGTTATTGGGCGATGTAGATCCTCCAACTGTAAGCAGCATCAGGTTTTCACTCCTTGAAATCCGAGCACTCTTAATATCTCCATCCTCGAATTCTGGTAAGCTGATGTTATCGCCGGTTGCCAAATCTACAACATGTACCACAGTTTTAGCATTTTCATTGACTCCGATCACACGGTATTTTTCATTATACGAATTGTAGGCATACCAAATATCCCAGCTGGCATCCCATACTTTTTCTTTATCACCGGTTTCAACGTTGTATTTTACCAAGTATTCAAACTCATTTCCTTCATTGGTGAGATAAAATAAAAAATTATTGCTGAGGTCGAAAAATTGTGGATTATAGTTTGCATCACCTTCGTGTTCAGAAATGTGCATTAAATCCTTCGTTTCCCTATTGTAGAGGTACATTTCATTGTTGTTGGTTGTGATGCTTCGGGTTAGCGCAAAATGCTTCTTATCTTTCGATATAACGCTAACATCCAGTCCTTCATCGTTTTGATAGATCATTTGTGGAGTGAAGGTTTCTATATCCATTTCGTACAGATCGAAAAATTGTGGATTCCGTTTATTCGAAACAAAAAAGAAACTCTTCTTATCCCTTGCCCATCCGTAAAAATTTGATTTAGCTTCTTCCCAGGGAGTCAGGTCCACAGCAGTTTCATCCTCCTTATAAAGATAGATATGATCAATTTCATTACCTCCTTTATTTGCTGAATACAACATTCTGTCATCTTCAGGAAAATAGGAAATTGCAAATAATGACTCCTTTTCTGAGTTAGTAAGTTGCTTGAGGTCCGAACCGTCAACAGGTATTTCAAACAAGTTAAAAATGCCTGTTTTATTACTGGTTACCAGAAGTTTTGATTCATCAAATGAGAAGCTGCCTCCATAGATTTCCAGGTTTTTATAAAACTGTTCAATGGAGTATTTGGCAACCTGGTGTGATTTTTTGTCTTTTGACTTCTCTCCTTGCTGAACGCAGGACACAATTACAATGCTTAGAATGATAAAAATTAGTTTTTTCATGATTTAATGTTTTGATTATTATGGATACAAATATAACATAATTAAATATTTGTTTGTTGTTTGATTTTACATTTGATCCATATTGATTTACTAATAGCAGAATAGTGGTCACACTGAGACGTCGAATCCCGGTTCCGGCAATTTAAAATTTAGTGACATTTTTCTTTGTGATTTCTTAGTGTCTTCGAGTCTTTTGCCATAGGCATTCCTTTGGAAGTGGCAAGAAAAGGCTATCAAATTTTCGCCACTAAGGCACCAAGCAAGGCACAAAGCCCCACTAAACCAGGTACTTAGATTGCGATGTCATTAGCAATATCTTGGAGTTTGACCCTTTCACCTGAAATACTATTTTCTTTCTTTTTCCCTACCTTAGCCTCCCAAATTGAATGACTTATAATTAAGTGCAATTATTGTTGAATTATCGCAATTAGTATTTATTAGTTCGATCTAAAATGAAATTTTTAAATTCTATTAATGCTTTTCCGAAAACATTCTGGATTGCCAATACAATGGAGCTGTTTGAGCGATGGGCTTATTACGGAATGTTTGCAGTTTTATCGGTATATCTCACAGATCCTGTTTCCAAAGGAGGGCTGGGATTCAGCCAGGAACAAAGGGGCATAATGCAGGCTGTGGTAACCGGAATCCTTTATCTTTTACCTATAGCAGGAGGCGCCATTGCCGACCGATTTGGTTTTCGGAAAGTTTTGCTGGCTGCGTTTGTTACCCTTGCTTCAGGGTATTTTGCCATGGGGCAGTTTCATGCTTATGCACCTGTGTTCATTTCATTTCTCGTTGTGGCTGTTGGTGGCGCTATATTTAAACCGGTTATTGTAGCCACCGTTTCCAAAACAACGGCCAAAGGATCGGATACACTGGGATTTGGAATTTTTTATATGATCGTCAATGTGGGGGGATTTATCGGGCCGTGGGCAGCTTCAAAAATGCGGGACATAAACTGGCAGTATGTCTTTATCATGTGTTCATGCGTTATATTGGTTAATCTGATCCTCTTGTTTTTTTACCGCGAACCTGCAAAAGAAGAAAAAATTAAGGAGCCCTTTGTAAAAGACATTCAGCAGATTATTCAAAATACGCTGATTGTCCTGAAGGATTTGAAATTTGTTCTGTTTCTCGTCATCATCATCGGTTTCTGGATGATGTATATGCAGTTGTTTTTTACTGTTCCGGTTTATATTGCGCAGTGGATTGATACATCAGTTATTTATAACAAACTTGGATTTTTAAAGATTGTATTTGGCTCGGTGGAAGAGGGGAGAGGGTTGGTCAGGCCTGAAATGATGATCAATATTCCTGCTTTTACCATTATATTATTCCAGGTAATGATTTCAAATTTTCTTTCGAAAGTAAAACCGATTCGTTCAATGACAATCGGGATATTGGTTGTAGCCCTGGCTTATTTTCAATTTAACTTTTATGTAAGCGGATGGTTTGTTGCACTAGCGCTAATCATCCTTGCTTTTGGTGAAATGGCCAGTTCGCCGCGAATACAGGAGTATATCAGCCGGATTGCCCCCAAAGAAAAAGTTGCCTTATATATGGGTTATAGTTTTTTGCCGTTGGCAGGAGGAAATATATTTGGAGGTCTGTTGTCTGGTAAGTTATACGGAAGTATGTCGGATAAATATTACTTTCTTCGACAATACCTCGTTGAGCATAACTGCAATTCGATGGAAGAAATTACCGGCATGGATGACGGGATTTTATTTAAAGACAGCCTTACAACATTGGGTATGGATGCAGGCCAGCTGACCCGAATATTATACGATACTTATCACCCCGGAAATATTTGGTTGATATTTGCGAGTATTGGCCTTGGAACAGCTATTTTGCTTTTTGTTTATAACCGGTTTGTGTTGAGAGATTAGTATTAAATAGGAATTTACTACTATCTCGCATATTTTTTATGTACATTGTTATGCCCTGTTACTATTGATTTTCATAATATTTATTCGTTCGTTTTACCCTGATTAGTATTAGTATTTTTACTTTTCGTCTTTTTTCTTTTCAAAACAATTAGTTCATAAGTTAAGATTGCTAATATTGCTCCTAATCCGCTTGCTAAAATATCATAATAGTCATAAATTTTACTTACTCCCCACAGAGGCTTTAATTCTTCAATAGCCATCAATAGAAATACTATAAATGAACCTATGTAAACAATAAGTCGTCCGTATTTTGGTGCTTTTATTATAATTCCATTCACAAAAAATATACTGACAATATATGCAGCAATAAAATTTGGAAAACTTCCGGTTAAAATCTTCATAATTGGCATGTGGCTATCTAACGGTCTTATAATTTCTTTATTTAAAGAGATTAGTCCAAATAATAAAGCAAATAAAAACAAATTAATAACTATAATTTTCTTTTTGTTATTCATTTCATTCTTCTTTCGGTTTATCATAATTTGATTCAATTATGTTCAAATTTGCATTCATTTTGTCTAATAGAGCATAACGTTCCCCGCTAAGAATAGTGCTGGTTTGGTTTGCACTTTCCTGGATAGCTACTACAATGTTTTTGATTAATTTCATTTTCTTGTTGAGTTTTCAGCCAGCATTATTTTTAGCGATTGTGTGTGCCCAGCATGAGCAGAGCACACCCACCTGAAAGCTCTATAAAAATTTTAAAAATACAAATTTATTTTTAAGATCAAAGGGCATAGGTGGGTAATTTTTCCAGAGGGTGGAAGTCCCTT
>JAUVJI010000028.1 GCA_030596605.1 Bacteroidales bacterium
CCGTTTTTTGGTATATTTTTAATTGATTTTAAAGGCTTTCTTTTTTATGATTTATGTATTTTACTTATGTTTCTATTAATTTATGGATTAATTAAAAGAAAATTCTGGACATGGATATTATCCATAACATTTTTCGTTTTATTGAGCATATCAACCATTATGACTTTGATTAACTATCAGTATATTAACATTATTGAATTATTGGATTTTCCCAAAGTGGAAAATGACATTTTTATGAAATTACCACTGAAGTCATCATATATAATAATGGCTATAGTTGGAATACTATTACTTACAATTATTTTGATTATCAAAACAAAAAACTATTATATTAAGAAACAAAAATTAACTATATAAAAGGATTAAAATAATGAAAATAAAAAAAGTTCTTCTGGTAGGTTTTATTTCAGGTCTTATTATGGGTATTGCATTGTTTTTAAGCGGTGCTATTGCATCAAGGATAGTCTATGGTCCACAAATGGTTCCGGAAGGTAAGTTTGAGCCTGATCAGATCAATGCCTTTTATTTCTTTTGGACCAAATTAGTTATTGGTGGCTTTTTTGGTATTATATTTACTTTAATATACTCGATATTAGCAAGGTATATGAATTTTGCAGGCGCTCTTAAAGGTTTGTTATTTGGTTTTCTGCTGTGGTTAATTATTTCGCTTTGGGATATTTCTCATCCTTTGATGTATGAATCTATCGCAACGAAAGATCAATTATTCTGGAATATCTATACACTTGGCGGCTTCTTAGCTTATGGCGCTATTGTCGGCTTTATCTTTAAGAAGTGGATTAAAGAAAACTATGCAAAAGAATAAATTTACCGGCAGGGTTATAGTTTATTCCATAATTGTACTTCGGTTAACACCCGTTACTTTTTCCTTTTTCTGAACAATAAAATGCTTATTATAATTCTTTTTTCCTGGTGTTAAACTCGATATAAGGAATGTAGGTCGTTTATTTAAATAATGGAATATTTCAATTTATGAGTTTGCGAAAATCATCACCGGAAGGATTCTGAAAAACTTTTAAATCAAACTCCGGTACTACAGCGAGAACATGATCGAATATATCCGATTGCAGGTCTTCATATTTTGCCCACTCCTGAATTTTACTGAAAATATAGATTTCCAGAGGAATTCCTTTTTCAGTTGGTTGAAGCTGCCTGATCAAAAAGGTCATATCGTCGTGTACATGCGGATGATTGTGAAGATATCCTCTGAGATAAGCCCTGAAAACACCGATATTGGTTTGCCTTCTTCCGTTTACCAAAACACTGTTATCAATGTTTTTTAAGGTATTATATTCAATGAGGTTTTTTTCTGTGTTCTCAACATAATCTTTAACATACTCAATTTTGCTGTATTTGTTCAGCATATCCGGTGTACAGAACTTTATGCTTTTCATATCGAGGTTTATGGAGCGTTTTATCCGTCTGCCACCCGATTCTTCCATGCCTCGCCAGTTTTTGAATGAATCTGAAATAAGTGAATAGGTTGGGATGGTTGAAATTGTTTTATCCCAGTTCTGAACCTTTATGGTTGTCAGTGCGATGTCAACCACTGTCCCGTCAGCTTTATATTGTGGCATGGATATCCAGTCGCCCGGAGCCACCATATTATTAGCCGATAACTGAATGCCACCCACAAAACCCAGGATAGGGTCTTTAAATACGAGCAGAAGGACAGCACTAAAAGCACCAAGGCCACCGATCAAACCCAGTGGATTTTTCCCAAACAAACTGGCCAGGATGATAATACTACCTACGAGAAATACGATTATTTTGACAACCTGAATATATCCTTTTATCGGTTTTGATTTAGCAATAGTGAAATTCTGGTAAATAACCACGATAGCATTTAAAAAAGCATTTATCGCCATCAGAACGATAATGATCATGTAGATTGAAATACCTGTTTTAATAGCTGAGATGGTTTGAGGGTAGTTTTCAAGTATCAAAGGTGTGAAAATATAAATGATATAGGAAGGTACAAGATAAGCTAAAATCCAGAAAAATTTCTTTTGAGCAAGGACATCATCCCAATTCGTTTTTGACTTTTTTGTTGCATGGTGGATAATTGCCAGAAAAACCTTTCTTGTAATAAAATATATAATAATACTGACTACTATAAGCATTGCAAAAAATGTATAATCAGTTACAATTTGTGCTGTATTCTCGGTTAAACCAAGGCTGGTTAACCAGTTAATGATTAAGGTTGCTAGATTTTTAAACATAACTATCTTCTTTTTGTGATAAACTTTTCCAAAAATAAAAAAAGCTTACTTATAAAAGCAAGCTATTTTAACTTATTTGAGTTTATGTTTTTTTAATGCTTCGACATATTTCTTTTTAAGAACATGAAATTTGCCTTTTGTTATATGTTCGTCGTAAATTCTTACAACATCCACGATGCAATTTTTCCGAAAAATAGTTCCTATCGCAGCATCAAATTTATTATCATCTACATTGCGCTTTAAATCTACGGTGATTTTTTCAAAGGTATTCCATTTCAATTGTCCCGGAATTTGCATATAGCACATTTGAGGTTCTTCAACATCAGTATAGAAGCCAGGCTCCGGGCTTTGCAGGACGAAGTATTTCCTGATTTTTATCAACCCGTAATACGGTCTGACCCTTCTATATTTTAGAAATCGAATACCATGTTTTCTGTATAATTCAACTAATTCAGGGATACTGTTAAAATTTTCCAGAAACTTAATGCGGATGCACGGACGGGTTTCATTGAAAACAACAACTTCACCGGTAGTAGCATCAAACTTCTTTTTGAACGCTTTTTTAATATCATGGTTGATGCGCATGATGTTTTCAGCCTGGTGCACTTTCTTGGTAATAATATATACACTTCTTGGGTTCATTGCACCTGTGTCAGGGATAGTTGCATGGTAGTAACCCGGAAAAGGATATTTGCTTTCCAGTATAAGCGCTCCTGCACAAAAGTCTTCTTCTAAAGAAGCCAGTGTCTCTTTTTTTGATATGGTACCGAATGTCTCTATATTGTTCTTCATATGATATCCTTGTATTTAATGTTTAATTCTATTTTAATAACTAAGTATATCAACATACAGTATTTACAAAATGTTCATATGGAGTTTAACTAAATTTTTATTTTACTTCCAATAATAATTATCCGGTGAAAACATCGGATCCCAGGGTGGCAGTTGTATTGCTTCTTGTTCTAATATTTTCAAAGTTTCTTCATTGATGAATTTTTTATGAATAACCACTCTGAACATATATTCGCTGAACCATTCGTCAGTCATGATCAGATGTCCTTCAAAACCTGATTCACCCCAGCTGTTTTCTAAAAGCCACTTAACCGGTTTCTCATTTTTTATATCCACAGCAACCAATGCCATTCCGTGGGTTGATCCGCTTTCAAAAGTTTGTATCCGTTGCTTTTTATCCATTCCAAAATCAACACCGAAAAGAGCATCATAATCATAATTGTTCACATCGAGGTAACCTCTGTCCTTATCGAGTTGTTTTCCTACATCGCAAGAGAAATACATGGCCTCATTGGATTTGATCGACGCAACAGCAAATTCTTTGATCTTTTCAGCTTCAATGTTGATATACTTCCAGTTCTGCCCTTCAAAAATATGACGGTCGAATTCAATTTCATATAGCTGATCAAATTCCCTCGTAGGATCATTCATGAACATGATGTAGTCACTCATGTCAATATTCACAAATGTTTCAAAAAAAGATTTTGGAGTATAGGTTTTCTCTTCTGACAAATTTCCGTCCTTATCCTCATACCGCCATGAAAATTCCGTTGGAGGCTCACCCAGTGTGATGGCAAGTATCCTGTAAACATCAGAAAGCATCTTTTCCTTGGCTGTTCTTAATTCATTTTCTTTTTTACCCTCATTAAATAAATCACGTAGAACTAAACCATCCTCCTTTAGTTTTCTTCTTAGGAAGCGAGACATCCATCTTGTATTTTCACTATTAAATGACTCAGGGAATACTTCAGCAGGAACCAATCCATATTTATTGATGATATCAACTACACCTGTCCATTGCCCGCCATCTCCGATAGGATGTTTGAATAACCACTCAACTTTTTTGTCATCTATTGGTAAGTCGGCAGTGGCTATTATTCCCTCAAGGAATAGGTTTGCTTTTTCAAGCTGGTCATAGAAGAAATTATAGTTATGCGAAAAGCTGAATTCTTTAAGATTATATTCTTTTATCACTTTAGCCCTGAAAACATTTAATCCGGTAAACAGCCAGCACCGTCCCGTAGATTTTTGATCTGTGATCCCGGCGGTTTCAACCCTGTGGGTAAAATGATTATCAATCTTTCCCAGGTTTTCCCTGTTAAGTGCAAGTTTTTGAATATCATTGGAAGATACAGCATTCATCATCGCTTTTGAACCGGCATCATCCTGAAATGTTGTTCGCCAGTTATTCAATAAATTTTCATCTATTGTTCCGGTTTCTTGTGCATTGAGGTAAGTAATCGAAACTAAAATAGAGAGAAATAAAAATGTGATTTTTTTCATTGATTTAAAAATTTGTGAAGTGACAAAGTTAAAGATATTTATCAATGTTTATGACAAATTGAAATACCTCTTTCAATTGTTAAAAGCACGACAAAATTGTAAGGATTATTTTATTATTCCGACTTAGATCGAAAGAAACAAAAAAATTAAACAATAAAAAGATGAAAAATTTATCAAAAATCGGACAGATTATTTTTACCGTACCCATGGTTGTTTTTGGGATAATGCATTTTATGAATGCCGGTGACATGGCAGGTATGGTGCCTTCATTTATTCCGGGTGGCGTATTTTGGGTTTATGTAACAGGCCTTGCGCTAATTGCAGCTTCAGTAAGTATCTGGATCAATAAATTAACCTTTCTTGCCAGTTTGTTGCTTGGAATTATGCTGATGGTGTTTGTGTTAACAATTCACCTTCCCGGAGTGATGAATGAAGAAACCATGCAAATGTCGATGGCCATGATGTTAAAAGATCTTGGATTGGCCGGTGGCGCTTTCCTTATTGCAGGAATAAATAAGGAATAATTTTCAAATTAATATATGTTGTGAAATCCCCTTCTTGGGGATTTTTTTTGTGCTGTTTAAGATATAAATAATAGCTTTGTACCATGAAATTCAAGGTTGGTGACAAAGTTAAATTCCTCAACGAAAGCGGGGGAGGGGTAGTTAGTAAAATCATAAGTCCCAGCATGGTGAATGTTGCCATTGAGGATGGATTTGAAATCCCCATTCTTACGAGTGATATATTAAAGATTGAGTTGGAGGCCCCCATTGATTCACCCAAGCACATGTTTCGTGAGGATTTCAATGTTAATATTGAAACGACTCCAGAATCGATTTATGAAAGCGATGAAAGAAATATTCCGTTATTAAATAACTTCGCAAAGGGAGTTCTTGCAGAGGGCATTTATTTTGCTTTTGTTCCACACGACCAGAAATGGCTCATAACAGGAATGCTGGATGTTTACATCGTGAACAATACACCTTATGATATTCTTTACAGTCTTTTCCTCGAAACTTCAGAGCAAGGATTTACAGGAATGGATTATGGCTCTGTTAATCCTTCTTCGATGGTTTTGCTTGATAGTTTGGACAGGGAGCAGGTTGAAAAATGGGAAAAAGGGATCATACAGGTGTTGTATCATAAGGACAGGGATAGGGGTGTTTTGAGTCCGGGAAATTCCAATTTCAAAATAAAAGCTACACGGTTTTATAAGGAAGGTAATTACAAGGATTCGGCAATTTTGGGAGGAAAGGCAATAATAGTTTCCCTCTTGCCTTTATCTGCTCAAATTGCTTTATTTCAGAGTGAAGTTCCTGTTAAAGATGAAACACCCGAACATGTTGTTACTGAAGCTAAGGAAGTTAAACCTGAGCATATTATTGATAAACACAGAACAAGTCCTCGTGAGGCTGTTGTTGACCTTCATATTTACGAATTAGTAGAAGATCATGAAAACCTTGACAGTAGTGAGATACTTCGCATACAGGTGAATTATTTTACACGTTGCCTCGATAGCGCCATTGCAAACAACTTATCTAAAATCACATTCATACATGGTGTAGGCACAGGTGTTTTAAAAACTGCCATTAAACAAATCCTGAAGGATTACCCTCATGTAGAATACAGTGATGCCTCCATGCAGAAATTTGGTTATGGTGCTACTGAGGTGGTGATAAAAGGTTAATTCCCCTGTCATTTCTATTCATTGTCATTTCGATGAGATGGGGCTTGTCGTGAGCGTAGGCGGAGGAGAAATCTGTAAGTTATTAACCCGAATGACCATCAAATTAATATTGTGAATTCAATAGGCAGATTTCTCAGTCGCTTCTTCGAAATTACTGATAACATTATAGTTGGAGTAGAATTTAAATAACAAAATAAAACCGGCTCTTAGGCCGGTTTTATTTTGTGGAGCTGCGGGGAGTCGAACCCCGGTCCAAACAAGCAGCTGGAGTACTTTCTACATGCTTAGCTTATTATTGGTTTTCGAATATAATCCGGAAAAAAGCACCCAAATTATACCTTAGTCCTTTTATCTCGTTTTGTAACCAGGACCTTTACAAAACCAGCCTGAAATTATGAGCACCCCGTGATCAGTCGGAATCAGGCATCTCCTTCCGCGGGATGTCTCGTCCCGTCACCTAGTGTCAGGATTAAGCCATTAATCTACTAAACTTCGATTAGGCTGCGAGAGCGTAATTAGTTTCGCCAATTATAGTTTTGAGACTACTTTTTAACGGGCTTGATCCTCAATGCCCGGCATGCTTACAATCCCACTGTCCTTGCTGTCAAATCCAGTCAGCCCCGTGTTGATTTACGCCCGCCTGAATGAATTCATTCGGGCAGGATTTACGAATTACGATTTTAGATTTACGAATTCAATGAACGTATCAAAATATCGTGGTTGCAAAGATACGGAAAGTAAGTTAAATCTCTAATATCTCCCGAAGGGATGCCTTCGGCATAAATCCTAAATTCTAAATATCAAATGTTGAGTCCACTCCGAAAAGTCATTTTTGACAGAATTAATGGTATAATGGAAATTTGGAATGCTGGAATAATGGGGTAGCCAATATTCCATTCTTCCAATATTCCAAAGCGATGGACTTTTTAGAGTAGGCTCAATGTTTAAAAAGTCAAATGTTTCAAACATACTGTAGTAATGAAAAATTAGTTTTGGATTTAAATCATTTCAATTTTGAATTTATTTCGAATATAGATATTAGGATTTCGTATTTATTTCATCAGTGGTTGAGCGAATCGAATGACATCATCGGCTGTTATTTTATTGTCGCATAGTATGGCCAGTCTTTCAACCACATTGCGCAACTCACGAATATTACCGGTCCAGGGCATTTTCTGAAGTTCTGCTATAGCCCCATCTTCAAATGGTAAAAATGGTTTTCCATTATTATCACAAGTTTGCTGCATGAAATGATCTGCCAGTATGGGAATATCATCAATTCTTTCCCTCAATGCAGGAACATGGATCAGGATAACACTCAGGCGGTGATATAAATCCTCCCTGAACTTCTCTTTTTCTATTTCTTTCTTTATGTTTTTATTTGTGGCAGCAATTACCCTCACATCAACCGGGATATCCTTTTCTCCTCCCACACGGGTAATTTTATTCTCTTGTAAAGCACGTAATACTTTTGCCTGTGCTGACAGGCTCATATCGCCAATTTCATCCAGAAATATTATTCCTCCATGGGCTTGTTCAAAATCACCCTTTCGTTGTTTAATGGCAGAAGTAAAAGAACCTTTTTCATGACCGAACAACTGGCTCTCGATCAGTTCCGAAGGGATGGCTGCACAATTTACTTCAACAAAGGGTGCATGTGAACGCTCACTTTGTTCATGAAGCCAGCGGGCAACCAATTCTTTCCCAGTCCCATTTTCACCGGTTATCAAAACCCGTGCATCTGTTGGGGCAACGCGTTCAATCAAATCCTTTATATTGGTAAGCACTTCAGATTCCCCTATCATTTCATACGCCTGACTTACCTGTTTTTTTAACTTTTTGGTTTCAGTTATAAGGGTTGATTTATCGAGCGCATTTCTTATGGTTATGAGCAAACGATTCAGGTCGGGTGGTTTGGCAATATAATCGAAGGCGCCTTTTTTAATTGCCTCTACTGCTGTTTCAATAGTACCATGGCCTGAAATCATAATGATGGGAGTGTCTGTCATGGATAAAGCCTTATCCAAAACTTCCATGCCATCCATACCGGGCATTTTTATATCGCATAAAATCGCATCATATGTATTTTGCTTGATCTTTTCGATAGCAATTTCCCCGTTTTCTGCTTCGTTCACTTTAAATTTCTCAAGCTCAAGAATTTCTTTTAAAGTGTTCCTGATACTTCTCTCATCATCAATTACCAGAATTGTAGCCATATTCTTAATTTGATTTAATAAGGATTCAAAGATAAATATTTTATCTTTGCAGCCATAAGAACTCGAATGATAAAGGCTGTAAATATTCACAAATCTTTTGGTAAACTGGAAGTGTTAAAGGGCATTGATCTTTTTATTTCCAAAGGTGAAATAGTTTCTGTCGTAGGCGCTTCGGGAGCCGGTAAATCCACACTGCTACATATTATTGGCACACTTGATAATGCTGATAAAGGTGAAGTTTCAATTGATGATATAATTGTAAATCGATTAAATGAAAAAAAACTATCAGCTTTCAGGAATAAGCATATTGGATTTGTTTTTCAATTCCACCATTTATTGCCCGAATTTACAGCTTTGGAAAATGTTTGTATTCCGTCATTTATTGCAGGTGTGTCAAAGAGTAATGCTGTTTACAAGGCAAAAGAGTTACTTGGCTTTTTAAATCTTTCTGACAGGCTGGAACATAAACCTGCTGAACTTTCGGGAGGGGAACAGCAACGCGTTGCTGTAGCGAGAGCTTTAATCAATGAACCATCTGTGATCCTGGCTGATGAGCCTTCAGGTAATTTGGATTCTGCATCTTCATTGGAGTTACATCAATTATTTTTTAATTTACGTGAAGAATTCAAACAGACCTTTATCATTGTAACGCATAACCAACAACTTGCTGATATGGCTGACAGAAAACTTACGATCAAGGATGGGATCATCCAAAATGGAAACTCGAATAATCAATAATATTTATCAGTGGTTAACGTTAATAATTGTTAATCAAATAATAATGGCTTCAAATACATAAATGATCTTGAAAAAAATAATTACTCTAATACTATTCCTTAATATTATTCTATTTGCCGGTATTTCTTTTGGACAAAATGGTACGAGTGCTTATGAATCAGTTATTATACAAGGTGACACCTATTATTCCAATGGTGATTATATCAATGCTAAAGCTTCTTACCATTATGCAAGTCGCCTGAATCCGGAAGAACAGTATCCGAAGGATAAGTTAGACCAAACCCTTGAAAAGCTGAGGGCTAAGATGATTGTTATGGAAGAATTCATTGCCATCGTTTCAGAAGGGGATCAATATTTCAAACAGGACGAATTTGATAAAGCCATTGAAAAATACAATGAAGCAAAAAAGGTGGCACCGGGTGAATCCTATCCAACTGATAAAATCAATGAGATCAACTGGATAGTTGATGAAACTGCAGCAAAACAAGCTGAGTATAATAGCGTGATCATTGATGCCGAGAAATTCCTGAAATACAGAAAATTTGATAAAGCCAAAGAAGAATTTGAAAAGGCATTGTTGCTTTTACCTCGCGAACAATATCCCAAAGATAAAATTGCTGAACTTGATATTCTCATTGAAGAGAGAACAAGGGTACAGGCTGCCTATGAGGAGACGATTGCTAATGCTGACAGGCTTTTTAATTTAAAATATTACGAAAACTCAAGGGAGGAATACCAGAAAGCTGCCGATGCTAAACCGAATGAAGATTATCCCGCAGCAAAAATCAAAGAGATTGATGTGATCCTGGTTCAAAAAAATGAATTTAATGATCTTATTAACGAAGCAGATGAACTTTATGTAAGTAAAGAGCTTGAACCGGCAAAATCGAAATACCAAGCTGCCCTTAAAATTTATCCGGGAGAAAGCTATCCCAAAGATATGATCAAAAAGATCAATTCGAAATTGGTCAAAAAAGTGGGCAAGGATGAAATTTATCAGCAATCTATTGCTGCTGCAGATGAGTTTCTGAAAAACGGTGATTATACGAATGCACTTACAGAATATGAAAATGCTGCATCAATAAAATCGAAAGAAGAATACCCAGCGCAAAAAATCGATGAAATTAATAGATTAATAACACAGATAGAAGAGGCTGAAATGCAATATAATCTTGCTGTGCAGCGCGGAGAACAATATCTGGCACAGGACGATTATTTTTCAGCCAAGGATGAATTTGAAAGGGCAACTCAATTAAAGCCGGCGGAGCAATATCCTAAAAGCAAACTGGAAGATATAAATAAGGTCGTTGACCGGCAGCAAGAAACTCTCGATAGTTTCAATCAATTCATAGCAGAAGCAGATGGATTAGTGGAAGAAAAGGAATACGATCAAGCTATTGATGCCTATCAGAGTGCATTGTTAATTATTCCTGGCAGGCAATATGCGCTGGACAAAATTGAAGAAATTGAACAAACAAAATTAAATCTTGTCGAGCAAGAAGCCGAATATGAAAAATTAATCGCTGAAGCAGATAAATTTTTTAGCCAAAGCGAATTTGCTTTAGCGAGGATCAAATATGATGAAGCATTAAAACTGGATACTGAACAAACTTACCCGCAGGAGAAGATTACAGAAATTGATCAAAATTTATCAGGACAGGTTGAACTGGAAAGCGAATATAGCAAGCATATCGCAACAGCAGATATTTACTTTGGTAACCAGGAATACGAAAGCGCCCTGGCAGAATATCAGAAGGCCAATATTCTAAAACCTTCCGAACAACATCCGATTAGCAGAATAGACGAAATTAGCGCCATGTATACTTCTCAAAACACAAGTAAGAAGAACTATGATGCTTATATTGTTTCGGGTGACCGGTATTTTGAGGATGGCAATTATTTGCAGGCTTTGAAGGAATATAATTCAGCCCAGGAACTGATGCCGGAAGATAGTTATCCGGGATTAAAAATTACAGCAATCAATCAACTGATCTCAAGTCAGCAGTCACAGGATGAAGAGTATTTACTGCTGATCGCTGCTGCCGATCAATTATACCAGGAAAAGAAGTATGAAGAAGCACGCGCCAAATATGAAGAGGCATTATTGAAAAAGCCCGGTGAAAAATATCCTACTGAACGAATAGACCAAATAAATGCTATTCTTGCATCAATTGGGGATCAGAATGTAGAATATAATGAAGCCATAAAAGAAGCAGATGGATTGTTTGGCCTTCAGCAATATGAGGAAGCGAAACTGGCTTATATGAAGGCAGCAAATTTAAATGAGAAGGAGCAATACCCCAAAGATAAGATGGAGGAGATGGACCGGATCATCACCAGCCAAAAGGCTAATCAGGCTGAATACAACAGGATAGTTGCTGCGGCAGACAGGATGATGGAATCGGAAGAATATGATAAAGCAAGAGAGAAGTATATTGCAGCCCTGGAATTATTGCCGGTTGAACAATATCCACAAGATAAATTAAATGAGATAGCTGAAATAGCTCTAACCAATGAGCTAAACGTTCAGGAAACCTACAATAATTTGATTACTGAAGCGGATAGCCATTTTGAAAAACAAGAATACGGCCAGGCAAAGATCAAGTATCAGAATGCCTTAAAGTATAAACCGGATGAAGAATATCCTGTTCAGAAACTGGCTGAAGTTGAAAGTTTAAGCAGTAATCTGGAAGATAAGGAGGCAACCTTTAACAGGTTAATTGCTGAGGGTGATATTGCATTTAAAGCAAAAGATTACCAGGAAGCGAAAAGCAAATACATAGAAGCTTCTGCCCTGTTTCCAAAGGAAGAATATCCCATTAATAAAATTGAAGAGATAAATCTCGTTCATAAGGCGAAAAATCAGGATCAACAGCAAGCATATGATAAAGCCATTGCTGATGCAGATAAATATTACTCCTCAAAGATTCTTGACCTTGCACTAGAATCATACAAAGAAGCTAAAGCGATTATTCCGGATGAGCCTTATCCTGATGAAATGATCAATAAGATAAACAAGATATTGGATGAAAATGCTGTTCGGGATATGGTTGCCACTGCGGTTACGATAGAGAAAAATGGCATGGAGAAGTTTGGCTTTGAACCCATACTTGTCACTGACCGTAAAAGTAGTCTCATTTTTATCAGGGCAAAAAACGTTTCAGGTTCGGATTTTAAGGTTTTTATGAGTTATGGTAAAGGGGGAAGTAAAAATGGAGGGTATATTTTACCTATTCCTGCTGAAAACACTGCAAAAGATTATTTCATTCCTATTGGAAATCAATATACATGGTTCTCCGAAGATAATGACTGGATTAGCCTGACAACTCAAGGTGGTTCAATAGAAGTTATTAAAGTGAAGATATTAAAAGACGAATAGTAAGTTGTAAGCACTAATATCTAATCTCTCCCGAAGGGATGCCTTTGGCATAAATTCTAAACAATATTAAAATTCTAATTTTAAAATGTTCAAAACAGTTTGGATCATTAGAATTTTGATATTTGAAATTGTTTAGTATTTCGGATTTAGGATTTCGAATTTTAGTTGATATTGAAAAAAGTTTCTGTAATCAAACTTAATGCACTATTTCTCAATTCTGTCATCTCCGATATAAATTTCCATTTCAGGAATTTTATAAGTTGATCTTAATAAACCAAACATCATAATCAGGCTGGTTACCAGGATTACAAAAAACAACAAACCTTCGCTGATAGCGCCAATACTGAATTCTTTTGGTATGGCATAAAAAAGAAGGATGGTGATCAGTCCGCGAGGCGCTATAAATAATTCCGGATATAAGTTTCGCCTTGCCAGTAATTTCAGATAAAGGAACCGAATTCCAAACAAAAGGGCAATTATTATCAGTCCTGATAGAATGATTTTTAAGTCTAATAATAATGCCAATTGTAATGTAAATCCAAATATAAAAAAGAACAATGTACGGATCAGGAAGGCCGATTCAGCTGTGATCATTTTAAACCTGTCAATACCGTTTTGCAATTTTTCAATGTCCAGGTATTTGCTGAGTTTATTTGTGGAAAAAAGGTTAAGATTATTAAGTATCAATCCGAAAAACAGTATCATTAACAAAGATGATAGATGGAATATTTTACCAAATGCATAAAGTAAAACCATGATAGCAATCATAAGGAAAAACTTAATATTCATGGTAGTTTTATCAATAAAGAGCAATACAAGTGCAGAGATAATTACAGATATAACAACAATGATAAAAAAGTCAGCTACAACCCAGGTGAAGTCACTGGCTTCCAGGGTTGGATTGGCTATTATAAAGTTAAAGATAAGAATCCCAAGAATGTCAGAAAAAATAGATTCATAAACAATGAACTCTTTTTTTTCTTCGTCAATGCCGGTAACACTGGGAATGGCTATGGCGCTGCTGATAACGGCAAATGGCAATGCATTCACCAGGCAAATATAAAATGTAAATTCATCAAACATCAGTTTTATTCCTGATGCTATTAAAACTGCTGAGACAGCTAAAATAACCAATGCGGAAAAAAATGACCGTACTATCAGCCAAATCTTATCCCGCCTAAGTTTTAATTCCAGGGCTCCTTCCAAAACGATCAAAATTACCCCGATAATCCCAAAAAACTGAAGCACTATTTTTAGAGAGGGCATCTCATAGCCCATTTTGTCAAAGGCAATCCTGGCCACAATCCCTGTTAATAAGAGTAACAGTACAGATGGGATTTTAGTTCTTAAAGAGAGTGCACTGTATGAATATGAAAGAATAACAAGCACACTGACAATGATAATGAGTATGTATGAATCTTCGAACATGAATAATTATTTTCCTTTTACAATGATAAAGAAAATATGTGAATCACTTTAAAGGAAATTTACTATCTCTCCAATACCGTATAGCAGAATTCTGCTATTTTTTATTTTGGCAGTTTTCTGCTATGTTCCTTTGGAAATTATTTTGTATCTTTAAAGGTTCAATAAATATCAAAAAGAAAGGGGGATATATGAAGGATTAAATCTCCAATGAATTTCACATTATTTATTAACTAAAAAATCATCTTATGAAAACGAAAAAATTATCCATTACACTTTTCTCTCTGTCTTTATGCTTCTTTTTATCTTTAAATTCAAAAGCTGCAATTAATTATGTGATAGTAAATGATTCAGTTGTATGTCCTGATACAATTGAAGGAACAAATTACTATGAACTGGATTTAAATGGTGATGACATTGTTGATTTTAAGATTGGTGCAAGATTTGAACTAACCTTTGAATTTTCAGCTAAAACTTTCGATTGCCATTACACAAGTGTTGTATCATTGAATGAAAACAGGTTTTGTGCCGGACCCCTGTTTGATGGTGATACAATTTCATCTTCATTAAATTTTGTTGAAAACGATGTTCTATATGGTTATGCTGTTGAACATGGCGGATATTTGGGTTATTGGCCTTCAACTATTCCCTCTGTTGATGATTTTGCATTTATAGGCCTGGAGTTTGATTTTAATAATGAAACATATTTTGGATGGATTAAACTTAAGACGGATGGACAATCCGTTACCATTGAAAGTTTCGCATGGAACCAAGTAGCAAATCAACCGATATTTGCTGGTCAGACCAATTAAATATTAACATTAAAAAACTACAATTATGGAAAAGTATAGAAAAGTTGATTTTGCTAAACAGATAATCATTCTATTATATTTAGTTTTCATTCTATTTCCGTTCAATTCATATTCACAAGACAATCCTTTTGTAATTATGCATGATGGAAAATTTTATTTGGGATGTGAAGAATTTTACCCTGTAGCAGTAAATTATGGTGTTTGGCCTACACAAGCTACCAATGATACGTTTTATATATCTCCAACAAATGTACTGTGTCATTATCCAGAATATTGCTGTGATACTATTGACATAACTTCCTGTGGTATAAATTCTGTTGCATGGGAACAAGAACTGATAGACCATTTAACCATGATGGACTCGCTTAACTTTAATATGATTCGGTTGTTGGGTTTTAGTATTGGTTACAGGGATGATAATCCTCTTTGGGGTGAGGTTCTTCAATCAAGGACATATTTTAAACAAACTTATGAAAATACACATTGTTTCGACTTAATGGATGGAATTGTAATGAATAGCAACTCTTTTTCATTTCAGGGAGATATGCTTCAAAAGGTTATTGATGTTATTTATGAAAATAATTTTTCATTCAAATTACTGATTTTGATGGGGGGAGGTAGAGTTGAAATGCTTTCAGATACCTATGCAGATTATTTAGCCTATATGGCAAACAGGTTTAGGGATGAACCTGTAATTTTTGGATATGATCTGTACAATGAACCTGGTATGCATTATGAGGAGGAATTGACAAAAGCTCAAATAGCTGAAAAATGTTCAACATGGTATCATGCTATCAAACAAAATGCACCTTCTCATTTTGTTACAATGGGCGTTCATGTATTAGATGTCTTTCATTGGGATCCGCAAATTTTACCTCTTGATTTCCTATCTTTTCATCTATACAGGAAACCACATGTGTCCGAAGGTTATGAAATTGGACCAGCATTAGAAAGATACAAAGTATTTCTTCAATGGATTTCAAAATCATTCAGCAAACCTTATATGATAGGAGAAACATCATATTCAGGAATTGATTATTTCCCACCTAGTTTACCTCCTCAACATCCGATAATACCTGGGGAAGCTGATCAAGCTGCATTTGCAGATTCTTCTCTTAGATACACAAAATGGTATGGAAACATAGGATATTCATGGTGGTATTATAAAGACGTAGCATCACATTGGGTAACCAATGAAAAAGCCTATTCAAACTATTATGGTATTGTCAGAATGGAGTATTACCATCCACAGGGATCGTATGATGAAATTTACAAGCCATTAACAGGTAATATTTTTATTAACTATGATCCAAATTCAATCAGTGGCAGTTTCATTGATCCCCATGATACATTATATCACAACCCTAACCCTGCATCTCTTGATAGTGTAATATTTAGTGGATATGTAACAGACGGGAGCAATGGAATTGAAAATGTATTAATAAGAGCAAATAATGCGAATACAGACAATGATACTGTAATATATGAAAATTATTTTGCAATTACTGACAACGATGGTTTCTATAAAATTTGCACAGGTCTTCCTAATAGTCCCAACACGAAAATTCGTAAATTCTGGTGTTCATATCCAAACGGAGATTCGTTTATTATTGAAGATTGGAACGGTGTAACAATTCCATCAGAGATAATTCTTCAGGATCTTGATCCTACCCAACTACCTTCTGAACCAAACAACGAAACACTTGTTATTAAAGCAGGTGAGCAGGTAACATGGGACAACCTCCAGTCCCTGCCCTATAAAGAGGTCATCATTGAGCCGGGAGCACAGCTGAATGTTTTATCAGATACTTATCTTAACAAGGATGCGAAAATAGTAGTGCAACGGGGAGGTGAATTAATTATTGACGGGGGCGGATTGATAGGATCGTGCATGTGGAAGGGCATTGAAGTGTGGGGAACCAGAAACCAGCCTCCAACCACTATAGGAGCTCATGGCAAAGTAGAAATGAAAAACGGTTCGGTAATAGAAAATGCATTGTATGGTATTCGCACAATTAAAGCAGAAATAGATCCAACCGAAGGTGAAGAAATGGATTACAACTTTACCGGTGGTAAGGTTGTGGCTTCAGGCGGTTCTGTATTTAGAAATTGTAAATTTGGAGTCAGGTTCCACGCTTACAATTACGACCATCACAGCAGTTTCACCGATATTACTTTCGAAACCACAGATTCAATACTTATACCCAACGGAATGCCCAATGCGGGTTTGTACTTCGACCAGGTTAAAGGCATAACTGTAAAAGGCTGCACATTCAGAAATACGCGAGGAGACTACGAAGTACCTTCTGACAAAAGAGGCCGGGGTATTTATAGCTTCGATTCAAACTTTGAGGTAATACCCTATTGTACAAGTACAACTTCCCCCTGCCCAACGGAGTATATACAGCCTTGCAGGTTTGAAAAGCTGTATTACGGAATCAGGGCCATGAACAGCAGGACAGCAGCCACCTTTACAGTTGATACGGCCGATTTCATCAACAATGTAAGAGCCTTGTATGCAGGCGGCGTTGATAATATTTTGGTAACACGCAGCCTTTTTGAAATGGGTGCTTCTTTCTACGGGACTCGCGGTATTTACTTAGATGAATGTACAGGTTATACCATTGAGGAGAATGATTTTTATGAAACGGAGAATGAAACCATCGGCATCGTAGTAAACCAGTCGGGTGGCAATTTGAACGAAATTTACCTCAACCGGTTTATTGATACCAAGCACGGGATACTGGCACAAAACGAAAACAGGGCAACAGACGGTACCGGCCTTCAACTCAAATGCAACGAGTTTGTTGATAACAATTACGACATTGCCGTAACCTACGATCTTTACCCCATGACCAAGCTTACCGGCATAGCTAAAAAACAGGGATCCACCGGCTCCCAGCCCGATGCCCCTGCCGGCAACCGCTTTAGCTGGACAGGTCCCACAGGCACCCCCACCGATATCAACAACCAGACGCAGCATTTGACTTATTATTATCATGTTTATGAATTTGAAAACTTTGAACCAAAATATTACACACAATCCACGGTAACAGCTACAGCTAATCAATTAGCTCCATGGATCCCAGATCAAAGTTGCCCCTCACAAATCGACACTACCGGAGGGGGTAGTGGAAGTGAAGATGAGATGAGGGGAATGATGGCCTCGGCGGGCTTAAAGGCCGATTCCATCGGGCAATTGATACAGGTGCTGGAAGATGCCGGCAACACCGAAAACCTGAAATGGGAAGTGGATGTAAGCACACCGGCCCAGTCGCTTGAAGTGTACAATGAACTGATGAGTGTTGCACCTTATGTGAGCGATACGGTGATAGCCGCTGCCATTGAAAAAGAAACCGTGCTTGCGGATGCCATGATCCGGGATGTAATGGTGGCTAATCCCGAATCGGCTAAGGATGATTTATTGCTGCAGAAACTGGATGAACGCACCAATCCACTGCCAGAATACATGTTGGGGCAGATATTGCAGGGCCGCAGTCTGATTACGGTATACGGCGACCTGATGGCAAGGCAGTCATACTACAAACAACAACGAGCTTTTGCACTTAACAGGCTGAAAAGGATATACCTGAACGATACGCTCAATCCGTCAGCTTCACTTGACAGCCTTATACTTTTGCTTGAGAAGGAAAATACTCCGGGGGCCAAATACGAATTGGCATTCCTATATGCAGGGCAGGGGGCATGGAGCATAGGGCAAAGTGTACTGGATAATATTCCCCAACAGTTCAATTTGTCAACCGAAGAATTAGTGGATCATCAAAACATGACAGGTTATTATGGACTTTTACAGGAGGTAAACGGCAATGTGCCTGATAGTTTACAATTAGTAACACTGTTCCAGCTTACTTCGGTACCACATGGCCGGGCAGCAGTATATGCAAGGAACAACTTGCTTGCATTAGAACAGGTGAATTACGATGAACCTGTTATCTACCCTGATATGCTAAAATCTACCGAAGCAGAGGAGGAATATCAATATTTGATAAAGCAGGCTGCAGAAAAGAGATACTTAGAAGTGTTCCCCAATCCTACAGGGGATTATATCATTGTGAAATGGGAACTGGAAACCTCTGCTGATAATATATTGATAAGAATAATAGATAACCATGGCAGGCCGGTAACGGATATAAAAGTATCCGGCATACAAAACCAGCAGGTGGTAAGCACCGTTAATTTTGAGCCAGGCGTTTACATAATTTCAATTTATACGAATAACAAATTGCTTGACAGTGAAAAGGTATCTGTGGTTAAATAAGTTAATGACTATTCAAAGTTTCCCTTCGTCTAGGCTAGAAGGGAAACTTTAATATAATTGTTTAAAATATGAAAACAAATATTCAAATACTAACAACCACCTTGATTTTATTAACAACCGGTTTTACGAATATTGCCCAGGTTTGGCCAAAGTATTATGGTTTTTCTAATTCTTATGACTATGCTGATGATATTTCCGAATCTTATGATAAAGGCTATTTAATCTGTGGAAATATTTACAATATAGGAACAAATACTACACAGTCCTCCTGGTTGATAAAGACAGATATTAACGGGGATACACTCTGGGAAAAGATCATAACAAATGAACAACAGTTTTTAAGATCTTTAACTATCGAACAAGCGAAAGACGGTGGATTATTACTTGCAGGGCTTTCAGTAATTGAAGAAAATCAATCATTACCATATATCATGAAGTTAAATGCCTGCGGTGAAAAGGAGTGGTGTAAACTTTTTGCAAATGTAGAAGGAGAATTACCGTGGGTACAGGCTGTAAAAGAAACTTCATCAGGCAATATTGTGCTTTTGGTAAACCAATACGGTGAAATACCCGAAGAAACCATGCACCTGTTCAAGCTCAATGCTTTTGGGGAGGTGCTTTGGAAAAAGTCATATTGCAGCGGTTATGTTTATCCGGAATCAGCACATCCTCTTGGTGAAAGTGTTTTTATTACATCAGAAAATAAATACCTTATCAGTGGGAATGTGTACTGGGAAAATCCATGGAATCCAGGTGGAATAAAGATAATCAGACCATTATTTGTTATGGTGGATTCAATTGGAAGTGAAGAATGGATTTTACCATTTGGCCTTCAGGATACTATTTATGGAGATGCGTTTGAAGTGATTGAGTTAGAAAATGGTAATTTTATTGGTGCTGGAAGTCAATGGCCCGATTCAGGCAAAGATGGGCTATTCATTGCTTTTAATAATAATGGAAATACTTTTGACTACAATATTTTGGATTTAACTATTGTAGACCCAATTTATGAAGATGGTATTTTTATTAATCTAAAAAGAAATGACACAGTTTTCATTACAGGATGTGGGTTAGGAGACTTAAATCAAAGCCTTAAGGGAGGTGAACTCGTATTTGGGAACAATATTTTTGAACCTGATTTTACAGTATTTTATCATAGATACGACCAAGAAGCAGGTGCACCATATACAATGGATAAAACAACATTTAATAAAATTCTTAGTAACTCCACAAAGCAGGAATCCGGTAATTGGGACATTAAACTTGCAAAATTAAATATGCAATTAGAATATGATTCACTTATCCCAGTCCCCTACACCTACGACAGCCTGTGCACCACACCGGGTTTACCGCAGAGTGGTTTTATTTCATTAGATACCTGTGATATAATAACTGGTTTTGATATACCTTCGCCGGAGGAGTATTATGCAAACCTGCAAAAGATACCGGTAAAGGTATACCCCAATCCAGCAATGAAAGGTCAAATTACATTTGAGTTTAAAAATACAAAGCACCACAGCAACATAGAACTCAAATGTTTTGGTATTTACGGTGAAGAGGTACACAAGGAAAAAGTTTACCGCCACCAGGGCAAAAGCATAGTGGATATAAGCCGGTGGCAAAAGGGGATGTATATTGTGGTGGTTTACAGTGGCGGTTTGCCGGTTGGGAGGTGTAAGTTTGTAATAAACCATTAGTCAATAAAAATGAAAAGCAGCAGAATTGTATTGATCATTGTGGTGCTGATTGTCCATCTAAAATATCTGACTGTTTGTTGAACCATGGCAAAAGCGAGCGCAAACCTTACCAGATCGAAAAACGAATATCTTGAACTACAAGCATCCCATTGGCCGTCGCGGGCAATAAGGTAAAATCATTTCTTCATCTGTATCCCGGTATTTTGCCTCAACACAATCTGTGGGATCGCAGCAAGTATGACAAACTATAAACAAATTTGATTTGTCTATTTCCAAAATGGTTAATTTTGACGAGCACTAATTTTGTTGAATATGGAGCGCTATTTCAGGAGATTCAGGGACAACACCATAGGTAATGAATTAAAATTTGAAACACCTTACGGACAGCAACAGATGATATATGCCGACTGGATTGCCAGCGGCAGGTTGTATGACCCCATTGAAAAGAAAATTATTGAAACGTTTGGTCCATTTGTCGGCAACACACATACCGAAACATCCGAGACGGGAACCTTAATGACCAAGGCGTATCATCTTGCTCACATGAAAATAAAGGAGCATGTGAATGCCGGGCCTGATGATGTGATCATTACCACCGGTTTTGGAATGACCGGTGCTGTAAATAAATTCATCCGGATTTTAGGACTCAAACATTGCGGATTTATTCAGGGAAAAGAATGTCAGAAGGAGAAACAGAAACCGGTAGTTTTTATCACCCATATGGAACACCACTCAAACCATACCTCCTGGTTTGAAACTGTTGCTGACGTTGTACAGATACCGCCAGGGGAAGGATTACTGGTTGATTTGAATAATCTGAAAGAACAGCTTGAATTGTATGAGGACAGGGAAATAAAAATCGGTTCATTCACTGCCTGTTCAAATGTAACGGGTGTTTATACACCTTATCATCAAATGGCCAAACTGATGCATGAATACGGTGGTGTTTGCTTTATTGATTTTGCTGCCTCAGCGCCATATGTTGATATGAACATGCATCCTGAAGATCCAATTGAAAAACTGGATGCAGTTTTCTTTTCACCTCATAAATTTTTAGGTGGACCGGGAAGTTCCGGTGTATTGATATTTGATTCAAAATTATATTCAGGCCATGCACCGGATGATCCTGGTGGAGGTACTGTTGACTGGACCAATGCATGGGGTGAATACAAATATATTGATGATATTGAAGCACGTGAAGATGGAGGAACTCCGGGATTTCTGCAAGCTATTAAAACAACTCTCGCCATTGAGTTGAAAAATCAAATGGGTATTGAAAATATTAAAAAACGAGAGGACGAACTTGTTAAGATTGCTTTTGATAAGTTATCCAGGATAAAAGGGCTTCATATCCTTGCTGATAATGTTCAGGATAGATTGGGAGTAATATCATTTTATATCATCGGGATACATTATAACCTGATCGTTAAAATATTGAATGACCGCTTCGGTATCCAAGTGAGGGGAGGATGTGCATGTGCAGGCACTTACGGACATTATTTGCTGGACGTAAGTTATGAGCATTCAAAAGAAATTACTGATAAGATCAGCACAGGCGATCTGTCTGAAAAACCCGGTTGGGTGCGACTGTCCTTACATCCCACCATGACAAACAATGAATTGGATATATTTGTAGATGCCATCCAACAGATAGTTGAAAATATCGATACCTGGGAAAAGGATTATATTTACAATAAGCAAATCAATGAATACAGGCATAAAGATGAGCCGGAAGATAAGACTGTGATGGTGGAGGATTGGTTTAAGTTGGATTAATGATTGAATGCTTGAATGCTTGAATGCTTGAATGATTGAATACCTGCCCGTCCGTAACGCAGTAGAGGCGGGATAAAATGAAAAGGAATCTATCTTTATAGAAAGTTATTGTAGAGAAGAATTATGAATCACAAAAAAGGACATGCAAAGGACCATTCAAATAAGTACGCATAATCACAATGGTTTGTATGATATCACCAATGCTGTGCAGAAGATAGTTGCAGAAAGCGGAATACAAACCGGAATGGTCAACGTTTATGCTCAAGGGGCCACCGCAGCCATCATGATACAGGAAAACTGGGATGAATCGGTTCAAACGGATGTGATCAACTTGTTAAAGAAACTAATACCCTCCGGAGTTTGGGAGCACGACCGGCAGGATGGAAATGGAGATGCCCACCTAAAGGCCGGAATTGTCGGTCCCAGTGAAACCATTCCAATTATCAATGGAAAAATGGGATTATCCACCTGGCAGAATATATTCTTTTGTGAGTTTGATGGGCCACGACAAAATAGAAAAATAGTTGTTACAATTTCTGAAGCAAAGGAATAGAATTGTTTTACTAAAAAAGAAACAAAGTAAAACTTTGCGAAACATTGCGTAAAACATGGCGTCCATTGCGGTAAAATTATAAACCGCAGAGTTGTGCAATGTGATGCGCAGAGTCGCACAGTGTACGGTACCAAGCTACAAAGAAAAAAACTAGAGATTATTTCTGACTATCCGATCATTGAAAATTTCACCAATAGTTCGAAGTAGTACTTAGTGCGCCTTTTGCCAAAGGCATTCCTATGGAAGTGGTTAAGCTTAAGATGCCTCAAGCTCATTTAACTTTTCTCTTGCCAGTTTTGCAGGCTCATACCCTTCATCAGCATCTTTCCACACTTCCAATGCCTGTTGCAGGTGTTCTTTTGCCTTTTCGCTGTCACCTTTTTCCAGATAAAGCAAAGCAGCTTCATAATTGTTTTTGGGGTAGGATGGTTTATGCTTTAAGGCTGTAAGAATATTTTCTTCCGCTTTATCCAAATTACCAAGTTTCCGGTGGCACTTTGCAATTAACCTGTATGTGCTGATCTCCAATGGTCTGTTTTGCTGATATTTCATGTAACTTTCAAGCGCTTTTTCATATTCGTTCTTTAACTCAAATATTCTCCCTTCAGCAAAATAAACATTGGCAAGAAGTATTTCCTCACCAAATCCAATGGCCAGGTCTTTTGCTTCCTGAACATACTTTTCAGCATTTTCAGCGCTATCCACTTCAATATAGTAAAACATATAGCCGAACGCAACAACTTTATCAATAGGAGGCTGGAATTTTATTTCATTTTCCTTGATGATCTGGTAAGCCTTATCGACCTGCCCGGCAAGGACATATTTATCGAGGCTAAAAAGGTTGTATACCATGTAACTAAGAGGATTAAGAAATTTTTCAACCCCACGGATGAATTTCTGATAATAATAAAGTGATTTTTGAGGCTGGCCTTTCAAATCAAAATAATCAGATAAAGCATCATAAACTTCACTGCTGTCATTGATAGTTGTACAAGTTTTTAATAAATTTAAATACCGTTCTTCGCTGTTTTCAAATTTTCCAAGCCTCAGATCAACTATTATCCGGGTTAATAAAACATCGATGTCGCCCGGTTCGATGACCAATGCTTTATCAAGGTTTTCAGCAGCCAGTTCAAAATCTGCCATGTTCAGGTATAATTCACCGAGATTTCTGTAAGCTTTAAAATCCTTAGGGTGTAATTCAGTATAAAGGTTATGGTAAAACAAAGAAGAATCATAATTACCCAGCGCTTCATACAAATCTCCAATATACCTGATATACTTCGCCTGGTCAGGATCTAATGCAAGGATTGTTCTGTATTCTTCTATTGACTCAGCCAACATGTTTTTGTATTGATAACGTGTAGCGAGAATTTCATGTGCTTCAATATCCTCCGGGTACAATTCGGTCAACATTTTAAGAACTGCCATGGCCTTATCCGGCTCCTGTTTCAGGATATAGTAAAAGAACTTAGCATAGAATTGTTTCCGTTCAGGCAATACATAAATATTATCCATAGCTTTCTGCAAGGCACCTTCTGCTTCGTCCATTTTGCTGTTAGTGAAATAGTATTCAGCTAACATTAAGTGGGCTATTGCAAATCCGGGATCTTCTTTTATGGCCTGTTCTGTGTATTCTATTGCAGTGTTCCAATTATGGTTTAATATAATTTCGATATTTCCTTTTGTATAATACTCTGTAGCTTTTAAAGAAGCTGTGTAAATTTCGGAAATGGGAAGGTCTTTGGACTCTTCTGATTGATATGAAGGCAGCTCCAGTGTATTGTATAAATTTATTGATATGTTGTCAATAATTTTGAAAAAATTTTGATTTTCAATTTCAAACTCTGATATTAACTTGCCCGATTCTGTTTCATACAACTTGGTTATTACTTTGAACTGTTCACCGATAAGGTCAAACGATCCTGTTACAAAATAATTTAAGTTATAAAACCCGGCAATGTTTTTAAGTAACATCCATGGCGCTCCAACACCTTTATTGTAACCGGCGTCTTTAAATTTGTACATGTATTCAGTACCGGCATGAGCCTGGATAAACATATTCTGCGACAGATCATAATCAAGTATTGTAGGTACAGCATATTGTAACCAAAACAAAGAAGTGTCTTCACTTTTGTTTTCATAGAAAAAGATGGCGATCTTTTTTCGAAATTCACTTTTAGATACTATCCGTTCTATCTTTTTGCCTTCCTCATCCTCAAGGACTAAGTTTTCAGTGGCAGCGCCCAGGTCTTTACCCTTAAAAAGAAATACCACAAGTAAAATAGTGAACAACATATTTAATGGAAGGCCTATAGTTTCTATTCTATTCCATTTTTCTTTACTTTTTCCATGGAAATATGCAATCAGCCCAACAGTTGGGATTAATGAAATTAAAATGATCCATGTAAGACTTACCAGGTGTGGAGATAATACTAAGCTGGAAACCAAGGAAGAAACGACAAACCGTATTAAGACCGCTGTAATAATATACAGTCCCAGGATTTGAATGACCCTTCGTTGCCATAAATCCTTGAGGAAAGGAATTCTTTCTTCTGAACTTTCCTTTGCTGCATCACCCAACACTACCCGAAAAACTTCAACAGTCTCGCCAACGCCTTTTAATTTTTTTTCCCCTAGAGAAACGGTACGTATATCATCTTTGTTTTTTACCTGGTTACGTACATCTTCTGAAATACAAATTCCGTTTGGCTGTGCCAAAGGTTCAATACGTGCTGCCGTATTAACTGCCGAACCAAAAACATCACCTTCCCTAAAAATGACATCCCCGATATGGATACCGGCACGGATGGTTAATTCTTCATCTTTTAATCGTGTTTGAATATTGATGGTACAACGAACAGCTTCAATGGCGCTATTGAACATCATCAATAATCCGTCGCCGATCTCTTTAATAATTTCACCGCCGTGTGATTCAACAATTGGAAAAATAATTTCGCGCTGTTTTTGCAACAATTGCATGGTACGCTCTTCGTTTTTCTCCATTTGTTTTGTGTACCCTACAATATCGGTAAATACAATGGCGGCGAGTTTATGAGGTTTGTCTGTCATCTTATCAGAAATAAAGTCAAATATTAGATTTGTTTAATGCTTAAATGAATGATAGAATGATTAAATTAATGAATTCTTACAGTAAATAACATTTCAAAGGTAAAAATTATTATGGATTTGTCAATATTCACTCGAAAAATCAAGTGCCGAATTCCGCAAGGGCTTGCCGGGCTTCGATAGCAGGTTCATAACCTTCATCTGCATCTTTCCAAATTTCATTGGCTCTTTTTAAGTGTTCGATGGCTTTTGTATTTTTATCCATGTCGAAATATAATAATGCTGCTTCATAATTAGCGTTCGGACTGTAAGGATAATATTTTAATACCTTCAGGATATTTTCTTCGGCAGTTTTGTATTGCTTAAGTTTCCGGTAAGCCCGGCTTACAAACCGGTACACCGAATAGCTTGTAGGTTGTATTTCAAAATACTTTTCATAGTTTTCGATTGCTTTTTCATATTCACCTCTTATTTCATTAATTCTGCCTTTGCCATAATAAACGCCTGCCAGTAAATCCTTTTGACCGAAACCTATTGCGAGTTCTTCTGCATCAGAAATCATTTCTTCTGCTTTTTCAGCATCTTTTAATTCAATATAAGCATAAAGGTATCCAAACGAAGCTACTTTATTTAACGGAGGATCAAATTTTTGTATTTCTTTTAGAATACTGTAAATTTCTTTTTCTTTACCAGCATCAATATAAACCTCTGTTGAAAAAGCCTGGGATGCTATAACCTGTAATGGCGCCTCAAATTTTTCCCGGAGTTTGAAGTTTTTTTTCAAATATTCCAATGCTTTTATGTTTTGGCCTTTTAATTCGTAAAATGTTGAAATAGCAGAATACACCCGGGCACTATCCTTTGGTGTTTTCGAAATTTTAAGAGTTCTGTTATACTCCGAAATTGCTTTGTCAAAGTTACCTGTCCTGAAATCAATATCTGCCAGTTTTATTGCAAGATATACATTATCCGTTTCAAGTAAAATTGCTTTTTCAAAATACTCGCGGGCTTTGTCGAATTCAGCAATTGTAAAATAGTGTTTTCCAATGTATCTATACGATTTATAATCCTTTGGAAATTGTTCGGCGTATTTTTGATAGTAATATAGCGCCGAATCAGGCTTTTCCGATTTTTCATAAATATTCCCTAATACAATCAGCAAGTCATAAAATTCAGGATCAAGTTCCAAAATCAATTTGTATTCTTTAATAGCCTCTGCAATTTTATTGTCCATTTGATATCTTGCGCCAAGATTGTAACGCATTTGCAGGTCTTCGGGGAAAAGTTCAACTGCCATTTTAATAATTGCATTCGCCTTGTCTGCATCTTCGTTTATGATATAAATAAAGAACTTTGACATAAACTGCTCACGTTCGGGTAATTTATATACATTATCCTTTGCTGATTGTAGTACCACCTTCGCTTTATCCATCTCACTTTGGTTAAAATATAATTGCGCAAGTGCTATTTGAGCAACTGCAAACCCGGGATCAATATCAATAGCCTTATTCATATATTCTGTTCCCTGTTGATAGTCATTATTAAAAGTTACTGCTGAAAGGCCCTTTGAATAATACTCAAGCGCCATTACAGATGATGTGTAAACTTCTGCTATCGGCAGGTCTTTTGTATCTTCTATATGATTTTGTGGAATATTAACATCTTGCTTTAGTTGTACGGATATTTGGTCGATAAGTTGAAATAAGTCAGCACCGGAAAATGTATTTTCAGAAAGCAATTTCACTTTTTCGGTATCAAATAATTTAGTGTGGATAATATATTTCCCGTCTTTAATATCAAACGAACCTGATAAAAAATATGTTAAATGATAGTAGTTTGAAATTTGTTTCTTCATCATTAAAGGTACTTTCGTTCCATCATTAAATCCGGCTTCTTTAAGTTTTGAAAAAACCCGGTCTGCCGATTTTATTTGTACATAAATATCCTGAGATAAATCATACTTTAATAATGAAGGTATTGAATATTGCAACCAATTGTATTCTGTGTTGCTACTTTCACTATCAAAAAAGAACAGTGCAATTTTTTTTCGAAATTCGCTTTTTAATACGGTACGCTCAATTTTTTCTCCGTCTTCGTCTTCAACGGTAACAGTAGTTGTAGCTGCACCAAGGTCTTTTCCTTTAAACAAAAAAACAACAAGTAAGATAGTAAAAACCGCATTTATTGGAATGCCTGCAATTTCAACCTTAGTCCATTTGCCTGCTTCCTTTTTCCCATGAAAAAAAGCAATAAGAATTATTGAAGGAAGTAATGAAAGCAAAACCACCCAGACTAATTGAGTAATATATGGGGAAAGCATTTGCGAGGTAATAATTGCCGACACCGCCATTTTGATTATGTATGCACTTACTAAGTAAATAGCTGAAATTTGGACAACGCGCCTGTTCCATAATTCTTTTAATAGATTTGTTGGAGTTGTCTTTTCTTTTTCAGTGATACCTTCTAAATGTATCTCGAAAATTTCAACATGTTCATTTACACCTTTAAGCTCTTTTTTGCCACACGAATAAGTTTTAATATCATCCTTATTCCTGATCTGGTTCCTTACATCTTCTGAAATACAAATTCCGTTTGGCTGTGCCAAAGGTTCAATACGTGCTGCTGTGTTAACTGCTGACCCAAAAACATCACCTCCTTTGAAAATTACATCCCCGATGTGGATGCCGGCACGAATGGTAAGATCTTCCTCTTTAAGTTGTGTTTGAATATTGATGGTACAACGCACAGCTTCCACAGCGCTATTGAACATCATTAATAACCCGTCACCAATCTCTTTAATAATTTCACCATCATGTGATTCAACAATCGGAAAAATGATCTCACGCTGTTTTTGCAACAATTGCATGGTTCGCTCTTCGTTTTTCTCCATTTGTTTTGTGTACCCTACAATATCGGTAAATACAATGGCGGCGAGTTTATGGTCTTTATTGGTCATTTTGTTATAAACTAATTAATTTGGTATAAAATTACATTGGATTAAACATGAGCTTAACTACAGTTAACAATATGGTTCAAAAATACGATTTAATAATGAAAAGGGTTGATAAATATTGTATAATCGGTAAATTAATTTAGGGATAAAGATATTTTAAAATATGGAAGTTTGAAATAGATATTAGCTAATAAATGGATCATTACCCATGTAAGCTTTTTTATCAAAATAACCCCTATTGTCCAACACTAACTTTTCCTCAAAATCTATGAATTCAAAAAAACCATACTTCTCGAATAAAGGCTGGATATCTGAATCAACTCTAATAACTGTATATAGGAATAATAGTAATAACTCATGTTTTGAGAAAATCGATTTATATGTATCTACATAAAATTGTGCGTCTATTCCTTCTGATTTGTCAATATAGAATATAATATTTTCTAGGTTCTTGAAATAGTTTGTAAGGAATCTATCTACGTTTTCTTTTCCATATTTATTGTATGATTCACTAAGTAACGAAAAATTCTTTTCAATTTCAAGAAAAATACTACTTTGATCGTACTTGCTAGAAATCTCAACATAAAATTGCCTAAAGCAGCTACCTCTAATATAAACGTTACTCTGAGACTCGTATCTTAGATTATTAACGAAAGAAACATGAAGATCAATAAGCTTGAAAAGTGTATTTTCAAACCTTTGAGTAATTGCTGTTGATGTTTGCACCTCATATAATTCTCTTGTAAGTTTGAGTTCTTCCTTTTGTGCTTTAAATTCGTTGATTTGGTTCTCTAAGGCTGTTCTATTAAGCTCTATATCCTTCCGTTGATCAATTAGTGCAACATAAAAAAGAATAACACCAGCAAGTGCCCAAATTGAACCTACAAGACCCCCGATTAAATCACCAAATTGACCAAATATACTAGAGTCAACTGTTACTGTTAAATCAAATATTTTCTGCCTGAAAAGAAAAAATAACAATCCTAAAAGGAACAATGCAAAACCTATTATTATCAGCCAAATTGCTCTTTTTTCACTTAAGAAATTATGTAACCTTTGATTTAATTTACTTTCCATATTTTCTCATAAAAAGGTTAACACCCTCTAACATCATTGAAATTCGTTTCTTATCTTTTACTTCATCCCATTCACCATGAGCAGCATGGTTTCTTAATCCAGCCCAGGAGACAATATCTTTAACATCTTGTTTAGTAATAAATCCCTTTTCTTTTAATAATGAAGTATATACATCTATGCTTTGTTTCTTATTATCCAAACTTATTTCTTGATCTTCTATCCAATTACGTAAGAATTCCTCAAGTACTGCACCAATAATCATTGCTGGACCCGCTGGATGACTACCTTTAGATTCTAATAGTTTATTTGCTTGATCCAAAATATCAGAAACAACATCTATTTGTGCTTTTCTTTCAATTGATATTCCATCAATTAATCCATTTTCAACATACCTAATAAATCCATCCAATACTTGGTTAGCCAAATTTTCCATATTGGTATAAGTGGTTCTTGGATTAATTAATTTCATCTGCTTATAAAATGAACTGTTCTCACCAGCATAAACTCGTAAAAACTCTGTAGCTTCTGATAGTTTACCCCATCCAGATAATTTTACTTCTTTTATTCGTTTAGCGTTTTCAATAATTTCTTTGGCATCCATATATTACTGGTTAATTATATTATGGTTTTTGAGTAATATTGTATTTTACAAAAAAGTGAATAAATTTGTAAACTTTTTATATTAAATAACGTTTTTAATTTGTATCTTTATAGCATTATCAGACCAAAAATTGTTATGAAAGTCAGAAAAGCATTAAGCTTTATTGGGACTTATCTTATTCTCACGTGCCTATTTTTTCTTATACTTTATTATAGTATTGGCCAAATTGGATTTATTCCTGATTTATTAGTTTATAATGGATTTTACATAAAATCTATTGTTATATTAGTAATATCAATGTCGATTGCTTTTTATTGTAAGAAGTATTTCTACAACCCTTATTCTTGAAAGTCATCACCATCTTTATTTAACTCATTTAGTATTTGTCCAATATCTTTTGGATTATCTATTTTCATGTTATCCAATTTCTCTTTTATAGACCGTTTTAATTCTCGACTTACTTTATGGTCAAGATAATGAGTTATACTCTGTAACACTCCATTTGTCTTTAATTTAAAGCCTAATTTGGGAATTTCTATACCACCTCCATTTATCGCAACAATTAAAAAGCCTAATGCAAAAACTATTTTAGAACCGTACAAAAGTAGATCACCTGGGGATTGTACATTTATTCTAAATTTTACATCATCGACACTAAAATTTAAATTTGCTTCATCAACAAAATCTCCTACTACGCTTAATACCTCATCAAAAACCATTAAATCTGATAATGGGATTGCATCTGATTGTTTAATCCGTAAACTTAAATAATATTGGTCATTCTTAAAATAAGCGTCATGAATATAAGGGTCGATATACATTGAATATTTACCAATATTAGTAATAATGTGTCTAGTGTTAAAAATTTGATATAAATATGGATTAAGATGTTGTCTGCTTTCTCTATTCATCCATTTCACACGCCATCTTTTTCTATAGCTGGATGAAATACTTGAATTATCCTTTACATCTACTTCAAATGGCTTATTTGAAGATATGATACCAAATGCAAGAATTTTTGAGTCCTTTGAGGGTGAAATAATAATATCTCCTTTTTTTATTTCTCCTGCAAATCTTACCAACTGATGTCCAGCATAGAAAGCTTTTCTGTTTGAATAATTCTTTGTTTTGAGGAACTCCATAACTTGCTTAGGTGCAGATGCTTTTAGATAAAGATAGCTATTTAGGAGATTTATATCAATTTCATTATAACCAATAGCTATGAAGTTGTTTTTTGTAAAGTCTAAATAGTTTTCACCGTAGTTTGTTCTAACAAACCAATATCCTCTATCATCACTTTGTTTCGAATTTTCTTTTAGATTAGAATTTTGCATACACTTGTTTTTGTAATTATTAGAATATCAAAATTAACACATGCATGATTATTATGTCAAAGCATTATTATTGACTTATTAACAATCATTTAACAAATAAAAAATGAAGACCGATAGATCCCAGTGGTTTAATTCCGGCATAAATGATTTATCTAATACACAAAGATAGTAATTATGTCAAGAATGAAAACCCCATGTAAAGGATAAATGCCAGAAAAAGAAAGTAGCCTATTATGGTTGTCCAGAAATGGAATATATCATCATCTCTAGGGATAAATAACGAAATAAAAGTTGATAGATACTCATGAAGTACTTTCATATTGTTTGTTTCCCCAACTGGCGCGAGTCTTCCCGCTAGGATACAGCTATGGCGAGACTTGTGCCTTGAATTAAATTATTGAATAATTGCTGGTACAATTCAACCTCGCTTAAATCTGGCTCACAAGACTTGCACCGGATGGTTCAAATAATGGTACTACTTTCATCAAAGAGAATATTTACAAAATATTTATCATCCCTTAAAAAGGTTTATATTTGATCGATTATTAATTAAATCGTATGGTATTTAAATGCACTTTCTTTATATGAAATACAGATAGCCTTTTAAAATGGAAAATATATCAAAGCTAATCATAATATTGTTTTTAGTATTGTTCATTTGTACCTGCAAAAAAGAAACTCCAAATACAGATGTTGATAAATCAGATGAAATTGAGTATTGTCAATTTAATATATATGTTGATCAGGAAATCCCTGTTGATTACAAAATAGATATGATTTTGGAAAAAATTAATAACGATACTTTAATTATTTATAATGGGAAAATAGAGCGTAGAGGAGGCGGTTCAATTGTATATCCAAAATTTTCATTTGAAATAGATTTAGAAGAAGATGTACCGCTTGGCGATTTACCTACGGATGATGATTGGATATTGAATGCCAATTATATCGATAAAACCTTTATGCGTCATACAATTTCATACGATCTTTTCCGCGATATGCGCTCAAATAACGAATCCTCAAAATTTAAGTATGCCGAATTTAATTTGAATGATTCTTATAATGGGCTTTACGTACTAATGGAAAAGCTTGATAAGTCAAGCTTGGGTATAGATAAGCAGGATATCAATGCCGTTATCTTCAAAGAACCTCCTTTATTCCGATTTGATATTGATTCATTTATACCACAGTATCCAAACAATTTTTATCAGCAAATTTACCCGGATATAGATGACAGGGATATGACCGCTTTTATTGAAGGTGTCAGGGAATTAATTATGAGTAGTAGTAATAGTACTTTTAGTGAAACAATAACTGACATTTTTGATATTGATAACATCATAGATTGGCATCTTCTCCTTTTACTTTCCAATAATGGCGATGGTATACTGAAAAACTTTTATCTCTATAAGATTGATTCAAATACCCCTTTAAGGATAGCTCCGTGGGATTATGATCATTCTTTTGGGCGTGATGGTGATAATGAATTAAATCTGATCAGGCCATTAGATTTGGGACGGTCTAATCTGATAAGCAGGCTTTTGGAAATTGACTGGTATAAAACTGCTTTGAAAGAAAGATGGATTGAATTAAATAATCAAAATTTATTTTCTACTGTGGGGCTAAAAAGCAGAATCGATAATTTCCGAACAATCTTAGATGGCCTGGTTGAAAAAAACTTTGAGAAATGGCCTGTAAATGGATATTGGTACTATGATGATAATAATTATGATGAAGAAATTGAAATTATGGAAATATATATTGACATGCGCCATGAGCAATTAGTTGAATATTTTGACACCATTTAAATATTATCAATAACAAGTATAAACCCTATCCCGTGGATGTTATTGATTTGAACGGTAGGGTCTTTCTTGAGGTATTTACGTAATTTGGAAATAAAAACATCAAGGCTGCGGCTGTTGAAGTAACTGTCAGTTTGCCATACTTCATTCAAAATATCTTCCTTTTTAAGTACTTTGTTAGCATTGAGGACTAAATACTTTAAAAGATCGTTTTCCCTGACTGTAAGTCGTCGCGATTCATTTTCAAAGGACAAGAGCATGTTTTTATAATCAAAGATGTACATGCCTATTTTGTAATCTTTGACCGTTTTATTATCATTATTCGTAACCTTGCTTCTTTTCAGGAAAACTTCAATTTTCAAAACCAACTCTTCAATACTGAAAGGCTTTGTAATATAATCATCGCCACCTGACACGAAACCTTCAATGCGATCCTCCTTCATTGATTTGGCAGAAAGGAAAATGATAGGGATATGCTCGTTTGTCTTTCTGATCTCTTTTGCAAGTGAAAAACCATCCATCTTGGGTAGCATCACATCCAGAATACACAGGTCGAAATGATCTTTTTTAAAAACCGTCAATCCTTCTTTCCCATCTTTACAAAACGTGATGCCGTATCCCTTTAATTCCAGATTATCTTTGGTTACATAGCTCAGGTAAAGGTCATCCTCAACGTATAATATTTTTGGCTTGTTCTGCTTCATGTCTGTTTAATTTGTATTGGGATGATTATTTTAAATGAACTGCCTTTTCCTGACGAACTTTCAATTTCCATTTTCCACTTATGCGCATCAATAATATTTTTAACATAGTTGAGTCCAATCCCGAAACCTTTTACATTATGAACATTTCCAACAGGCACACGGAAAAACTTATCAAATATTTTATTAAAGTATTTCTTCTCAATGCCAATACCATTGTCCTTGATTTCTACAATGATGTTGTTTTGATCGTTTGTTGTACTGATATTTACAATTGGATTGTCTCTGCTGTATTTAATGGCATTATCCACAAGGTTGTAAATGGCATTGTTCAAATGCAATCTGTCTGCGAGAACTTTATTTTTATCTGCATTTAATTCCAGGTTTATCTCACCCTTTAAATCATCAATATTCAATTTAAAATTTTCAGCTACTGTATGGATTAACTGATGCAGGTCAATTTCTTCGAGTTTAAGATTTAATTTATTTTTTTCGATCCTGGCCACTTGCAGTACCTTTTCAATCTGGTTCTCCAACCTTCTGTTCTGGTCTGAAATAATAGCAGCATAATTTGCAAGGCGGTTCGGGTCATTTGTAATTTCAGGATCGCTCAAAACCCTTGCTGATATGCCAATGGTAGAAATGGGTGTTTTGAATTCGTGGGTCATATTATTGATGAAATCCTTCTGTATCTCCGATAATCTTTTCTGACGGAGAATAATGAAAATAGCATAAGCAAAGAAAACAATAGCTGTAATCAATACGAAAGAGGAAATAACCCAAATATTCAATGTATTTATGATATACAGGCTTTTTGAAGGAAACATGATGCCAAAGTAGTAGGTGAATTCATCGTATTTCTGAAATTTGCGGACTTCATTTTGCTCTTCTTCTGCCGGATTAATATAATGACCAAAAACCATCTTGTCCGTTTCACAGTCATAGATGGCATACTCGTATTCAATTTGTATATTGCTGTACTCAAACTCAGTTTTCAGATAATGATCCAGGATGCTGGCATCAATGATTTCATTTATATCAACTATAAAATATTTGGAAGAAATCTGCCTGACCGGATTTTCGTTTGGAAGTTTATTGCCATTGAATTCAAGAATTTTTTCAGCAACATATTAAAGGGCAATTTCAACAGTATGGTTGAACTGTTGTTCAACCAGATCAAAAGACTTATTGATCCAGTAGAGTTGGAAAACAATGATCCCGATTACAGAAATGGAACCAAGAATAACTGCTATTCTTATTTGGTTGCTTTTCACGGAATAAAATTACTAAAAAGTTTGGAGTTAGGGTGGAATGACTTGGCAAGTCGAAGAAGATTAGTGCGCTGGCGACTTGCCAAGTCAGGGGTGCGATTATCAACAAACCAAGCCTTCAACCCAAAGCAAATCCTTTAAGGTAACCTCTAAAAATTAAACAACTACAAACCAATTAAATAATGATGTTTTTGCTACCTTAGCTACCTAATATATTCAACATGGTTCAAAAGTACAAAAAACAAGGAAAACAAGGAATGTTC
>JAUVJI010000121.1 GCA_030596605.1 Bacteroidales bacterium
AAGGATTCAACCTTTTCTCTTCGCATAATTTCGACCGCCTCTTTGGCAGTGGCCATGCCATCAATTAAAACTACCTTTTTGGTCATGACATCCCTGGCACTTTGAAAACTTCTTTTTGTATTCATGTTTACTCTTTTTTAAAGCTAATATTAATGGTGAGTTTTATTAAAAATATAGTTGAGTCTAATCTAAAAACTCATTTCACGCAAAGACCGGAAAGTTTTTGCGCAAAGACCGCAAAATAAAAACGTTTAGAATGAATACTTTGCATACTTTGCGATTCGTCTGCGAGCTTTGTGTGAACTATTTCTATCTCTTTTTATGCTGGACTCATAGTTGCCTAATCATTTTATTCTCATCTTCTGCAAATATAAGGACTCCTTATTTATTAAACCTAAAAATACTGGTCACGGGCCTGGTCCTTGAATTTTTTCATTTGACTTTCCAGGCCGGCTATATGTTCTACAGGTAAAACAAAAGCAATGCCTGTGCCCGGTTTATCAAATTTGCCAGCCAACTGCATGACTTTCATGAGGTCTTCTACTACGTGTTCCTCAACAAGAAACACAATGATATCAGTTTGGTCTTCAATACTTAGGCCAAAAAATGACTTTGCCTCATGTATTCCTGTACCTCTCGCAGGAATAATGGTAGCTCCGGTGGCTCCCGCTTCTTTCATAGCATCAACTACAACATCTGTGATACTGGGTTTGACAAAAGCCATAATTAATTTAAATTGCATCTTTTTCTGTTTTTATTTTTAACAATCGAGTTTTCAATTCCATAAATTGAGCATATCCCAATACAGTGATAATTGGGAATAAGCTGGCAAATGCGATAAGCCCAAATCCGTCTATGGCGGGGTTTCTGCCCGGCACTGCGCTGGATAGTCCCAATCCTAATGCAGCCACCAAAGGAACAGTAACAGTAGAAGTGGTGACTCCTCCTGAATCGTAGGCTAACGCAATAAGCTTCCTCGGTGCAAAAATAGTCTGAATGATTACAATAAAATAACCTGCCATTATGTAAATAAATAATGGTGTTCCGGTTACAATCCGAAATGTACCAAGGGCCAAAGCCAATGCTACTCCGATTGCCACAGTAATACGAAGCCCCCATGGCTTTATAGTACCCGCAGAAACCTCACCGGCTTTCAGCGCAACAGCAATAAGTGAGGGTTCGGCTATGGTGGTGGCAAATCCAATCATTGCTGCAAAAATGTAGATCCAGTAATAAGACCACCAGTTTACCAGCTCACTTTCTGCAACTCCAATAAAAGCCGGATCAGATAATTGAGTAGCCATAATTTTCCCCACAGGAAAAAGCGCTTTTTCTAATCCCATAAGAAATAAAGCGAGTCCAAGCACCACATAAATTCCTCCGAGAATCATTTTCTTTAAATGGGGAATGGGTTGTTTCAGAACTACGAGTTGAAAAAAAATGATCAATAATATGATAGGCAATACGTCTCTCATAGTATAAAACAAGACCAAAGCAAAATCTATCAGATAATCAACCATAAATCATTCTGTTTTATTAAAACCAAAATAAACCATATGCCATCACAAAGATCATAGGCAAAAGTGAAGCAAAGGCAATCAGGCCAAAACCATCGAGTAAAGGACTTCTTCCTTTGATCACAGTAGCAAGCCCTACTCCCAAAGCCGTTACTAACGGAACAGTAATAGTAGAAGTAGTAACCCCACCTGCGTCATATGCCAGACCAATGATCTCATGGGGAGCTATGGTAGTCATCAACATGACCAATACATACCCACCGATAATTAAATAATGTAAAGGCCAGCCCTTTAGAATACGTAATACTCCGATAACAATGGCCAGTCCAACAGAAAAAGCCACAGTCAGCCGTAAGCCCATTGCATATATGTCCATAACATTTTGATTGTTCTCAATTAAGCCTGCGCCTGAAGATATCACCGAAGCCTCCTTTGCCACTGCAATTAACGCCGGCTCGGCAATTGTAGTAGAAAAACCAAGCGCAAAGGAAAAAATCATTAACCATAAAAGACTTCCTTTTTTTGCCAGTGCGTAAGCCATCGTCTCTCCGATCGGAAATAACCCAATCTCTAATCCTTCAACAAAAAGCATCAACCCCACTATTACAAATAAGATACCGAATATAACTTCTCCGATTTGGGGAAATGGTTGCCGGATAACCACACTTTGAAAAAAAACAACTACCACAATTATCGGAAGCAGGTCCATAAGTGCAAGTCTTAATTTTCTGAGTATGGTCAGGATATGATGTTTATACCTCACTAATTATTGCTTTTCTTAATGCAGTGAAAATACACAAAAGACACCAATACTTTTGAATAAATTCTATCATGTTTATTTCGTTGGTTCTAACGGTGTAGTATACCCCATTCTAAGACAATGCTAAGGTAGACTTTTTTTTAAATTTATTCTTTCATGATAATCTTGATTTTGTGATGTTGACTTGTTGGAAACTTGAGGTACGATAGTTTTGGTAGCTTTACAGAAGCTGATATTAATCTTGAATAATATTTTCAATGTGGCAATATAGTTTTTCCTGCTATTCCAGTATTCAAAAATCTCTTTTCTGTCATTTTGCGCTCTGACAGACCAGATTACTTGCCTAACCATTCGTCAATTTCTTTATCGGCTTGTTCGTTTGTCAAGAACTTTCTATTCTTGTATTGTTCTTGTGCTTCTTCAATCGCACTTCTTTGTTGATCGGATAATTTATAAACAGTGAAGTCAGCCTCTTCATTTTCGATAAGGCGATACATTTCTTCAAGTAATTCGTTGTTGTCTGTCCGGTTGATTCTTCCTATCAACCTCTTTTTTAATTCAAAAACTGTCATGCCAATAGATTTATACAAATTTACAAAAACTTATAATACCGACTCACTTTTGTTCATAGAATAAAGTTTTGCAGTTAATGAATTTATGAGTTCAGTCTGAACAACATCTTTAATGTGGAATATGAGAATAATGGATACTTCCCACAGGTAAAGTTTCATTTTGTGGGTGGGGTGAGTTTGAAGTTTTAAATTGTCAATATTGTACCTTTTAGTGAAACCATCAAGTAATTTAAATTTGTGTTCAAATATTCTTCTATCTAAGTCATTTGTAAAGCCAATATATAATGTTCCGTTTCTTTTACTTGTCCGAAAAACTCTAAAGAATGATTAAGCCAATTGTCTAGTTCTTAGGATTAGGATTGACAAATCATTAAATCAATGCAGGTACTACTGTAATTCTGATTGATGACCCGCAAGCATTCCTGCGGAAGCAGGAATCCATTACGCATGATTATTCGACCGCTACATCATTTTTATCCTGGTAACGTACAATCCACTTTCGTATCCGGGTATAGTTGGTAATGGCAAAAAATCCAAGAATAGCCTGGAGGAAAACTATTGTATCGTTGCCCCAATTGAAATAGTGACCTGAATCCTTAACAAAATGAAAACTCAGGGTATAAATGGAATAAGCAAGTTGAGGAATAGCAAAGGATAACAAAACGCCTCCAATAATAACTACCCCCAAATCAAGCAGGAACAGCCGGTCAATGTTCAATTGGATTTTTTCTTTATCCTCATCATTTGCAAGAACCTTGTTGGCGATCTTCCCTGATTTACGGATTAGATAATATGCCACGATCATAAAAAGGGTAAATGAAAACAAACTGCTCAGCAGCATTTCTACAATGTAATCTGTATCGCCTGCACTTCCCAAAGAAATTACCCAGAAAAGATTTTTGAGTGATAAAATGGCTTCCACCGCCATATAAATCCCAAGGATCTTGGCAGTCACGTCGATAATTTGGTGTTTGTTCATGATTGTAACTTAAATAATTTATTTTTACTTATAAACTTCAGGTGATTTAAGAATTAATTCCCTGTCGCAATTCACAATCAAACCAATAGGAAGCAAATTACAAATTTATAATTATTTACAATTTTTATTTATTAGTTCTTGAACCTGAATGTCTCCTAAATTTGCCGCCATTTTCCAATCACCACAAGCACCCACTTTATTTCCTGAATTATACAAAAGCACACCACGATTATAATAAGCATCAACATAATTAGGATTTATTTCAATTGCCTTCGTAAAGTCTACTATTGCTTTATCAGATATGTTTTGATTAACATATGCCACACCACGATTATAATAAGCAACAACATAATTAGGATTTATTTCAATTGCCTTTGTAAAGTCAACTATTGCTTTATCAGGCTTACCTTGTTTCTTAAATGCCACACCACGATTATAATAGGCATCAATTAAATTAGGATTTATTTCAATTGCCATTGTATAGTCTGCTATTGCTTTATCAAGAAATCCTTGTTTATAATAAGCCAGACCACGATTATAATAAGCCTCGGTGTAAATAAGATTTATTCTAATTACCTGCGTAAAATCTGTGATTGCTTTGTTTAATGAGCTTTTTTCGGCAAAAGCAACACCACGATTATAATAAGCATCAACATAATTAGGATTTAATTCAATTGCCTTAGTATAGTCTGTTATTGCTTTATCGAATAAGCCTTGTTCATCATATGCCACTCCACGATTATAGTAGGCTTCAACATATTCAGGATTTTTCTCGATTGCCAGTGTAAGGTCTAAGATTGCCTTTTCTGATAAACCTTGAATGCCAAACGCAACTCCTTGATTATAATAAGCTTCAGCAGAATTAGGATCTATATCTATTGCTTTTGTAAAGTTTATTATCGCTTCATGATATAAACCTAGCGCATAATAAGCAGCACCTCGATTATTATAAGCGTTATAATAAAAAGGATTTATATCAATTGCCTTTGTAAAATCTGCTATAGATTCTTCAAATAATCCATTCTTACTATTACTAACACCTCGGTTATGATAGGCCTCAGCATTGTTAGGATTTATTTTTATTGCTTTTGTAAAGTCTTCAAGTGCCTTATTATATAAGTCGTATCTATCATATGCTACACCGCGATTATTATAATACCTATCATTATTTGGGTCTATTTCGATTGCTTGTGTAAAGCCATTTATACTTTTTTCATAGTAACCTTGTTCGATATATATTCCAGCAAGATTATAATAAGCTTGGTCATAATTAGACTTTAGCTCTAAAACCATATTATAATCTGCTATTGCTTTATCAAGTAATCCAAGTTCAGCATAAACAGCTCCACGATTAAAATAAGCATCAGCATAGGTAGAATTTATTTCAATTGCTTTCGTGTAATCTGCTATTGCTTTGTCAGATAATCCAAGTTCAGCATAAACCACTCCACGATTATAATAAGCATCAATATAAGTTGGATTTATTTCAATTGTTTTTGAAAAGTCTGCAATTGCTTTGTTAGGTGATCCAAGTTCAGCATAAACAGCTCCACGATTAAGATATGCATCAGCATAGGTAGAATTTATTTCAATTGCTTTCGTGTAATCTGCTATTGCTTTGTCAGATAATCCAAGTTCAGAATAAGCTACTCCTCGATTATTATAAACCTCAGCAAAATCAGGATTTATTTCAATTGATAAATTAAAACACTCAATAGAACTATCAATTTTGTTTGCTTTCGAAAAAAACATTTCCTATACTTAAAGCGAATATACCTATTGTTTGTTTATAATTCAAATCCTTTAAATATAACCTACCTATATTTTTTTTAACAGAATTTTTAATATAAGTATCATTGCTTATTTGTTTTCCTAAATGAGTAGTTTCAATATTTATATTTATTTTACCATCATTATATCGGACGAAAAAGTGATTAGGTACAATTACTCCAAAAAATGGTAAATTTAACTTAAGTGCTAAAGTTAAGTATAACATTGACAAGCTAATGCAAACTCCCTCCCTGTTTTTTAATACATCTGGCATTAATATATATTTTTTAATATCGAATCCCATATTTTTTATTTCTTCTTTCTCAAATTCAGTTCCCAAAAAATATTTATTTGCTAATTCATTATATTTAAATCCCTTTTTATCGAATAGAAAATTATTAAGTTTCTCAATTAACTCTTCTGGAGACTTGTATCCTTTGATTTTTTTTTCTACTTCTCTGCATAATATGTCTATCTCTTTATTATATTCCTTTTTGTCTATAGTGCTGTCGACTAACAAGCATATATTAAGATAAGATTCAATAAAATCGATCTCTCCATTATTATATACTAAAGTTCGTTCGTTGATGGTGTTTTGGCTGAAAGAATAAGTAACAGTTATAAAGAGTATTATTGGTAGTACTATAATAGTTTTCACGATCTTAAGTTTTTATTATTCTATTAATTCTAGAGCACTTTTTTTCCATTCTTCTGGCAAATCATTTTTGTCAATGTAACTTTTCAAATTTGTTTCAATATTTTTATTGTTAAGGTTTAGATGTTTTAAAATAAGTTCTGTATTTTCATTCTTGTGATTAATCCAATTTATCCATAGAACGTTATACTTGTCAGAATTGATTTTTTTATATGGAACCTTTTCATGAATTATTTTTTCTTCTAAATCTTTATCTACTAAGAGAAGGGGCCCTTTAGGTCCATTTAGTTTATAGCAGTTTATTATTGATGTTCCAATTACTGGATTTAAAAGCATTATATTTTTGTTAAATTTTAAAACGTATTGATTATTTCCATATAATTCTTTTTTAATTTCTTCCGAATATGAGCTTTTAATATCTGACATGTATCCATGTGAAATTTTTACTCTTCCTGTATTTCCTCTAATAAGGATTATTTGTAGTAAAGCCGCTGCAATATCAATAAATTTCCTAATACTATTTTGATAACTAAGGATTTCTTTTATTAGAAATCCATCTCCACCAAATTGTATAATGGACAACTTTTCAAAAAATTTCTGTCCTAAAGAATACAAATCGTTTGTCAAATTAATAAAGGATTGTTTGCCTCCATCTTCAAATTTATCTCCAAATCCTTCGATATCTATATATAGACTGAATTCATAAATATTGTCTTTTTTCATAAGAACTTAAATCCTGTAACATCAATAAAAGTAATATTTTTCCTTGAAATATAAATTCAAATTAAGGTATTGCTAACGTAAATATGGACCAACCTTAAACTGCTAATTCCGAATTTCTTCTATTCTAGTTCCCAAACATTATTCTCCTCATTCACATCCGGTACATGATCATTACCCAGAACAACTTTGGTAACAACTACATCTTCCGGTAAATCCACCCTTATCTTTTTCCTTTTTGATTTCCAGACTGAGGTGGGGACAGTAATGGTATCTGAAAATCCATCTTTGGTGAAGTAAGTAACAACAACAGTAACAGGATGTGTTCCCACTTTTTCAACAATCACCATCTTCCCATCTCGTACTTCAGCAATGGCCAGGTCGGGATAACCATTTTTAAAAAACCATGGTTGCCAAAACCAGTCGAGGTTTTTTTTGTTTACCTCATTGAATGTGTTAAAAAAATCGTAGGGTAGGGGGTGTTTGCCATTCCAGCGCTCCATGTAGGTATGCAAGGCTTTTTTAAATAGTTCATCCCCCATTGCCTCCCGTAGCATACGATAAGCCACAGCAGGCCGGGTATAGGCAGCTGTCCTCGCGCTTGCCCAGCTATTGTGCTGAAAAGTTGGTACCATTAAAGGCAATTCGGTTTCTTGTCCGGCAAGGTATAAATAGTTATCTGTAGTATATTTGATATAATCTCCTTCCGGTGCAAGTCGCTCGGACAACTCACCGGGTAAATAGGCAGCCCATCCTTCATCCATCCAGGCATATTTGCGTTCATTGGTTCCCATATAAAAAGGAAAATAGGTATGGGATATTTCATGGAATAGCAGCTCTACAAAGCTTACAAATTTCTTTGGGGCGCCATCATTTGCCATCATCGGTGTTTCCATGCCACCACCTGTCCTGCCGCTACAAAAAGAAGTCATGTGAGGGTAGGGGAAAGGAACACCCGGCAATTCAAACGACATATACTCAACAGAAGCACGTGATACTTCAGCACCCTTGTCCCAATGATCCAAATCATCAGGATAAGCCACATCGGTCAGCACACGCCTGCCGGTTTTTTCGTCCACAATCAGGCTTACACCATCCCAATTGGAATGATTGCTGGAGCCAAATGAAAAATCAGGAACATGGCTGGCTTTAAAGTGCCAGGTGTGATAATCAGCGAGTTGGAACACTTTTTTCTTTTCCATATCTTTTTGTGTAACAATCCTGATCACCTCATCCGATTCAAGAGCTTTGGTATAACGGTTTACTATTTCTTCTTGCAGGATATCCTCTCTGTTCTGAAGTTCACCCGTAGCCCAAACCATATAATCACCAGGGACTGTAATGTTAATATCGTAATTATTGAAATCGTTATAAAATTCAACAGTTCCAACGTATTCAATCCGGTCCCAGCCATCGATATCATCATAAACAGCAATTTGCGGATACCAGTAGGCTATGAAATAATGGCCTTCATCGTATTTGCGCATGCGCAGACCTCTGACTGTCGGAATATCAAAACTCCAGTCTATTTCAAGCTCTGCTGTTGATCCTGGCGCTATTGGACTTTTCAGCTTCACGATAAAGTTGGTAATCCACCAATTAGGAAAATCATCTTCACTATTATATAACTCTCCATCAATTTTCAAATTTGAAATTTGAACACCATCCGTAATATCACCATCCCTGGCTGGCCATTGCCTAGCGTTTCCTTTACGGAAAAAATCCTGGTAAAGCCTGATCACGATACGTTTTAAAGTATCAGGGCTGTTGTTATGATATTTGATCTTTGCCGATCCTTGCAGTACATCGTTTTCAGTATCAAGTGTTGCATCAATACTGTAATCAGCGCTATTTTGCCAGTAATCGGGTCCCGGTGTGCCGTCTTTTGAGCGGGTCTGGTTTTCGTAAGCTTTCTGAATATTTAAGGGTAACGGATTTTTTTGTGCATTGATTGAGATTGAAAAGATCAATACTCCTATAAGTAATAATTTCTTAACCATTATTTCGTTTTTAAGTTCCAAACCTTCAAAAGTAATTATTTGAATGAAATCAATAGAGAAATTTAAGCAATCAAACAGTTAAAGTTTGCAATTTGTTTTATCAAACCAAACAGTCTCTAAGTATCAAATTGAAATGAAAATTTTACATTTGTTAAATTTATTTTTGAAACCACGAAGGTTTCTATCATAACTTTATGGAAATTGTAAAGAATTTAGATAACACAATAATTAACATCATGAAACACCTTATTTACTTACTTCTCGGATTTCAGATTGTATTTTTGAATCTTCCACCTCTTCAGGCACAGGAAGATGTTGATTCTACAAAACTTACTCTCGACAGAATCTTTGCTTCCGGTGAATTTCGTCAGGAACGGTTTGGTCCCTACAAATGGTTGGGAGATGGAGATTTTTATACCACTCTTGAAAAGTCTGATTCCATTGAAAAAGCCAGGGATATCATTAAGTATAGTTCGAAAAGTGGTGAAAGAACCATACTGGTTGAAGCATGGAAACTAATTCCTGAGGGAAAAGAGAAACCTTTAAAGATTTCTAATTATAGCTGGTCGAATGACCTCTCCAAGTTGTTGATCTTTACCAATACTGAACGTGTTTGGAGAAGCCATACCCGTGGTGATTATTGGGTGTATGATTTGAATAAAGAGGAGCTATATCAGTTAGGTGAAGATTTACCGGAATCATCCCTGATGTTTGCCAAGTTTACACCGAATGCTAAAAAAATAGCCTATGTAAGCAAACATAATCTTTACATGCAGGACCTTGAAACTATGGAAGTAACACAACTTACCTTTGATGGTACTGATGAAATAATCAATGGTACCTTTGACTGGGTGTACGAAGAAGAGTTCTCCTGCCGTGATGGATTTCGGTGGAATGAAAATGGAGACCACATTGCCTTCTGGCAGTTGGATGCTTCTGATATAAAGAACTTTTTAATGATCAATAATACCGATTCCATATATAGTTATACCATTCCGGTTCAATATCCAAAAGTTGGTGAGCCACCTTCAGCGACCAAGGTTGGGTTTGTGAACATCAAAACCAAAAAAATTACCTGGATCGAATTGCCCGGTGATCCCATGCAACACTATATCCCGCGTATGCAATGGGTCGGAAAATCGGATAGACTATTGATCCAGCAAATGAACAGAAAACAAAATGAAAACAGACTGTGGTTTTATGACCTTACTACAGGTGAACTGAATAATTTTTATACCGAACGGGAAGACACCTGGGTGGATATTGATCATCCGGATGTAGCTCAAGGTCATTGGGGTATGACTGATATTGCTTTTCTTAGCAATGAAAGGGATTTTATATGGATGACTGAAAATGATGGCTGGAGACATCTTTACAAAAAATCCTTTATGAGTGATAACGAAATATGCCTGACAAAAGGTGATTATGATGTGGCCAGCTTTTATGGTATTGATGAGAAGAAAGGTTATGTCTATTTTAACACTTCACCTGATAATTCAACCCAGCGGTATTTGTATCGTGTTAATTTGGATGGTACCGGAAAAATGACCCGACTAACTCCAGATTTTAAATCAGGCATCAATCGCTATGATATTGCACCGGGTAAAAAATATGCAGTGGCGAGCCATTCAAATCATCAAAATCCCAGAACAGTTGACCTTATTACACTTCCAAAGTATAAAGTTGTAAAATCATTGGTTGAAAATAAAGCCTACAAAGAAAAAATGGCTACCCTTGATTTGGGTCAAACCGAATTTTTCACTGTAAAAACAGAAGATGGAATTGAAATGGATGGTTATATGATCAAACCTCCCGATTTTAATCCGACCAAAAAATATCCTGTTTTATTTGATCTCTATGGTGAACCCTGGGGACAGACAGCGACTGATACATGGGGCAGTTTGTGGCATCATATGCTGGCTCAAAATGGGTATATTATTATGACAATGGATAATCGCGGGACTCCTTGCTTAAAAGGGGCTGAATGGAGAAAATCCATTTATCAGAAAGTGGGGATGATCAATTCACATGATCAGGCAATGGCTACCAAAGAAATTATTAAATGGGATTTTATTGATGCCGACCGGATAGCCGTTTGGGGATGGAGTGGAGGAGGTTCTATGACGCTGAACCTGATGTTCCGTTATCCTGAAATATATAGCACAGGTATGGCTGTTGCTGCAGTATCTGATCTTCATTATTACGACAATATTTACCAGGAACGTTATACAGGTTTACCCCAGGAAAATGATTCTGTGTACATAAAAGGTTCGCCCATTACCTATGCTAAAAACCTGGAAGGGAATCTGCTTATCATTCACGGAGCCGCCGACGATAATGTACATTACCAGAATGCAGAAGCATTGATCTTAGAATTGATCAAACATAACAAACAATTTCAGGTAATGCCGTATCCAAATTGTGGGCATAGTATTTATGAGATAAAAGGAGCCAGACTTCATTTGTTTACTTTACTTACAAACTATTTGATGGAACATATAGAGGCAGGAGGGAAGTAGATTTTGGTTTAGCTAAACTATAAAACCTTTCAAGTCGGAGAAAGCTAGGGCGGCAGGGACTTGAATGGTTGAAAAGGAGTTATTCTCACCAATAGATTTGGGTTTATTTTCAACCTTTCAGATATGCCAGCCTCCTGTCCGGTGTTCAACCTGAAAGGTTCTGGTAGCTGCTAACCTTCCAGGTCGAAGGGAGTTGGTGTGTCTGTAACTTGAAAGGTTGAAAAAGCAGGTGAGTATTTCCCCACCTTTCAGGTTTTCCTGCCCACTGACCTTGATCCAACCTGAAAAGTTTACGGGCAATGTTTACCTGAATTATTCACATCCTCAATGCTAAAGTTTTGATTTAATCGGGTTAAAAAGCGACAAATTCTTGAAAAGGTTTGAAAGGCGGGTTTGTTGTTCAACCTTTCAGGTATGCCAGCCTCCTGTCTGTTGTTCAACCTTAAAGGTTTTGGTAAGTGCTAACCTTCCAGGTCGAGGAGAGCTGGCGGGGTGGGACCTGGAAGGTTGAAAAGCAGAGAGGCATTCCCCCACTTTTCAGATTTTTTTCCCACTGTTGACCTTGATTCAACCTGAAAAGTTTACCGAAAATATTAAAAAGCAATAAAATCTTTATTAGTAATTATATGATATATATCATATAATGTGAATTATTATTATCTCCGTAATAGGATATAAAAACCACTAAAACCCTTTGCCAATAAGGATTAAGTAAATAAATCAAATGTTTGTAAAAAATTCATATTATGATGCAGCGCATATAAAAGTGTGATTTAAATCAATTTATGTATATTTTTACAGTGAAAATTGATCATATCTAATTCTGAATAAAAATCATATGAAGACGATATTAATTTTACTTGGGATGTTCATTTTTATTTTAGGAAATGCAAACGAAGGGCAGGATCTTTTTAAAGTAACCTGTGTAACTTGCCATACTATAGGTAAGGGAAAACTTGTGGGTCCGGATTTAATGAGTGTTACTGAAAAACGAAGCCAGGAATGGCTGGTTGCTTTTATTAAGTCATCAACAACCCTTATTAAAAGTGGGGATACTGACGCAAAAGCGATCTCTGAAGAATACAAAGGTATTTTAATGCCTGACAATAATTATAGTGATGCCCAGATTTTGTCTATCCTGGCATATATCGAACAAGGTGGTTCGGGAGATGGTGAACAGGCAGTCGCAATTGATATCCTGAGTGAAGTTACATCTATTAATATTGAATCGGGAGCTTTCCTTTTTTCAGGCGAAAAACGTCTTGCAAATGGTGGCGCTGCTTGTAATTCATGCCATAGTGTAAAAGATGAACGGATATTTAGTGGCGGAACACTGGCCAAAGATCTCACTGAAAGCTGGGATAATATGGGAAGTTCAGGTGTAGCAGCCATTATCAGAAGTTCACCTTTTCCGGTTATGAATATGGCTTATAGTAAGCATGTGTTAAATGAGGAGGAAGTCATTGACCTTACTGCCTATCTTAAATCAGTAAGTGAAGAAAGATATTATCAGCGTTCATCTGATTTTAGTCTGGCTTTTGCCATTTTTGGAATTGCATTTTTTATAATGATCCTGATTAGTACTGTGGTTTTATATTTTAAGCGTAAATCACTTCCGGTTAATTATGATATCCTTAGCCGGACTTCAAAAGTTGTTAACTAACAAAATATATATTTTATGAGTTGGATAAAAGATTTAATTTCTCCTAAAACCAGGCAATGGGAGGAATTTTACAGAAACAGGTATCAGCATGATAAAGTTGTACGAAGTACACATGGGGTAAACTGTACAGGTGGCTGTAGCTGGAATATTCATGTAAAAGATGGTATTGTAGTTTGGGAAACCCAGGCTTTGGATTATCCCTTACTTGAAAAATCTTTGCCTCCGTATGAACCAAGGGGTTGCCAACGGGGTATTTCTTTTTCATGGTATTTATATAGCCCCATCCGGGTTAAATATCCAATGATCCGGGGAGCGCTTATTGATGTTTTTAATGAAGATAAAGCCAAAACCGGCGATGCTTTGAAAGCCTGGGAAAACATCCAAAATAACCCCGAAACCCGTAGAAGATATCAAAAGGCAAGAGGTAAAGGTGGATTCAGAAGGGCAACCTGGGATGAAGCCAAAGAGATTATCGCAACTTCCAATATTTATACTGTGAAAAAATATGGCCCCGACCGGATTACCGGTTTCTCACCCATTCCGGCCATGTCGATGCTAAGTTATGCAGCAGGAGCGCGTTTTCTTCAATTGATGGGTGGTGTAAACCTGAGCTTTTACGATTGGTATTGCGATCTTCCAAATTCCTTTCCTGAAATTTGGGGAGAACAAACAGATGTTGCTGAAAGTGCTGATTGGTACAATTCAAAGTTTATTGCTTGTATGGGTGCCAACCTTGGAATGACCCGTACCCCTGATGTGCATTTTTTCTCGGAATCACGTCATAACGGGACCAAAACAGTTGTCTTCTCACCTGACTTTAATATGGTGGCCAAATATGCCGACAAATGGGTGCCTGTTCATGCCGGACAGGATGGCGCATTCTGGATGGCGGTTACCCATGTTATTTTAAAGGAGTACCACCACGAAAAGCAAACTCCCTATTTTATTGATTACACTAAAAAATACACCGACAGTCCTTTCTTGGTTGAAGTAAACGAGGAAGATGGCAAATTGGTTCCCGG
>JAUVJI010000077.1 GCA_030596605.1 Bacteroidales bacterium
ATACTTATCTTTGCTCTTTGGCTTAACCTCATGTTTTTTTGCCAAAGATACAAAAATATTTCTATTTGCAATATTATATTAAGAACGCTGTACTAGAATGGAAACAATATATTCCAGTTTATAATGTTTGGAACATGAAATTGAACGGAAACACTTTATATGCAACAACCTGGGGCAGTGGGTTAATTACCCTTGATTTAAATACAAATGAAACACAAATATTTTCAATGTATAGCGCTGGAATTGCAAGTGATAAAATTACAGCAATTGATGTGGATGGTGATGGCAATATTTGGCTTGGCACATGGAGAGGAATTTGTTCTTTTGATGGCCAGAATTGGCAATCATATACACAAAATAATTCCGGATTACCCAATGATACTGTTTCTGTAATAGTAAAAGATGAAGAGAATAATAAATGGATAGGCTTGAAAGGAGGATTCGCCATTTTTGATGAAACAAGTTGGGAAACACATAATATGTTCCCTCCATCTTCATATACTCCCATAATAGAAAATATAGTTATTGATGCGAATGGTATTGCCTGGATAGATGCTCATGAATATAACTCTGGTTTGTACAAATATGATGGAGATTCAATTATATATATGGATTGGCCTCCTCCTCTATACAATTATATTTCTGATATGAAATTTGATAATGAAGGAAATCTGTGGATGTCAATTTGGTCTGGAATGAATGAATTTGGTCTGGCTATGTATGATGGAACCGAATTTATCGAATATGATTTTTCAGAAATGACCGATTACCTTCGTAACCACAGTCAATCAATAGTAATTGATGCGAATGATAATAAATGGATAGGGTCAATGGAAGATGGGCTGCTAAAATACAAAGAGGGGACTATTGAACAAATAAATGAGGGGATTTTTGGATTACATTTTCCAATAGAAATGGCCATCGAAAATAATAACAGGCTATGGATGGCAGCTTATCATGGACTATTAGAATATGATTCGGGCGAATGGAATTATTACGCGTATTACAATTCAGAATATCCTGCTGAATATTCTTATTGTGTTGCGATCGATATTAATGATAAAAAATGGATTGGCAGTGAATATCAACTAATTACTTATGATGATACAAACTGGTATGTTTATGACACAACCAATTCACCAATAGAATATGGTAGTCCTTACATTGAAAATATAGTAATTGATAAAAACGACATAAAATGGTTCACCAAAAAAGGACTGTATAAATTTGATAATGAATCCTGGACCATATATAATACTGAAAATTCAGCAATACCATATGATGATATTCATTGTTTGGCTATTGATTCAACTGGAGTGATCTGGTTAGGTTATCCGGGTTTTGGTGTAAGCTCATTTGATGGTAATGAATGGAATTTATTCGATACAATAAGTGCTATTCCACAAATATTATATCCAAGGTCAATTTACGTAGATTCAATAAACAGAAAATGGATTTGCACTGAGGATGGTCTATTATCTTTTGATAATTCATCCTGGACTGTTTATGATACTAGTAATTCAGGTTTACCTTCAAACAAAGTTCGAGATGTTGTCTTTGATAATAATGGTAAAATGTGGGTTGGAACAAACAAAGGTATTGGTGTTTGTGATGGAAATACATGGATGATTTATGACTCATCAAATTCATCATTAAAGCGAAATTCAATAAAAAATCTATATAAATCAGAAAACAATACCATTTGGATATCAATATATCAAGGAGGGGTATCAGTTTATAATGAAAATGGATTTTTGGAGGTTGAAGAATATTTCAAAAATTTAACATCATTAACAGAGATATCTGGGTTTCCCAATCCCTTCTCTTCTATGACAAACATCCGATTCAATTTACATAAACCAATGTATGGTGAAATTATCATTTACAACCTCATCGGGCAAAAAATAAAAACAATCCACAAAGGGAAATTACTTGCAGATGAAAATATTTTCAAATGGGATGGCAAGAATGATAATGGCAAGTTTGTTGAAAATGGAATCTACTTTTGTCAGCTGTTCTCCACAAAACCAATCGGAGCATGTAAACTCATTCTGATAAGAAAATAGTAAAAATCGTTATGTTCATAATGTGTTGCTATTATCTGTACGGCCAAACCAAATTCATGTCTTCAATCACTAATCTTCATTCACCACTCACCTTTACACTTTAACATTATTTAACACCAGTTAAAGTCCTTATAAATAATCAAATCTATATTTTTGCGTTTCCTTAAAAATTTGGAAAAATGATGCAAACAGATATTAAAGAATTGAACGAACGCATTCAAAAAGAAAGTGCATTTGTTGATATCATCAACATGGAAATGCACAAAGTGATCATTGGCCAAAAACACATGGTTGAAAGGCTTTTGATCGGATTACTGGCTAACGGGCATATCCTGCTGGAAGGTGTTCCGGGTCTGGCAAAAACATTAGCCATCACTTCACTGGCCAATGCCATTGATGCTAAGTTTGCCCGTATCCAGTTTACACCCGACCTGTTGCCGGCTGACCTCTTGGGTACCATGATCTACAGCCAGAAAAAAGAAGAATTTGTAGTTCGGAAAGGGCCTATTTTTGCCAACTTCATTCTCGCTGATGAGATCAACCGTTCGCCGGCCAAGGTTCAAAGTGCATTGCTTGAATCAATGCAGGAGCGCCAGGTTACCATTGGAGATACTACCTTTCCTCTCGAAGAGCCTTTCCTGGTTTTAGCCACTCAAAATCCTATCGAACAGGAAGGAACCTATCCTCTGCCCGAAGCACAGGTAGACCGTTTTATGCTGAAAGTAGTAATTGACTACCCGCAGCAGGATGAAGAAAAAATGATCATGCGGCAAAACATCATGAGCACATTCCCAAAAACTAATAATGTCCTTAAAACAGAAGATATACTCAAGGCGCGTGATGTGGTCAGGGATGTATACTTAGATGAAAAAATCGAAAATTATATCACCGATATTACATTTTCATCAAGGTATCCTTCGAAATTTAAGCTGAGTAAATTTGAAGGAATGATCAATTACGGAGCATCTCCCAGGGCGAGTATAAATATGGCATTGGCAGCAAAAGCTTTTGCTTTTATTAAACGAAGAGGATACGTGATTCCGGAAGATATTAGAGCTGTAGCCCATGATGTTATGCGTCACAGGATCGGATTAACCTACGAAGCTGAAGCAGAGAATATCACGACTGAAGATATTATTAATGAGATTTTGAACACCGTTGAAGTACCTTAATAATTGTTGAGTTAATGAATTGTTGAATTCTTTACATTCTAAAATTTTATAAAATAGAAATTATGAATAAAACAGAATTTGCAGAAGTTTTCAAAAATAGGACTAAGAAATTTTCAATCGAAATTATTTTTCTACACAGGCGACTACCAAAAACAGATGAAGTTAAAATTATTGGCCGGCAACTATTAAAAGCTGCAACATCAGTTGCTTCAAATTACAGAGCAGCATGCAGAGCCAGGTCCGATAATGAGTTCTTTTCAAAAATATGTATCGTTGTAGAAGAAGCTGATGAAACAGTATTTTGGTTGGAAGTCTTAACTGAATCTGAGATTTACAAAGTCGATAGTAAATTAATGAAAGAAGCAAATGAAATTCTTTCAATTGTTTCTGCTTCCAGAAAGACTCTTAAACAGCGAATGAATAAATAATTTTATAACTTTTAATTCAATAATTCTGTAATTCAATAATTCAATAATTCAATAATTCAATAATTGAGTCTGTGGAAACGAAGGAAATATTCAAGAAAGTAAGAAAGATAGAGATCAAGACCCGCGGATTGTCGAGTCATATCTTTTCGGGGCACTACCACAGTAGTTTCAAGGGGAGAGGTATGGCATTCAGCGAAGTGAGGGAGTACCAATATGGTGATGACATCCGGAACATCGACTGGAATGTAACTGCACGGTTCAACCATCCTTACATTAAAATTTTTGAAGAGGAAAGGGAACTGACAGTGATGCTGTTGATAGATGTGAGTGGATCAAATGAATTTGGCACACGTACGCAACTGAAAGAAGAGCAGATGACGGAGATTGCAGCAGTACTTGCATTTTCAGCCATCCAAAACAATGATAAGGTTGGTGTGATCTTTTTCAGTGATAAAATTGAAAAATTTATCCCACCCAAAAAAGGGACATCGCATATTTTGAGGATTATCCGCGAATTGATAGATTTTCATCCGGAAAGTCAAAAAACGAATATTTCTGAAGCGCTGCGATACCTGACAAATGCTATTAAAAAACGATGTACAACATTTGTTATCTCCGACTTTATGGATAAAGGATTTGATAACGCTTTAAAAATTGCCGGAAGGAAACACGACATCGTAGCATTGAGAATTTATGACAAAAGAGAAGTCGAACTGCCAAAGATGGGTCTTGTGAAGGTTTACAATAAAGAAACGGATAGCAAAAAGTGGATCGATTCAGGTAATCGTAAATTAAGGGAAAACTACCGGAAGTGGTGGATGGATCATGAACAATACCTGAGTACGCTTTTCCTGAAAAGTGGTATTGATTCGGCAAGTTTCAGTACAGATCAGGATTATGTGAAACCATTGGTGAATTTATTCAAACGGAGGGAAGCCAGGTTTTAAAATGAAAGTTATAACCAATATCATATTATTATTAATTGTAGTATTCTGGCAATTGAATTTAAATGCACAGACAGAGGCATCAGTTTCGATTGATACCAATTCAATTTTGGTTGGTGACCAGATAAACCTGGAATTATTATTTAGCGGTCCCTCTGATTTTGTAGTTGAATGGCCAAATCCAACCGATACCATCATTTCCGAAATTGAAATACTGGCTAAATCCAAAATAGATACGGTATATTCAGAGGACAAAAACACAATGTATCTCAGACAGGTTTTGAGGATCACCAGCTTTGATTCAGGATACTATGCAATACCTCCATTTCACTTTAAATATAAACAACCTGGTGATCAACTCATACAATTTGCTGAAACAGAAGCTGTACTTTTGGAGGTTTCTACTTTACCGGTTGATGTGGAGCAGGAAATCAAAGATATTAAAAAACCCATTGAGGCTCCATACACTTTCAGGGAAGCATTACCATGGATAATCGGTTTTATTCTTGCCATTGCTTTTGGATATTTTATCTATTACTATTTTAAAAAGAGAAAAAAAGCAGAACCCGTATTCAAAGTAGCGCCTAAACGCAAATTACCGTCCCATCAAATTGCACTTGATGCACTGGAAAATCTACGTTACAAGAAAGTATGGCAGAGCGGACAAATAAAGGAATATCATACTGAGTTAACAGACATCATCAGGGAATATATTTTTGGAAGGTTCAATGTTCATGCATTGGAACTGACAAGCGATGAAATTATGAGTGCAATCAATGGTACAGCCACAAACGATCAGGCTAAAAATAAATTAAGGCAAACATTGCTATTAGCCGATCTTGTAAAATTTGCAAAAATGCAACCTTTACCGTTGGAGCATGATTCCAGTCTGAATAATGCCATTGATTTTGTGAAGGAAACCATCCATGTTACAACACCGGAAATTGAAATTGATAAGAGTGTTGAAAAGACTGAACTTAAAGAAATACAAGAAACAATTCCTGAAGATCATAAAGTAGCAGAAACAGAAGATGGGAAGGAGGTGAAAGATGTTTAATAATATTGAATTTGCCAATCCTGAATATTTATACTTTTTGATAGTGATTCCTTTGCTGGGATTATGGTACTGGTACAGGCATGTAAAGGATAGTGCAGATTTACAGGTTTCGAGCACTGATAGTTTTGAATCCACACCAAGAAGCATTAAGCAATATTTGTATTTTGCTTTATATGTTTTCCGGGCCCTGGCAATAGCATTGTTAATTGTCGCATTGGCCCGGCCACAATCAAGTTCCAGCCGTAAGGACGTAACCATCGAAGGGATTGATATTGTAATGGCTCTGGATGTTTCGGGTAGTATGCTTGCCATGGATCTTAAACCAGACAGGCTGGAAGCAGCCAAGGAAGTTGCTTCAGAATTTATTGCAGGCCGTCCCAACGACAGGTTCGGGCTGGTGATTTTCAGTGGTGAAACATTTACCCAATGCCCTTTAACCACTGATCATGATGTCATCCGTAATTTGTTTAAGGATGTTCAGAGTGGAATGATTGAAGACGGTACAGCCATTGGTGACGGACTTGCAACTTCCGTTAACCGGTTAAAAGACAGTAAGGCAGTTAGTAAGGTAATAATATTATTAACTGATGGTGTTAACAATATGGGTTCACTTGATCCGTTGTCATCAGCAGAAATTGCTAAAATATACGGCATCAGGATTTATACAATAGGCATGGGAACGGAAGGTACAGCCCCCTACCCTGTTCAAACTCCTTTTGGTACTCAAACACAGTATGTTGAAGTAAAAATAGATGAAGAATTATTACAACAGGTAGCCGTTCAAACTGATGGTCGGTATTTCCGGGCAACGAGCAATCGAAAGCTAAGAGAGATTTACCACGAAATAGACAAGCTTGAAAAATCGAAAATTGATGTAACAGAATTCAGGAAGAAAAAAGAGGAATTTTTTCCTTATGCTTTATTAGCTTTTATTTTAATAACATTGGAGATCTTACTACGAAATACAATTTTCAGGACTTCTCCATAACTTGAAACTTAGATTATGAAACTTCGAACATCGAACTTCAAACTTCGAACTTAAAATGGAAATGTTTCGTTTTGAACATACAGAAATTTTATATACATTGCTACTGATCCCGGTATTGGCAATTCTATTTGTCTGGATGCTTTACTGGAAAAAAAGTGCATTAAAGCGTTTTGGGGAATGGGAGATCATTCAGAGACTGGTTCCATCCATTTCAAAGAGCAGGCTGATATTAAAATTTATCATATTGATGATCGGATATGCTTTCCTTGTGATTGGTATAGCTAATCCACAAATTGGGTCTAAGCTGATTGAAGGAGAACGAAAAGGAATTGACATTATCGTCGCCCTTGATGTTTCAAACAGCATGCTGGCTGAAGATATTAAACCGAACAGGTTGGAAAGGGCTAAACAAGCTATTTCAAAACTGATTGACAAGTTGGGAAATGACAGGATCGGGATTATTGTTTTTGCCGGGAATGCTTACGTACAATTACCAATTACTACTGATTATTCTGCTGCAAAAATGTTCCTTACAACGATCAATACGAAGATTGTCCCAACCCAGGGAACGGCTATTGGAGAGGCCATTGAAATGGGAGTTAAATCCTTTGATGATGAAACACACAGCAGGGCAGTCATAGTAATTACGGATGGGGAAAATCATGAAGATGATGCAATAGAAGCAGCTAAGGATGCATCGGACAAAGGCATCATCGTTTATACAATTGGAATGGGATTAACCGATGGTGTTCCGATACCTGAATACAACAAGTACGGACGACAAACCGGGTATAAGAAAGATAGACAAGGTTCAACAATAGTTACCAAACTGAATGAATCCATGTTGCAGCAAATAGCATCGGCCGGTAAAGGTGCTTATGTAAGAGCCAATAATACGAGGTCAGGTTTAAAAAAGGTTTTCGAAGAGATCAATAAGCTGGAAAAAACCGAATTTGAAAGTAAAATGTTTTCCGATTATGAAGACCGGTTTCAGTATTTTATAGCCATCAGTTTAATTTTATTAATAATTGAATTGTTAATTTTTGAACGCAAAAGCAAATGGTTGAGTAAAGTAAATCTATTTAAATAGAATTTCAACAAATGCTAAAATACTTACACGAAGATTCTCGGAGAAGGCGTGAAGTTACACGAAGTAAAATATATTGTTAATATGAAATTTGAAAAAATAACAAATGATATTATTGGCTGTGCTTTAGATGTTCATAAAACCTTGGGTCCCGGCTTACTTGAATCGGCTTACGAAAGTTGCCTTGAATATGAACTATTAAATAAAGGATATAAAGTCGACAGGCAAAAACCAATTCCAATAGTATATAAAGAATTAAAGTTAGATCATGGATATAGAATTGACTTGCTGGTTGATGATCAGGTTATAATTGAGATTAAATCTATTGATGCATTTAATCCTGTTCATGAAGCACAAATTTTGACATATATGAAGTTTGCTGAAAAAAAGATTGGCCTATTGATAAATTTTAATGTCAAACTATTAAAAGAGGGACTTAAGAGGTATGTTAGATAACTTTACTAATTAACTTCGTGAACCATCGTGTGTCCTTCGCGTAACTTCGTGTAATAATTTTTAAACAATGGTTGCAAAAAATAAAATTATTTGGCAAATAGCAGCTTTTTCCATCCTGAAAAAGTTGGTTTGGGTGATATTGATTTATGCTACTTCGGCTTTGGCGCAGAAGGAAAATAAACATATCCGAAGCGGTAATGACTATTATGATGATGAAGATTATAAAGAAGCAGAGGTGGATTATATGAAAGCGCTGGAAGCTAAACCGGAATCATTCAAAGGGCAATTCAACCTTGGAGGCGCTTTGTACAAACAGGAGAATTATGAAGACGCAACAAAACTTTATGGCAGCCTGGCAGAAAGGGATGCTGATACAGAGGAGAGAGCAAATTCTTTTTATAACCTGGGAAATTCCTTCCTGAAAGCACAAAAGTATGCAGAAAGTATAGAGGCATATAAAAATGCACTGCGGTTAAATCCTGATGATATGGATGCCAAATACAATATGGAATACGCTAAAAAAATGATGGAAAACCAGGATCAAGAGCAGCAAAACCAGGATCAGAATAAAGACCAGGAAAATAAAGAGGACCAGGAACAAGATAAGCAAGAGCAGGATCAACAACAACAGGAGCAAGAACAAAAAGAACAGGAACAAAATCAGCAACAACAAAATCAACAAGAACAGCAACAGCAGCAACAACCACAACCTCAGCAGATTTCTAAACAGGATGCTGAACGTATGCTGGAAGCTTTAAAGAATGACGAGAATAAGACGCTGGAAAAAGTGAATCTCCAAAAAGTGCAACAAGGAAAGGTAAGAAAGGTTGAAAAAGATTGGTAAGTCAATACAATAAATGCAAAATGCATACGATAATTAAATAATTTTGCCGTTGTTAATTCTATGAAGAAATTCATATTAACCATATTATCACTTTCATTTCTAATTACGACAACCGTAATTGGACAGAATGTACAATTTACAGGTTCGGCAAAAAATGTTGTACGCACCGGTGAAAGATTCAATCTCATTTATAAACTTAATGCTGAAGGAAGTAATTTTCGCGGGCCCGATATTAAGAACTTCAATGTTTTAACAGGACCCCATACCTCTCAAAGTTCAAGTGTACAGATTATCAATGGTAAAGTTTCCAGGTCGGTTGAATATACATTTTCATATGTTTTGTCTGCCGGCGAAGAAGGAATTTTTGAACTACAACCTGCACAGGTAAATGTGGATGGCACTATTTATAAGTCAAACCCTGTTAAGATACAGGTTGTTAAAAGTGCAAATCAACAGGGACAGCAAGGATCACAAGGAAATAAACAAGGAGGAACAACTTCTACTGATAATTTTAAGGACGATGTTTTCATCCGGGCTGTAGTAAACAAAAGAAATCCTATGCAGGGTGAACAAATTGTTATTACCTATAAATTATACTATCGAATTAATATTTCCGCACCTGAATTCACAAAAGAACCTTCGTTTAAGGGATTTTGGAAAAACGACCTGATGAAGGACAGACAAAGTTATGTTCAGTATACCGAAAACTATAAGGGACAACAATACAATGTTGCCGAACTGAGAAAGTTTGCCTTATTCCCGCAGCGTAGTGGGAAAATAGTTATTGAAGGGGCTGATGCTATCTGTCAGGCACAGGTAAAGGCCAAAACACAACAACGAAGCAGGGATCCTTTCTTCGACAACTTTTTTAATGATCCTTTTTTTAACCGGTATCAAACCGTTGAAATACCGTTGAGCACAAATTCAATCACCATTAATATTAGTCCTTTGCCGACCAGTAACAGGCCAGGTGATTTTAGTGGTGCAGTTGGGAATTTCAATTTTAACGCTTCAATTGATAAAACGGAATTAAAAGCCAATGAGGCCATTAACCTGAAGTTTACAGTAAGTGGAACCGGAAATGTTGAACTGGTTGATAAGATCAATGTAACTTTTCCACCGGATTTTGAAGTTTACGATCCAAAAATTTCAAAAAACATCAATACTTCCGGCAATGGCGTTTCCGGGAGGAAAACATTTGAATACCTTATTATTCCGAGAACACAAGGGGAGTTCAAGATCAACCCTGTAAAATTTAGCTTTTTTGATCTCAAGAAAAAAAGTTATGTTACACTTACCTCGCCTGAATATATCATCAATGTTGCTAAAGGTGATGGATCGCAAGCAGATGTTGCATATAGTGGAATTAACCAGGCAGATATTAAATATATCGGTTCTGATATCAGGCATATCAAAACAAAAGGAAAACAGTTAAAATTAATCGGATCTTTCTTTTTCGGATCAACCCTCTTTTATGTTTTATTAATTGTTCCCATTGCGCTGTTTATACTGTTTGTCATTTTCATGAAAAATGAATTAAAGAAGAGGAGCAATATTGCATTGATGCGTAACCGGAAAGCAACCAAGGTGGCTAAAAAAAGAATGAAACAAGCACATTTATTTCTTAAAGAAAATAAAAAGGATGAGTTTTATGTTGAAGTTTCGCAGGCTTTATGGGGATACCTGAGTGATAAATTCAGCATTCCGATAGCAAATTTATCAATGGAAACCGTTAATGAAACTTTAACAAACAAAGGAGTTAAGGAGGAAACAATTAGTCAGTTTATCGAAACATTAAATAATTGTGAGTTTGCCCGTTTTGCACCTGGCGACAGTAGCTCAAAAATGGAAAACATATATAATGAATCGGTTAACATCATCAGTCTTATTGAAAATGAATTGAAGTAAATGAAAAGGATATTAACCATAATCATACTAGCTATAATTTATAATTCGGTTTACTCGGCTGAATTTGATACCCTTTTCTCCAAAGCAAATGATGAATATAACAATGAGATGTATACAAACGCCATTGAGGATTATTTACTGATCGTTGATGCCGGTTATGAATCGGATGTACTATACTTCAACCTCGGTAATGCATATTTTAAGATAGGTGATATCCCATCGGCAATTTTATTTTATGAAAAAGCAAAAAAGCTTAATCCAAATGATGATGATATTAATTTCAACCTTAATGTGGCCAATACTAAAATTGTCGATAAAATAGAACCTGTTCCTGAATTATTTTTCTGGCAGTGGTGGAGATCGATCTACAACTTATTTGATGCCAACACATGGGCAAAGATAAGTGTTGCAGGGTTTATTTTGTTTTTCGTTCTTTTGGCTTTTTACCTTTTATCCAAATTACTGGTCATTCGCAAAACAGCATTTTATACGGGTGTTATCATTCTGCTCCTTGCCATCTTTACTTTTATTGTTGCAAACCAGAAATACAATATTTCAAAAAACCAAAATGAGGCCATTGTTTTCGCACCGACCATTACGGTTAAAAGCTCACCCAATCAAAACAGCGTGGACCTATTTGTTATCCATGAAGGTTCCAAAGTAAGTATAATTGAAAAAGTGGGTATCTGGTGTGAAATAAAAATTGCCAATGGTAGTGTGGGCTGGTTACCTGCTGAGGCCTTAAAAAATATCTAATACGGTCTTTTTCCCATTGCCATTTATTTTGTTTTCTTTAATGTAAGCCCAAATGTGGATCCGATTCCAGGAGAACTTCTCACATTTACTGTCTGGCCATGCGCTTCAATAATGTGTTTTACGATAGATAAGCCTAACCCAGACCCCCCCAACTCACGTGACCTGTCCTTGTCAATGCGATAAAATCGTTCAAATATCCTGGGTAAATGTTTGGGATCAATCCCAATGCCATTGTCGGTAACTTCAACCAGGATATTCTCATTCATATCGTAAATCCCAACTTGTGTCCTTCCTCCATCCTTTCCATATTTTATTGAATTGGTAAGCAGGTTATTCAATACCTGCTGGATCATTTCCCTGTCAGCAAATACGATAAATGATTTTTCGCAACCTTCCTTAATCTCAAGGGTGATATTTTTTTTGCTGGCCCTGATATCATTCTGATCAACAATCTCAGCAACCAATTTGGTAATATCAAACTTATTCATCGACAGAGCAAAACTTCCATCCTCCAGGTTAGAGATCATCTGAAGATCATCAACTATCTCTGCCATCCGACTGACATTCTTATTCGCCTTATTCAAGAATTTAAAATTAATGTTTTCATCCTTGATGCCTCCATCAATTAAGGTTTCCAGATAACCCTGTATATTAAAGATCGGGGTTTTTAATTCATGGAATACGTTCCCCAAAAATTCCTTCCGGAATTGTTCATGCTTTTTTCGTTTTTTTAATTCTTTGGTTTTTGATTTTTTCCACTCGATAACCTCTGATTCTGCATAATCAATAATGTCATTTTTTATTTTTGGTTTTGACGGTTTATCTCCATCGGGAATTTTTGTGTCGTAAATTGTTTTATAAATCAATTTGATTTTACGGTAGATAAAATTTTCCATGAAATAATAGAAGACCAGTGAGCCGGAAATGAAAGTAACAACCGGTGCAACAATTACTATTATCCAGTTCACATAATCGGGTAAAAGTAATTTAACCACTAACAAAATTACAAGGATAAGCCCGGAAATAATTAAGGCAGAAATAGTAGCTATTTGACGTGGTGTGGCGTTTTTCATAGCAAGTGCAAAATTACACTTTAATCATTAAAACCGTAGCCTACGCCTTTAATCGTTTTGATATGATGATTGCCAATTTTTTCACGCAATTTACGGATGTGCACATCCAGGGTTCGGTCACTGACAAACACCTCATTTCCCCAGATTTTTAAATAGATTTCTTCACGCAAAAATATTTTGCCAGGATTGGATGCCAATAACACGAGTAAATCAAATTCGATTTTTGGAATATGAACAGATTCATTTGCTATCAATACATCTCTTTTATCCTTATTGATCCGGATATCACTAATGTCGATGATATTTTCCTCGATTTTAATTTTCGATTTCCTTTTAAGCAAAGCCTTAACCCTGGCTAACAAAACCCTGGGGCGGACAGGTTTGGTTATGTAGTCGTCAGCGCCCACCTCAAAACCGGCTATCTGCGAATAATCCTCTCCACGGGCTGTCAGGAAGATGATCAGGGTGTCTTCAAACTCAGGGGTTTCTCTTAATTCTTTGCACAACTCTACACCATCCATCCCAGGCATCATAATATCAAGAATTATCAGATCCGGTTTAACTTTTATAGCAAGTTCTCGTCCTTTCTCTCCATTGCGTGCAGTGTATACCTGGTAGCCCTCCTTATCAAAATTGTATTGAAGAAATTCTATAATATCTTTCTCATCGTCAACGATAAGAATTTTTGTATTGGTTGCATTCATATCAATAACAAAGATATTCCTAATTCAATTTCATTCCTTAAGTTAATATTAAATTTTTATTAACCTGTTCTCAAAAAATTAACATAAAGGTAACCATTACTTAAAATTTATGTGGGATTAATCGTATTGCTTTGCAGCAAAAATCAAGAGTTAAATCAATTCGAAAAATAAAATTAATTCAAAGAAAATGAGAGAATTAAACTTTCAACTTTTAGCGGTACTATTTACTGTTTTAATACTGGGCATTGCAGCATGTGATAAAGAAGACGATGAAGATCCGGAACCGGAACCGGATGAATATACCATTATTGATGATGGCAACGGAACAGGAACCACTACCTGGAAATCCGATAAAACTTATTTTCTTCAAGGTTTTGTATTTGTAAATGACGGACAAACTCTTACCATTGAGCCAGGCTGTGTTATAAAGGGAAAATCAGGCCAGGGTGAAAATGCCAGTGCACTTGTCATTGCAAGGGGTGGAAAAATAAATGCAGAAGGAACCGCTGATAATCCTATTATTTTCACTGCTGAAGCAGATGATCTTAACGGATCTGTTAGCATCACTGACAGAGGATTATGGGGGGGGTTGATTGTTTTAGGAAATGCAAAGCTCAATTCTTCACCCGGAGAATCACAAATTGAAGGTATTCCTACTAGTGAACCAAGAGGCAGGTATGGTGGCGACAATGACGCTGATAATTCAGGAATTCTCAAATATGTATCGATTCGTCACGGTGGTACCGATATTGGTGAAGGAAATGAGATCAATGGATTAACGCTTGGCGGAGTAGGTAGCGGAACTATTATTGACTATGTTGAAGTTATAGCAAACAAAGATGATGGTGTCGAATTTTTTGGTGGTAACCCACAATTAAAACACATCCTCGTTGCATATGTTGGTGATGACAGCTTTGACTATGATGAAGGATTCCGTGGGAAAGGCCAGTTCTGGTGTGCGATTCAGGATACTAATGAAGGTGACCGTCTCGGTGAACATGATGGTGGTACCGATCCTGAAACAGGAACTCCATATGCTATTCCAACCATTTATAATGCTACTTACATTGGACGTGGCGCTGATGCCGGAAAACGGGTGATCACTTTCCGGGATAATGCCGGTGGACATTATCTGAATTCGATTTTTACCGAACAAGCAAAAGGCATTGATATAGAAAACCTTGAAGAAGCACAGGACACTTACAAACAATTCCAGGATGGAAACCTGACACTTCAAAACAATGTATTTTGGAATGTTGCTGATGGTACCGGTGAAGGAATTTTCAAAATTTCAGGTCCCGGCGCAAATGAGGCTGATTCGCTTTCTGCAGTATCAGCATTTGCAGCACATTTTACTGATGCTATGAATATGGTGGCAAACCCCGGAATTTCAAAAGATAATCCTGTACCATCCAATGCTCAAACAGACAACTTAGCTTCATATAACGACAATTGGTTTGATGCAGTAAATTATAAAGGTGCATTTGGATCAGAAAACTGGGCATCCGGATGGACAAGATATTTTTCAGGAAAATAACATTTAAATTTCCCTCATAACATCTGAAAACTGGCAGTATCCTAAGGGTATTGTCAGTTTTATATATAAATATCAAGGTATTATAGCATAAGAAACAATTATACAATTCAATAATGATTAAACGATTAGTAATTATTCCTACACTATTGATTTTCACTTTAATGGTACTCGGACAACAGGGAACGATCAGGGGAAGGGTTACAGATGCTGAGACCGGTGAAGAGTTGATCGGAGCTGCGATACTAATTGAAAGCACCATACAGGGATCTTCAGCAGATTTGGATGGGAATTATGATATTGAAAATGTTAATGCAGGAACATATAGTTTGCGTTGTTCTTTTATTTCATACGAAACCCAGCTTATTACCGGTGTTGAAGTAAAGGCCAATGAAGTGACATTAATGGATATTAAACTGGCAACAGTATCCCTGGGACTGGAAGAGGTAGTTGTTACAGCTAAAGCAGTGAGAGATACGGAATCTGCCTTGCTAACCATGCAAAAAAAATCTGCCTCTGTAATGGATGGAATATCCTCTCAACAAATTACCAAAAGTGGAGATTCAGATGCTGCCGGTGCCATTAAACGAGTTACCGGTGTATCTGTTGAGGGTGGAAAATATGTTTATATCAGGGGTCTTGGCGACAGGTATAGTAAAACCACTTTAAACGGCGCTGAAATTCCCGGACTTGATCCGGAACGAAATACAGTTCAAATGGACATTTTTCCAACCAATGCCATTGAAAGTATGATCGTATATAAAAGTTTTTCTCCAAATTTAAATCCATTTACCGGAGGTTTAATTGATATTGTCACCAAAGATTTCCCGGAAGCATTTAATGTAAATTTTTCTGCTTCCTTTGAGTTTAATACTCAATCATCTTTAAACGATGATTTTCTAACTTATGAAGGAGGGAAAACTGATTGGCTGGGATTTGATGATGGTACCAGGGATTTTCCTGTTCAACCGGTTGATATTCCGATGTACCCAATTGACCGGGATGCGCTGGATGAAACAACCATGAAATTTAACAAAATCATGGAACCCAATACAGAAACTTCCTTTCTAAACCAGAATTACAGCCTGGCTGTTGGTGATCAGGTTAAACTCTTTGGGAAACCACTCGGTTTTACTGTTGGACTAAGCTATAAAATTGATGAACTATTTTATGATGACGGAGAAAGAGGCCTGTATAAATTAACAGATGTCAATGCAAAGGTATTGAATACAGAACAAAAATATAATGAAACGGCAGGACAAACAGAGACTCTATTGGGTAGTTTAGTAAGTTTAAATTATAAGTTTAACAACAACAACAAATTGGGATATGTCCTTTTATACAATCATTCAGGGATAAAAAATGCTTTTTATCATATTGGTGAAAAGCCATCGGATGAAATTGGTATGATCATACAAAACCGTGAACTTGGTTTCCAGGAAAGATCCATTTTCGCTAACCAGTTAAAAGGTGAACATTTTATCAAATCGTGGGGGAAATTAAAAATAAACTGGATTGTTTCGTACACCAGCTCAAAACAAACAGAACCTGATTTGAGGTTTTTCACCAACAGTTATTATCCCGATGCTGTCGGTGATGCACAATTCGAAATCAATCCTTCAAAATACAAAGTCCCCTCCCGCTTTAACAGAGCGATGGATGAATTAAACATGGATAGTAAAATCCATTTTGAACTTCCGTTTACTTTCTTAGGTGGCAACTCGAAATTCAAATTCGGCTCTGCTTATGTTTACAAGGACAGGGAATTTACCGAAGAGAAAATTGATTATCAGGCACAGGTACAATATTACAACGGAAGTGTTTCCGATTACCTGGAGGATAGCAATATCGGCCAGAATAATCCCATGTACGATCCCATTACCAGGCAAAACTATGGTTTGTATGTTCAAAATGCCACTGATACACGTAACTCATACACCGGACTCCAATCAGTAGTTGGCGGTTATGCTATGGTGGATTTACATTTTACCCCAAAATTCAGGGCAGAACTGGGATTGCGTTACGAAGGAAACCAGATGGAAACATCCAGTAAAAAGAAAAATATTCAAAAAGGTGAATTGAATGATAATGATATACTTCCTGCGATAAATCTTACTTATACCGTTGTTGACAATATGAATCTTCGACTGGCTTATACAAGAACGCTTTCACGACCAACATTCCGTGAAATTGCACCATTTGCATCATTCAGCCCGGTAGCTCCAACTATTGTCGGAAATCCTGATTTAAATCGAAGTTTGATCGATAATATTGATTTGAAATGGGAATATTTTATGAGGCCTAATGAGATCATTTCATTTGGTCTGTTCTATAAAAACTTTACCGATCCCATTGAAATGGTTGATAATCCGGTAGCCGTCAATCCTGAAATATCCTATCAAAATGTAAAACAAGCCAGGAATTATGGATTTGAAGTTGAATTCAGGAAATCACTTGATTTTATCAATGCAATCCATAATATGTTTTTTGGAGTCAATTTAGCCTATATCCGTTCAGAGGTATCCATCGATCCATTGGAGTTGGAATCTATCCGGGCACTGGTTCCTGATCATCCTGATACACGGCCCTTGTTCGGGCAAGCCCCATATATTGTTAACGGAATTTTAGGTTACAACAATGATAAAATCGGACTTTCGGCTAATTTGGTGTACAATATGACCGGCGAACGAATTTCATTAGTAACAAAAGGTGGAACACCGGATGTGTATCAACAACCTTTAGCACTATTGGATTTAAACATTCAGCAAAACCTAAGTAAACATTTTGTATTAACCCTCAAAGCCAAAAACTTGCTGAACTCCATTAGTAAAGAAGTGTATCACTATAAGGATATAGATTATTCATATTACGAATTTTCATTAGGACGTGTGTTTGGCCTGGGGATTGCATATAATTTCAGGTAAATAATATTTCGTATTTTTAAAATTAATTTCATACAATTCGTTAATTCAAAAATATAATGAAGGCATATATAAATTCAATTACAGTAATCATTCTTTTGTTTTTCTCTTTTTCAGTCCTTGCTCAAGACCTTGAATATAAAGATGGTCGTTACTACAAAAAAGGGATGCTTTATACGGGCCAGCATACCGAATATTATGAAAATGGAAATCCGAAGATTGAAAGAAATATCAAAGACGGGATTGAAAATGGACTCGTAATCCTTTATTATGAAAACGAAGCCAAACAGGAACAACGTTCTTATAAGGAAGGCAAAAAAGATGGATTATGGATCAACTGGAATGAACAAGGTGTAAAAGTAGCTGAGGCCAGGTACAAAAATGATTTGAAAGACGGTGACTGGTTTATTTGGGATGATAAAGGAAACCTGATGTATGAAATGTATTACAAAGAAAGTGAAAAAACCGGTATATGGAAAATGTTTGATAATGATGGCAATCTGAAAAATGAACGGAAATATTAAACTTTTGAACGTTAGAAAGAATCAAGATAATTCATTATCGTTTAGTTTGAAATCATGCAGGGAAACCCTGAAAGTTTGATATTATTTATAACTTTGTAATATGAATTTAATTGAAAGAAATATAGGGAAATTGAAGAAATTGTGTGTTAAATACAATGTTTCTCATCTATATATATTTGGTTCAGCAACAAGTGGGAAATTTGGAGAAGATAGTGATATTGATTTTCTTGTGACATTTGGAACACTTGAATTGAATAAATATACTGACAACTACTTCGATTTTAAATTTTCTTTAGAAGACTTATTTAATAGAAAAATAGACTTACTTGAAGAAAAGGCAATTAAAAATCCATTTCTTAAAGAATCTATTGACTCGTCAAAAAAACTAATCTATGGATAAGGAAATAATACCAATTTCAC
>JAUVJI010000177.1 GCA_030596605.1 Bacteroidales bacterium
CGTTAATTCTGATTTATCTTTTGCAGAAATACTTATCTTTGCTCTTTGGCTTAACCTCATGTTTTTTTGCCAAAGATACAAAAATATTTCTATTTGCAATATTATATTAAGAACGCTGTACTAGATAAATACAATCTTAAAACAAGTTATCTTCCCGATGTTGTTCGTGAGTACATACTAGGCTATGCTGGTTTACATTATCGTAGTGAAGCAGAAAGAAAACTAAAAGATAAAATAAGGGAGACAAAAAAATTGATAAATGATATTGACAAAGACAAAGCTCCCAGAACTGGTGAAATGGCTCAATTTCTCGCCAGGGATATTATTTTTCATAAACCTTTGAATGCAGAAAATAAAGGAAAACCAAATAATGTTCAATATGATGTTTTACAGGGCTTATATGCCATGTTTGTACTTGAAAAGAATAATATTTTAAAATTTCATAATGAGTTGCAATTAGTTGGAAAACAAAATGAATTTACTCATCCTTTTTTATACAAGGTTCAGCTTAAGGAATGCAGGGGTATACTTGATTTTTATAAGAGTTATCTTCAAAAGAAAAAAACCTGGCTGGAAAAAGGATTAAAAAGCAGCACTTCCAATGACTATAATGAAGATACTTTTAAAATTGAATACGGACACGCACTTAAAATTAAGATTAGAAAAGGATTGCCAAAAGAATATATTCATGAACATGATTCACCGGTAGTATTACCACGTGGTTTGTTCAATGAAGCAATTGCCGCCGGATTACAAAATGAGGGATTTGATATAAAAAGTGATGACAACCTCGTTTATTCACTTGATAAATACCTTAAAGGTGACACTCAGCCTTATTATGATATGAAAAGATTTTATTTTCATAATGAAGAATATGATGGTCGTTCTGATTATAAGGAAATTATTGAAAATTTGAAAAATGAATTACAAAAGTTAAAAGATGAACCAGAACCGAAAAATGATGAAGAAAAAAGAAAAAGAGCTTTTGCTATAAAAGATTTAGCAAAGGAAGTGAACCGGATTTATGGCAGGGAGCAGTTGATAAGGTATACTCAGTCTAATGACCGGGCTTTGTGGTTAATGTTTATGGAACTTGCAAAAAAGGAGGAAGCTGCTGAATACGAATTTGTAAACATTAACTTAAAGAATGTTTATTATTCAAATGAGGAAAAAGAGAGTGAAAGTATCCTTAACCGTAATATCCCAATGAAATGTAAAATTTTTGATAAAGTAATTACGGATAACCTTCCGCTAAAACGATACGGTGAATTCAGAGCTGAATTGAAAGACAGACGAATGGAAAACCTGTTGAAATATTACAAGGATGATGAAATAAATCATAGTTTGCTTAAGGAAGATTTGGAATTATATAATCGGGGAAGGGAAGATTTATTCGAAAAGATTTATCAATTCGAAGAGGTTGCATTGGATTCGGATTTAAAGGATGATTTATTAGAAAAAAAGAAGGATGGATTTGTAGCACATCGTGATATAATAGAGATAATAATGAATCATTTCAGTGATTTTTCATTTGATTTGGGGCTAAAGGATGTAATAGAATTAAGAAATAGGTTTAATCATAATCAGATTCCCTATAAACCAAAACTTAGTGAATTAATAAAACAAGAAGAATCAGAACCGGTTACACCCAAACTTTTCGATTTAGCGAACATGGTTTATGATGAATTAATTCAAAAGTTAAAGAACTAATAAAATGGAATGTCCGAATATAACTGATTGGATCACTGCAATAGGTAGTATTGTCTCAGCTATAGCCATTATTTTTATTGCCTGGAAAGGTATTCAGTGGTCACATAAAATATGGCTTAAGCAGCAGCAAAAGGGAAGGGTTATACAAAGAGAGGAAATGCAATATGAATATAAATTGAAAGCAATATATGCTGCCTGGTCACTGTTAATTTATCTTACAAAGGAAGAAAACGGTAATACCATTTTTGTCCACAGAACAGACTCAAAAGGTGACCGAAAACCTTGTTTCAGAAAAAAACAAGCTGAGGAATTTTGTGAGAAAATATTTGAAATTCATTACACAAAGGGAAATGGTGTTTTTATAGATAAAGAAATAAGAGATATACTTTTTGATTTGAAACGAGGTTTACACAGGCTGTTGGACGCTGAACGTGAAAATGCTGATGACATTATTGATCTACGAAATGAAGAATGGATAGACAGGAAAAATGCAATGTTTGACAAACTAACAGTTCTTCTAAAATCTGAAGCTAAAAATTTGGGAGTTGAAAAGCCGCAATAAAAAATTTAAAATCAAAATCCAACATAGTGAAAAACATAAACGATCCGTACCTGAAACTGACAGAATATCTTTATAGTGAAAAGACCATACCGGAAAAAGATTTTTCTGATGTTATCGAAGTTAACGTAACAAAGAATAAGAAAATCCTTAAATGGTTTATTCCGGCAGTAAAAAAGGCCGGTTATGTAAAACTTATCGAACCTGATTCAAATGAAGAACGTTTTGATCCCTTTTATGTGTTATCCATGCGGGCTTATCTGAATTACACACAGGAGAAAAGCCTGGAGGATGCCAGAAGGCAATCACGTATAGCCACCATAATTGCAATTGCTTCAATCGGGTTGACAGTTTTTCTGATGCTGATTCAAATAGGAATTGCGATATTGGTATTTAGCTTGAGTAAAGGGGGGTAATACCCTACAAGGCAGTACAGGTTTTTCTGTAACCCAGCCATTAATGGCTGGGTTACAGAAACTTATTCATTTTCAAGGGCTTTAGACCTTTATCTATATTTAATGAATTAATCGGGCTAAAGCCTCTTTTAATAAACCGGATCCACTCCAAGATTATACATCATAAACGACCACTCATCAGCATACTCTTCAATGATCTTGGATGTTGGTTTTCCACCGCCATGACCTGCTTTCACATCAACTCTTATTAAAACAGGATTTTCTCCCTGGTGTTTTTCCTGCAGTGCAGCAGCAAATTTAAAAGAGTGTGCCGGAACCACACGGTCGTCATGGTCGGCAGTGGTGACAAAAGTTGCAGGATATGCAATGCTATCTTGTAAAGCATGTAATGGAGAATAACCCAACAAATATTTGAACATATCTTCACTATCTTCGCTGGTTCCATAATCCGATGCCCATGCCCATCCAATTGTAAATTTATGATAACGCAACATATCCATAACTCCAACTGCCGGTAACACAACTTTGAAAAGATCGGGCCGCTGGATCATACAAACTCCAACCAAAAGTCCGCCATTGGAACCACCGGCGATGGCAAGTTTTTCAGGAGAAGTGTATTTTTCTGCAATCAGGTATTCTGCAGCAGCAATAAAATCATCAAAAACATTTTGCTTTTTCATTTTAATACCTGCTTCGTGCCAATCTTCACCATACTCACCTCCGCCACGCAAATTGGCAACAGCATAAACAAAACCGTTTTCCAACAGCACGAGGCTGGTCATTCTGAACCTTGGTGTTAAGCTAATGTTGAATCCACCGTAACCATAAAGGTAAGTAGGGTTTTTACCATTTAGCTTCAGCCCTTTTTTGTGAACCAGGAACATGGGAATCTTAGTACCATCTTTACTATCGTAAAATACCTGTTTGGTTTCATAAGCATCGGAATTGAAATCAATTTCTGAGCGCTTGTATTCTTCTGAAGAATTATTAGCTGCATCATATTTGTAAATCGTTGACGGGAAGATAAATGATGTGAAAGAGTAGAAAGCCATATCCTCATCTTTTTTACCCCTGATACCTGACAAAGATCCTATTCCTGGTAAATTGAATTCTCCAATTCTGTTGCCTTCATAATCGTAAATATAAGCTACACTCGTTGCATCTTTCATATATTCAGCGATGATCTTTCCCCCGATCAAAGAAACCGTTTGCAGTACTTCCTCATTCTCGGGTATGATAACCTGCCAATTTACTTTTTCAGAATTAGCAGGATCAACTAAAACAAGCTGCCACCTTGGAGCATTCTCATTGGTCATTAATAAAAGTTTGTCCTCAATATTATCAATTACGTTATACTCATGGTCAAACCCTTCAGCGATCAATGTAAATTCTTCTTGTGTGCCATCCAGCTTTTTCGCATATAGCGAATTTCCACTGGTGCCTTCTGATTCGCTCATGTATACAAATGTTTCATCTTCGGTAGTACCTGCATAATAATTACGCAAAGGGAAATCATCATTTTTATGGATCAAAATATCTTTGTCCTGCGAAGTGCCCATTTTATGGAAATAGATTTTGTGAAATTCATTTACAGCCTGTAATTCATCTCCTTCTTTGGGTTCATCATAACGGCTGTAATAGAATCCGTCATCTTTCCATGACATGCCTGAGAATTTCACCCATTCAATATGGTCATCCAGTAATTCCTTCGTTTCTGCGTCCATGATAAAAATTTCACCCCAGTCTGACCCTGATTTTGAAATACTATAGGCCAGGTAATCACCATCTTTGTTAAACTCCAGGCCGGATAGAGCAACAGTTCCATCTTCGGAAAATGTGTTAGGATCCAGAAAAACTTCAGGTTCAGCATCCAGAGATGTTTGCTTGTACATCACATACTGGTTTTGCATCCCATCATTTTTAAAGAAGTAATAATTATCACCTTCTTTAAATGGTGAGCTATACTTGGGATAATCCCATATCTGCTCCAGCCGTTCCTTGACTTTACTCCTAAAAGGAATTTGTTCGAGGTAGCCAAAAGTCACTTCGTTTTGAGCTGTAACCCATTCGGCAGTTTCTTCCGAGTTATCATCCTCAAGCCAGCGATAGGGATCGGCTACGATTGTTCCAAAATAGTCATCCGTCTGATCCACCTTGTTTGTTACCGGATATGGATCAAGGACAATTTTTTTCTGTTGTTGTTCACAACTTGTCATAACTGCAAATGCAATTAAAATGAATAAATAGAATAACTGTTTCATCTTTGTTTTGTTTAAAATTTATTAAACTGATTTTTGGAATAAATACTAATTTTGTCGCTAAATTATAGAAACAAATATTATTTACCATCATATTTTTAAAAACTATGAGTAAAAAAATAAAATCGGTAAGATTATTTAAGCATGATAATGCAGGTAAGAAAGACAGTGATCAAGGAAATAAAGGGTATAAATACAGCATGACGGATTTTGATGAGAATGGAAATGTTGTTTTGGAAGTAAGATTTAATCCTGATGAAGAGCTTGAGGATAAGTATATTTACAAATACGATAACAAAAATCAGCTGATCGAAGAGATTCATTACCTGTCATATAAAGACATAGCCGAGCACAAAACCTATGACATAGATGAAAAGGGAAAGATAGTAAAGGTTTACAAACATTATAACGATGGATCAAAAGATACAATTGAACATCGTTACAATGAAAATGATTTGTTAATTGAACAGCTTACCATTGATTCGTATGAGGAAATAGAAGCCAAAAATGTTTATGGGTATGAAAATGAAAACCTGATATTGGAAGAGGTTTATGAATATGATGAGTTGATCTCGAAACAATCATTTTCATACGACGAGAAGGGTAATATCATCGAGGAAAATAAGTGGACTGAAGATGATGGAAATCTAAGGAGAGTCAATGAATACGATAAAAATGATAAACTGGTCAAAGTCCTCTTTTATAATAAAAAAGAAGAACTGGCTGCTAAAACGGAATATAGTTATAATGAGTCTGGAAAGATCAATGAAGTAACCGAAGAAGACCAACATGGTAAAAATACCACTACCATTCAATATGACGATAAAGGCAATGCTGTGGAACAGGTTGAAATTAATCCAAATGGCGATGTCAACAATAAAGCAATCCGAAAATTCAACGAAAATAATGATGTGGTTGAAACCGATGTCTTTATTGATTTACATGGTGCCGGGCCTAACCAGGAATATGTTCTGAGATATGAATATGATTATTATGAATAGAAAAAATGAGAGAAATTAATTTTTGAATATTTTCGAATTCATAACCCCGATTTTGTTTAAAAAGAAAACCAAGGAAGTCTTTAGAACCCCTAATGCATAAATCGTACTATTTCTCAAACTGATCGAAGAGGCTCCTTCAAAATACTTGGTAGGACAAGTGATCTCGGCAACTTCATAACCTGCATAGATGATTTGACAAAGCATTTGATTGTCAAAAATGAAATTATCAGAATTAACATGGTAATTGATTTTTTCCAAAACAGGCCGGGCAAAAGCCCTGTAACCTGTATGATATTCTGAAAGTTTCTGGCCGACTAAAATATTCTGTACAAATGTTAAAAATCGGTTTGCAATATATTTAATCTGGGGCATTCCGCCAATCATGGCGCCATTGCCCAAAATCCTCGATCCGAGAACCACCGGATAAACCTCATTGGCAATGAGGTAGGCCATAGAATGTATGAGCTTAGGGGTGTACTGATAATCGGGGTGAAGCATGATAATAATATCTCCTCCAAGCGACAATGCTTTGTCATAGCAGGTTTTTTGATTGCCGCCATAGCCCGTGTTTTCCTCATGCTGGATTACATGTTGAATTCCGATTTCTGCCGCCAGCAATGTAGTTTTATCAGAACTTTTGTCATCCACCAGAACCACCTCATCTACAATATCAGTGGGTATCTCATCATAGGTTTGCCTAAGGGTATGTTCGGCATTATAAGCCGGGAGAACAACAACTATTTTTTTACCATTTATCATGAGGAACTTAATATTGAACCGAACAAAAATATTAAAAAAGATGAGGGCTTTTATGAACAAAAAATTCATCCTTTTTCTGGGTCAATATAATAAGTTGATAATAAGTCTTTTCAGCTCATAATTTCTTTACAAAAATATTATAAACAATCCAAGTGTTTTTTAACAACATAGTGTTAATAAAAACGTTGATTATAAAGCTGTTTCATGCATTTACATTCGCTAAAATTCACTATTTTTGTACCTATTAGTAGAAATCACTTAACTTGTTGGAAATGACTACAGAAGAAAAAAATAAATTTGCAAAAGAAGATTACAACGAAAACAATATACAAGTTCTCGAAGGACTTGAAGCCGTCAGGAAAAGGCCTGCGATGTACATCGGTGATCTCAGTTCAAGAGGATTGCACCATTTGGTTTATGAAGTGATTGATAATTCAATTGATGAGGCGCTTGCCGGTTTTTGTGATACCATTGAAGTTTTTATCCATGAAGACAATTCCATAACTGTAACGGATAATGGCCGGGGAATTCCTACCGGTTTGCATGAAAAGGAAAACAAATCAGCACTTGAGGTGGTTATGACCGTGCTTCATGCAGGAGGGAAATTTGATAAAGGATCTTACAAAGTATCAGGTGGATTGCACGGAGTTGGTGTCTCATGCGTGAATGCACTTTCCGAAAATTTAAAGGCAACTGTTTACCGGGAAGGAAAAGTATTTATCCAGGAATACGTAAAAGGAATACCGCAGTATGATGTAAAAGTAATTGGAGAAACAGACAAAACAGGGACAGATGTTACCTTTATTCCTGATGCAGGAATTTTTACATTAACGGAATACAATTACGATATTTTGTCATCGAGGTTAAGGGAACTTGCTTTTCTTAATAAAAGAATTACACTCTCCATTACTGATGAACGTAATAAAGATGAAGAAGGGAATTTTATTTCCGACACCTTCTATTCAGAGGAAGGTTTAAAGGATTTTATCAATTACCTTGATGCCACCAGGGAAAAATTAATGAATGACCCAATTTCAATTGAAGGGGAGAAAAATGGAACTCCTATAGAAATTTCAATGCAATACAATACTTCTTTTGCCGAAAATCTCCATGCTTATGTGAATAATATCAATACTCACGAAGGTGGAACGCATCTTTCCGGATTTAGAAGGGGACTAACCCGTACATTAAAGTCCTATGCTGAAAAATCGGGGATGCTGGCCAAGTTGAAGTTTGATATCAACGGTGATGACTTCCGGGAAGGACTAACGGCCATTATTTCTGTTAAAGTTGCAGAACCGCAGTTTGAAGGCCAGACGAAAACCAAGCTGGGTAATTCAGAGGTGATGGGTTTAGTTGACCAGATGGTGAGTGAACACCTTGCCTATTACTTGGAGGAGCATCCAAAAGAAGCCAAAACCATTGTAAATAAAGTGATCCTTGCAGCTACAGCCCGTCATGCAGCCCGCAAAGCGCGTGAACTGGTGCAGCGCAAAAATGTTTTATCTAATACAGGATTGCCCGGAAAGCTTGCCGATTGTTCGGAAAAAGATCCAAGCCTTTGCGAGATCTACCTGGTTGAGGGTGATTCAGCGGGTGGAACAGCCAAACAGGGTAGGGACAGAAAGTTTCAGGCTATTTTGCCACTACGCGGTAAAATCCTGAATGTTGAAAAAGCCATGCAACATAAGATCTTTGAGAACGAGGAGATCAGGAATATGTTTACTGCCCTTGGAATTTCAATTGGGTCGGAAGAGGACAGCAAAGCCCTGAACCTGGAAAAGCTCCGGTATCATAAGATCATCATCATGACGGATGCTGATATTGATGGAAGCCATATCGCTACTTTGTTGCTTACATTTTTCTTCCGCTATATGAAGGAGCTTATTGAATACGGTTATGTTTATATTGCCACCC
>JAUVJI010000208.1 GCA_030596605.1 Bacteroidales bacterium
AATTTCAATGCATCGGACTTACCACCAAACCTGCTTCCCCTCATCATTTATGGTAAATATCCTCTCAGGCCTGTCTTTGGTAGGGGTGGTGTTTATCAGCCAGTACATGGCTTTGGAAGGAACATTATCGAAGATCAAAGGACCGCCTGATGCTTTTTGTTTTCCCAGCGATATCCATTTATTATTCCAGTAGAACAATTCATAAGTTTCGCCATCTTTCAGGAATACTTTCTCGGCAAAATCAGTTGTTTCAGTGGTCACCCTTTTTGTAGTTGAAGAAAGCTTCAGGGTGACAGGCGCATCTAAATCCGCCTGATTTTCTGTTATCTCTCCTTCAGCGGTTAAAATAAATTGTTTGCCGGCAGGGATGATCATGCCATCCGTATAATATGCCGGAAGATAGGCGATATCGGTGCCCATGTCAGTAAAATTCAGCTTTCCATCCTCACCGATAAAGCTCCAGTGTATGGCTTTCCATTCCCCGGTATTAAAAACGCAGATATAAGCAAAACGTGCATCTTTGGGCGCATTTTGTTCCGCTTGCACTACCACATCGGAAACCGGTACATATTCACGGGTAACATCCACAATTCCATTACGGTTTATGTAGGCAGGTGCTTTCTCTCCGTCTTCCAGAATGGCCGCTAATGTGGCGGGCTGCAATGCGAAAGTTTTCCGGTACACCTTGGCCTTGGCCTGGCCCAGGCGATAATCACCCGGATTGGATTCGCCACCCATGAAGATCACAATCTTTCCATCGGCCCCCATGACGGCATTCCATGCATGATTATTCCCCGATTTGGCCCAGTATGGTGTAAAGTCGCTCATGACCGGAATTCCGTTAGCCCGCATGGCGTATATGGCCAGGTTGGTCATATCTTCGCAGCGTCCCATCTTTCCTTCGGTCATTTCTGTGAGGCCAAGATCTGTGGCATGTTCATAAAAACGGGGATCAAATCTGAACCATGATTTAATGTCGTTGTTGATCCATTTACATGCTTCCACCGGGTCGTTTTCATTTTTCAATGAATCTTTCAGCCAGCTGTAATCCTGTTCAAAATATTCACGCCATTCTTCGAGTGGTTCATTGGTGCTTCTGTACGGAAGGATGTACTCGCAAAATTGTTCGAAACTCAGGAATTTCGTCCAGGAATTATTCTTCCAAACATGAAAGGCCCGGTATATATTAGCGATCAGATAATCTGCGCTAATGATCTCATAATCATATACAAGTTCAATTCTTTGCTGATGGAGTTTGCCACGGATGGCCACAATGGAATCCCATGCCCGGGTCATGGCGTTATAATCAGTATAATTCAAAGCTGAAAACCCAATAATATTATCGCTGGAATCAGAAACCTCAAATCCTGCATAGCATTTATCGGACATATTTCCAATTAAGAAACATGCAGCATCATATTTTTCTGCATCTTCAGGAGACTGGTAAGCATCCAGCACTTTTTCAAGCTCGGAGCGGTTCGCTCCCGCCTTTTCTAAAACATTGCTGACATTTTCAGGGATAGGCTTGCTTTGTTGGGTACATGCTGTAAGCAGCAAAGGCAATATTATTGCCAGGATATATCTTTTCATAAGTGAATTACGCTTATTAAGTACATCAATTATTGAATCGAATTTAGTTTCCATAAGTTATTATATTTGAGATCAATAGTCATTATGGATGATAGGTGTTCGCTTTATTCAAACTCAATTCTATCAATCTCTTTCATTATCCTGTCTGTTTCAGTTAACGCGACAATTATTTTCTGATAATGTAATATATCTTCAAAGCTTAATTGCCGTTCTCTGCGATCTTTGAGCCATTTTTGGGCTGGTTGGTAGCCGCCAATATAAAACTCCCAGGCAACCAAAGGTATGTTATCAAAATATTGTTGATCATTTATCCAAATCCGACCTGTTTGATTTTCCGGATCAGTTATTTCCCAATCGTTTTTATTGAGTTTTCGGGTTATACGGTTATCTCCATCTTGCGGATAACTTGTAATATACTCTTCCACTTTAGGCGATTCTAACAAATGTATCTGCCGAATTTCCCCTCCCAATTTTACAAGTTGCCAGAAAGTTTCTTTATCTTTTGGGTAGGGAATTCTCGGAAAGTCAATTTTTAAAAATTCTTTGTACTTTTCTCGGTAGGTCAGAGAATGTAGAACAGCATAGATATAATCCAGAATATCAATCGGAGCAAAGTTATTAGCAGATGTTGAGTTTAACGAATTATCTTTTTCCTGTACAAATTCAAGTTTCAATTTATCTGCGATCTGTTCTACTATTTCCATATTCAAGTTAGGCTTTCTGCCTTTTTTAGAGAAAATGTCATCTGATTCCTTGTTTTTGTATAGGTAAAGAGGGAAAACATAATTTATTTCTTTCATTGAAACCGCATGGCTCTCTACAATACCACGATAAACAATACAGTGCTTAAACTCTCCAACTTCAACCTTTTTATTTGTCATTATCCCAATATTGTCATTCTGCTTCAAATGCTCAGATACTATTGTTACAGGCCAGCCAACGATTCCTTTTGATCTTCCAGAATAATAAAAGTATCTTTTATCAAACGGCCTATAATTTATAGGTTTGATTAATTCAGGATTAACACCATTTTCAGTTAAGTCTTTTTTTGCTAAATCGAAATTCCAATCTCGAACATCATCTGGTACAGAGTATTTGTTTCTCACAAAACCTTCATCCATATTTAATACATCGTCAATCATTTTCGAAACGTCATCTTGTGTATAATGGATATTCAATTTATCTCTTTTTGATACTACTCCTGAATTTCCAATTGCGAACAGATCATTTAATAGAATTCCATTTTCGTACTGTTTCTGAGATTTTAAATCTTTTTTTACAAAAAAGTAATTAGGTCTGTGGATTGGTAATTCTATATAAGGAACCGATGTTATATTATTCTCCCATAGGAAATCATATTTATTGTCACGTTTTCCGTATAAGTCGTAGTGAAATATTTTCCCTAGTTCATTAGTTTTCTTTTTCCCTGTTTTTACAAATATGTTAATAGAAACACCTTGCATTATATCAAATACATTTACATCAGGTGAGCCATCAGGGCATACTTCTTTCTTTTTACTGTTACCATGTAAATCAATAGTATAAATCTTATCGTAGGTTTTTAATAAATTCCAGCGCATACCTCTAAAAGTAGGGTTATCAAGAAACCCATGTGGATTGATAAATGCTAAAATCCCTTCTCCGTTTTTTTCAATAAAGTATTGGCCATATCTAATAAATTTTACATAATCATCATTTATCCATTTTGAATTTTTTTCTTGTAATTTCTGTTTTCCACCTGGTTCTTTTTTATAATCCTCCATTAAGCTCATTATCCAATTGCCTTTATTGGAGCTTTCACCGCTATATGGAGGATTACCAATTAAACACATAACAGGCGTATCACGTTTTATGTGGTTGGCTTCATTTGCTTCTGTACTTAACCATTTGGAGAATAATGTTCCTGTGTCGGGGTGGTATTCTTCTAATGAATTTGTAAGATAAATATTGAAACGTTGGTCTTTGGTGGCTTTGTATCCTGTTTCAGTCAAAAGCATATCTAATTTAAGATGTGCCATTGAATAAGAAGCCATCAACAGTTCAAAACCATTCAGGCGTGGGATTAAATGTTCTTCCACATATCCGCTCCATGCGCCCTGCATAGTTTTAAAGTTATTGTTGTAAATGTGTTTTACTACCTCTGCAAGAAAAGTGCCTGTTCCTGTAGCTGGGTCAAGTATTTGAACCTTGTGTACTTCTTGTTCTACTTCTTTATAGCCTTCTTTAGTTCTTTTATCTTGTGTTTGTGTTAGTACCTTTATCTTTGTTTTGGAAGTGTCTGCCAATCCTTGCTGCAAATCAAATTCTGTTTTTAAAATATCATCAACGGCTCGTACTATGAAATTCACAACGGGTTCGGGCGTATAGTAGACACCCCTTTTTTTTCTAAGTTTCGGATCATACAATGCAAGGAAAATTTCATAGAAATGCATTATCGGATCATTCTTTTGAGTAGCTTTTCCAAAATTGTGGAGTATCGCATTTACATCAGTCGCACGAAAAACTTCAGCAAGGTTATCAACAGTGGACTTAATCCTATCATCAATTTCCGGGCCTGCTACATGGCCAAACAGTTTTCGTAAAAACGGATTAGTTTTTGGAATCAGTTCTGCCGCTTCTTGTCGGCTGAAGTCATCTAATGTTGTATCGTGCAAACGAGCGGCAAACATTCCGTAGGCCAAAGTTTGTGCATAAATGTCCGCAAAACCTTTTGGTTTTAGATCGTGAATAAGAATATCTTTAAATGTATCGTATTGCCCTTTTAGTGGTGTATTTTCCTGTGTTTCTTCATCAGATGTTACAGCACGTTCCAAAATATCTTGTAACAAACGTGCCTTTGCAGCCATCATTTCAGCCAGTTTCTTCGATGATTTAATAGTTTGACCAATGAAAGTGCAGAAGTTTTGCATCAGGTTTTCAAATTCCGAAAAATTCTCAGTAATGGGCTTAATTTTACCGTTCTCAATTTCTCCAATTCTGATTTCGTAAATCAATTCTCCATTCTGAAAAAACTGAAACCAGGTATAGTCAGTAATTATCAGGTTGTCGAGTGCTTTTTTGTATCGAGTAAATTGTTCTTTGTACTGCTTGCCATTCAGATCTTTGCCAATATCTTTTGCCTCAATGTATCCAATGGGAATTTTCCCTTTTGTAATTACATAGTCAGGATTACCGCAATCCGTAACATTTGCAGGCTCATTAGTAACTTCAACACCTTTTACCAGTTCACGGATTAAAGTTTCAAGGTCACCACGATAGGCATGTTCTTTTGAAATTCCTGATTTAAACCGGGTATTTATCGTTTCAATATATTGTTGTATGGTCATTTTAAATAATCAATCAGTTTAATTTTTTGCTTATCTGAATAAATTGATGAGTAATTATTTTCATCCTTGATGTCAATAATTTTAAACTCATCAGGTTGAAGATTGCTTAACACTCCAGGATTGTTTCTAAAAATAATTTCAGTAGGCAAAATGACTTCATTTGTCGTAGCTGAAATCCAGTAATATGTATCAAAAAGTTGCTCAATTTCATTTTCGTAAAATACTACGATATGAATTATAAATTTATTGTCAATGATCCATTTAAGGGTATATTTCAATTCTATGTTGCAACTATCGAATGGTGTCAATTCTTCGTATAAATGAGGGAATTTTAAATAGTTATTTGATTCTGTATTATATCTATGATCCTCCTTGATAAACCGTTTTAATATTGGTTCTGTTGTTAAAGTATCAGTAAATATCCAACCGACAATTTTCGCAGTGCTATTCCCAATATTGGTTGTGTTAATTTTTATTTTTATTTCAATGTTTCCCGAAATATCACCAATAGAGTCAGCAATATCGGTAGACTGTTTTAAAGGAATTGAATCATACGATAAAGTCAATGAATCAATTTGCGGATTTGAAAATTTTAATCTGGGCCTATGTTCGATAGACGATAGAGAATAGTTTGTTTTTTTTAAGTCTCTTTCTGTAGAGCAAGATTTAGTAAATGACCAAAAGGATAAACCAAAAGCTAGGACTGCAATAACAAAGGTGCCAATATTTATATTTTCATTAATCCATTTTTTCATTTTGATGTTTAATATCTGCCAAATACTTCTTTAGCATGCAACGTTACGTATATGAAAAGCAAGCGCATTGTGTTACCCAACGTAACATTTACTTATTTCTTACCTTTTGTTTTTACCCTTTTGTTACTATCAATTTCATTTTGATTTGGAGAATTATGTTTAATCTCAAATTCTTTATAATGACTCCCTTTTGTTGAACTATCAGTATTAGTTGATGTACTTGAAATACTATCACCTTTTGAATATTCAGTATTTGTATTTACTAATGTGTCAGTACTTTCTATATTGGGATTAATATTGTCTTTAGTAATTGTTTTATTGCCCGTCTGTGAACACGATGCAAGTATAAGTACAAATATCACCACAATGCTATTTGATAATAATTTTCTCATTTCTAATAATATTTGAATTTGTTTTTATAGTCAAGAAATAAATCCCTGTGCCTAAAGCACCTTTATTGAATAAAAACTGATTTTTGCCTTTTTTCACTTTATCTTTAAACAATAGTTTAATTAATCTACCATTTATGTCTGTTATATTGATTTCTATATCTGTATTTTTATCTAAATAAAATTCCACATTAAACATATTATAAACAGGATTTGGAAAAACTTTTATATTATTATCAGAACTCTTCTTGTTTTCTGAAACACCTACTGTTATTCCATTTACTTGAGCTATCCAAGTATCGTAAGCATGTTCGAAAAAACGATATTTTGCAAAACAACCACTTACCCATACTTCTGGAGTGGAAGCATTTTGTTTTCTTGAAATCCCTGAATAATCACCCCAACGCGATACACCACCAC
>JAUVJI010000009.1 GCA_030596605.1 Bacteroidales bacterium
CTTTTAGAAACTATGAACCGTTTCAAAAAATTAAAATATAATTGGCTAAACAATATGTCAATCAATTTTAATGGTGCTGCCTCATCCTGAAAAATTAGGGGTAGAAATTATACATGAAAATCTGTGGTAATCAATAAAAATCTTGCATGTGAACCTGTCTGCCGGTTCACCAATCGAAAAATAGCAGGCAGGCAGCTAAGTGCCATACTTGCAAGCCGTTAAACCTTCAGTCATCATCCGGATCATAAATCTCTATCCCCCAAACCTCCTTTATATGCTTCCTCACAGCCATATCCCCTTCATAATTCGCATCAGGATAAACATCATCTCTGTTTTTTAATTTAATATGAACCACATCAATGACGTACATCCTTCCTCTTTTGGTTTCTATATCCACATAATCAATTTCTTCTTTTGTGAACTTGTGCTTCTTTTCAAAGATGATCCCTGTTTTGGAATATCCGCCAAATTCATCCAGCTCGATTTTAAACCTTGCCTGGCTTAATACACCTATTAAAGAACCGATAAGAATTGGCAGGATAAAAAAATACACCAAACAACCGTCGCTTACCCTGTCCGTTTTCTGATCCTGTGTTTCATCTTTTACAGCTTTTTTCTGCTTTTTTGCTTTGTAGACCCTTAAACTTAATGATAATATGGAGGCAAGGAAGAACCCTCCCGGAAAAATATATGCTTTGAAATTTTTGGTGATGAGTACATAATTTTCTGTTGTCTCCACATTAAAACGATCTTCACCGACAGGAAAAAATATAAGGGGAAATGACAAAACTACAGCAAATATAATGATGTAATCCCAGCTGATGAATTTCAAAAGGTCAATAAGGTTTTTCATGGTTATTTCAAGTTGAATTTTATTTCTTGCGGAGACGCAAAGACGCAAATTTTTAAATCTTGCTAATTATACCAATTTGTGTTTAAAAATAGATCATTGCTTATTGATATCGATACAATATATTTTCCTTTGCGACTTGGCGCCTTTGCGTGCAAAATTATAGCCAGCTTTAACAATATTATAAATCTTAATTTTTATTGTCGAATAATTCTTTCAAATACTCTCCGGTATAACTATCCTTGTATTTCGCTACTTCTTCCGGTGTTCCTGAACAAACAATTTCACCACCCCGTTCTCCTCCTTCAGGTCCGAGATCAATGATGAAGTCTGCCACCTTGATCACTTCCATGTTGTGCTCAATGACAAGTACCGTATTGCCTTTGTTGACCAGTTTATGCAAAACCTGCAACAAAACATTCACATCCTCAAAATGCAAACCTGTTGTCGGTTCATCCAAAATATATAGCGTATTGCCGGTATCCCGTTTAGATAACTCAGAAGCAAGTTTTACCCGTTGAGCTTCACCACCTGAAATGGTCGTTGATTGCTGTCCCAAAGTGATATAACCCAGCCCCACATCCTGAACTGTTTTGATTTTTTGCGTAATAGAGGGGATATTTTCAAAAAAGTCTACCGCCTGGTTGATGGTCATTTCCAGGATATCGTTGATTGATTTTCCTTTGTACCTTACTTCGAGGGTTTCGCGGTTATACCGCTTACCGTTGCAATCTTCGCAATGCACATGAACATCAGGTAGGAAGTTCATCTCAATCACCCGCACACCGGCTCCTTTGCAGGTTTCGCAACGGCCACCTTTAACATTGAATGAAAATCTGCCTGGTTTATAACCCCTGATTTTCGATTCAGGCAATTGAGCATACAATTTTCTGATTTCATCAAAAACGCCTGTATATGTTGCAGGATTTGAACGCGGTGTACGTCCGATGGGTGATTGGTCAATTTCTATGACTTTATCAATAAAATCAATTCCCTGGATATCTTTATATGGAAGCGGTTTCTTTTCCGAACGGTAAAAATGTTTACTGAGGATAGGGTAGAGGGTATCATTGATCAATGATGATTTGCCACTTCCGGAAACACCGGTAACGCAAATGAACTGTCCCAAAGGGATTTTAACATTGACCTGTTTTAGGTTATTTCCTGAAGCGCCTTTTATTTTAAGAAAGTTTCCATTACCCGGCCGTCTTTTTTTCGGGATTTTAATTTCCTTTTTCCCACGCATGTACTCACAAGTGATGGTCTGACAGTCGATCATGTCATTGGGTGTTCCTTGCGCTACGATTTCACCACCATGGATACCGGCGCCCGGTCCAATGTCAATTACATGATCTGCTGCGAGGATTGTCTCTTTGTCGTGCTCAACCACGATGATCGAATTTCCGATATCCCTCAAATCCTGAAGCGATTTTATTAGTCTCAGGTTGTCGCGCTGGTGAAGGCCAATACTTGGTTCATCCAGGATATATAGTACATTGGTCAGTTGGGAACCAATCTGGGTTGCCAGCCTTATCCTTTGTGATTCCCCTCCGGAAAGGCTTCTTGCCGGCCGGTTAAGGCCAAGATATTCCAATCCTACATCTAACAGGAATTTTATCCTATTCCGAATCTCCCTGATAATTTCATGAGCGATGACCTTATTCTTTTCACTTAGTTTTGATTCAACTGCATCTATCCATGAATCTAATTTTATCAGGTCATAATTGGCCAGTTCCGAAATATTTTTATTATCAATCCTGAAATAAAGCGATTCCTTTTTAAGTCTCAAACCATTACATTCAGGGCAATGGATGGCATTCATGAAATTATTCGCCCATTTCTTTATACTAACGGAGTTGGATTCGTTGAACTGATTGGAAATAAAATTGAATACACCTTCAAAGTTTAACGTATAAGTAGATGTTATGCCTAAATATTCTTTCTGGATTGTGTAATTTTCGTCCGATCCATACAAAATGGTTGAAATCGCCTCCTCTGGAATATTTGAAATTGGTGTGTCCAGGTCAAATCCGTATTTATCGCCTATGGCTTCCATCTGGTGAAATATCCAGTTATGCTTGTATTCTCCGATGGGAGCAATACCACCTTTTTTAATACTTTTCTTTTTGTCGGGGAAAATTTTATTAAGGTCGATTTCAGTTACTGTGCCTAATCCGTTGCATTTTGGGCATGCCCCGTAAGGAGAGTTAAATGAAAATGAGTTTGGTTCCGGTTCATTGTAAGAAATACCGGATGTGGGGCACATTAACGAACGGCTGAAGTGTTTGATGTCGGCGTTTTCATAATCCATGATCATTACCGATCCCTTACCGTATTTCATTCCAAGCTGAACAGATTGGATAAGTCTTCGCTCCGAATCTGAATTTACCTGGATATTGTCAATTACAATCTCAATATCATGAACCTTGTATCGGTCAAGTTGTTTTCCGAAACCCAGTTCCGAAATCTCACCATCTGCCATTACTTTTAAAAAACCCTGTTTCCTGAATTGCTCGAATAGCTCACGGTAATGGCCTTTACGCCCTTTTACAACAGGAGCCAAGATTACAATTTTTTTATTCTCGTATTGTTTGGTAATGAGGTTCAGAATTTGTGATTCGGAATACCTGATCATTTTTTCATCAGTAACATATGAATAGGCATCGGCAATCCTTGCAAATAGTAACCTTAGGAAATCATAAATTTCAGTGATCGTTCCCACAGTTGAGCGGGGATTTTTATTCACAGATTTCTGTTCTATTGAAATTACGGGACTGAGTCCTGTGATCTTATCCACATCAGGCCTCTCAAGGTTGCCAATAAACTGGCGGGCATAGGCTGAAAACGTTTCCATGTACCTGCGCTGCCCTTCAGCATAGATGGTATCGAAGGCAAGGGAGGATTTTCCGCTTCCGCTCAATCCTGTAATTACCACAAGTTTGTTTCTCGGGATTTTTACATCAATGTTCTTTAAATTGTGAACACGCGCTCCGTAAACCTCCAGTTGATCAATGGTTATTTGTTCGTTTGAATTAGATATGTCAGTTTCTCGTTTCAATGAAAGAGTGTGATAAAAAAGGGTGCAAAGATACGAGGAAATTGCGAAGAATTTATCTATTGATGAGTTGAAATTTGGACAATTGGGTTTAAGAAAACTTCCAATATGGAACGCTGATCTTCAAGATTGTTATGATCCCGAAACTTCGGGATGATATAATTATCAGCGGAAATCATAAAAATCTGTGTTCTGAATTTTTGAGTGGATTATTAATGGACTATTCTTGTTCCGGTATTGGGGGCCATACAAAGTTTTTTGTATTTGGGAATTCCTTTTCCACTTCCATTTTCAACCACAGCAGCATCCTTATAAATGGCCTGATAGATTCCTTTTCTGGAACAAGATGATTGAATAGGTGGTTCCATGCGCCTATTGAGCTGTCAATACCTATTAGCGCTACCATAGCAGAACCATCAGAGTCATTTGGAAAACCTTCAAACATATCCTTGTCTTCCTCTTCTTCATACAAACTGCTTAGCGCCCGGTTGATTTTTATCCAAATTTGAATATGATACCATAAAATAACTTCAACGGAATTCGACAATTGTTTTAACTTTGTTTTATCAACTATTCCGGGGTAGCTGACATTAAAGTCTTTTGTTTCAGGGTCGTAATCCTGTTTCAGAGTTTCTTTCCTATCCTCCAGCCATTGATGCACAGCCCTTTCATATTTCGAAGCAACTTGTGAAATATTTTGCTCCTTTGCCTTTTCACGTTTTTCTTTATGATCTTTCATTGCTTCTTCAGCATCTTCATCATCATCCCAATCTTCAAACATTGAAAAATCATCATTTTTTACAAGTGGTATTTCTTCATCAATAATATCAGCAGCTTCCTCAATGGTTTTATTCACCTGATCCCAGAAATTTTTATTCTCTTCCATTGATTTTTCACGCCTTTTTTCTGCCTCATATTCTTTCATAAAGATCTTCTCATCGGCAAATAATCTACACTTTTCAGTATACAAACATCGCTCACACCAGCGGTTGCAATAGTTGTAAATGCCAGAAATAAAGTCTCCTTCGGGCAATTCTATGTCATCGTCAAATTTCATTTTTTTATTCTATTTGATCAACTGTTAATGTATCGTTAAAAATTGCATTAAAATCTTCTACATTCGATTTTAATTTTTTCACATCAAGATACTTCGTTTCGGGTAATTGGATAATATAAGATTTCCCTGATCTGACGGGCAATTTATCCGATCTTAGCCAGGGATTGAATTCTTTAAGGATTTTATAGTTGATATTATTTTCAGCAGCAAATTCAACGAGGTCATCAATCGATTTGGATACTTTTATTTCTTTGGTTGGAATTTCTGGATATAAATCTGCTTCGCGCAAATAGAAGCCATATTTTGTAGGATTTTCGTAAATCGTTTTTATGGCTAATATCCTGTATATGTACCTTGAAGTTTCATCATTCAGGAATAGGTCGTAATAATTAGAAGTGTTTTGATCCTGAATGGCTTCCTTAATTCTTCTTTCACCGGCATTATAAGCAGCAGCAACCAATGTCCAGTTGCTGAACTTTTTGAAGGCTTTGTTTAAATATTTACATGCTGCTTCAGTGGCTTTCTCGGCGTGATATCTTTCATCAACCCTTTTATTCACTTCCAGGCCATTTTCTTTGGCTGTTTTTTCAAGGAATTGCCAGAAACCGGTTGCCCCCGCCGGTGAAACAACATTCATCAATCCACTTTCAATTAAAGCAAGGTATTTAAAGTCATTTGGGATTTCATTTTTGGCAAGAATCGGTTCAATGACAGAGAACCACCTGTTAGCCCTTTTTATGAGTAGGATAGTTGATGTATGCCAGTAGGTATTAATCAGTATTTCCCTGTCAAGTTTTTCCTTTACATAAAACAGATCCAGTGGAGCTGATTCATAAGCAAATTCAATTGATTTGGGAATATCTGGAGTGAATATCTTATAATTTCTTTGAAAGGCTTCCCTGTATTGTTTATTTGAAATTTTTTCCTTGTCGGAAGAAAAAATAAAAACTAAAAAAATAGCCGCTGCGAATAAAACTACAGTACTAAGTAAATATATTTTTCTCATGTTGTTGAAAAATTGCAGAATTTAAAATTTACTTTGGAAATCTTTGAATCTTGGCGCTGACTGGTCTTTTAAAGATACCAGCGGGTTTTTAATATTCCAGGAGATACCCAAGTCGGGATCGCTCCATAAAATACTTCCTTCCGATTCTTTATTGTAATAATTGGTGCATTTGTATTGAAAGATTGTATTATCCATCAATGTAAGAAAGCCATGGGCAAAACCCGGCGGAATCCAGAGCATGGTTTTGTTTGATTCGGATAATTCCTGTGAAATCCACTCTCCGTATGTTTTTGAACCTTTGCGGATATCAACCGCTACATCTAATACCGCACCTGTAACTACCCGTACAAGTTTACCCTGTTCATAAGGCGGGTTTTGAAAATGAAGTCCTCTTAATACTCCTTTCTGAGATTTGGATTCATTATCCTGAACGAAATCCAGTTTAATACCTGCCTCTTTAAATTTATCAAGTCTGAATGATTCGGAGAAATAACCACGATTATCTTCGAATACATTGGGTTTGATTATCAGAAAGTCGATTATCTTTGTTTTTATGATTTCCATTCAACTTATTCAAAAGGATTATAAAGTTTTAGACCATCAATTTTCTTAAAGTCTTTGTTGTTTCTGGAAACAACAGTGAGATTATATAATAATGCAGTAGCTCCAATAATTGTATCTGGAGTAGCAATCTTACATCTCTGCTTTATTTCAATTGATTTTTGTTCAATGCTTTGATCAATATAAAATACTTTAGCATTATTAATGAATTTAGCAACTTTTATTATTTCAAACTCATTAATTTTATGCCATCCTAATATTTCAATTTTAGTTATAGTGGATATATTAAATGAATTCTTGAAGATATTTTCAACTTTTTTAAGATGTTGTTTTGGAATTTTATTATCAAGATAATAAATGATAATATTTGTGTCAATCAGATATTTGTATTCCATTGATCCTTCATGTTTCTGAGTTCCTTTTCAATATCCAAATTTAAGTGCGATAACATTCCTTTATATTCTGAAGGGTCAAAATCTTTTTTCTCTTCTTTGGGCTTTTCTATTTTATTGCCTGTAATATTTTTTTTTATTTTTTTCCATATAGAATATGGAATAACCGCATATTCAATTTCGCCCGTAGAGTCATATATATATTTAACAGTTATGTCCATTTTCGTTATTATTATTATAACAAAATTACAAAAAAATAAATAATAAAAGATATTATAAATGTATCACCTCTCCGTAAGCCGCAGCAACCGCTTCCATCACCGCTTCCGACATGGTGGGGTGGGGATGAATTGTTTTCAGTATTTCATGCCCTGTAGTTTCAAGTTTCCTTGCTGCAACTGCTTCTGCTATCATTTCCGTTACATTCTCACCAATAAAATGAGCGCCAAGCCATTCACCGTATTTTGCATCGAAAATCACTTTTACAAAACCATCCTTATTACCGGCAGCGTTTGCCTTGCCAGAAGCTGAGTATGGGAATTTCCCGACTTTTATTTCGTAACCGGCTTCTTTTGCTTGTTTCTCGGTCATCCCGACAGAGGCAATCTCAGGATTGGTGTAAGTACAACCAGGTATGTTACCATAATCTATCGGCTCAGGATCAAGCCCGGCAATTTTTTCAACACAACAAATTCCTTCTGCAGAAGCAACATGAGCTAAAGCAGGGCCATGTACAATATCACCAATGGCGTAATAACCCTCGATATTGGTCCGGTAGAATTCATCCACAGCAATTTTATCTTTTTCCGTTTTTATCCCAACATCTTCAATTCCTATTCCTTCGATATTAGTCGATACTCCAACTGCTGATAAAACGGTTTCCACTTCGATGATATCTTCACCTTTTTTGGTTTTAACTTTTACTTTACAAAATTTACCTTTTGTATCTACCGACTCAACCGATGAATTAGTCATCACTTTTATTTTGGTTTTTTTAAAACTTCTTTCAAGTTGTTTTGCCACTTCTTCATCTTCCAAAGGAACAATCGTTGGTAAAAACTCAACAATGGTTACCTCGGTTCCGATAGATTTGTAAAAGAATGCAAACTCCGAACCTATAGCGCCGGAGCCAATCACTACCATTGACTTTGGCTGTTTTGGTAATGTCATTGCCTCACGATATCCAATGATCTTTTTTCCATCCTGTTTAAATCCGGGCATTTCTTTCGATCTGGCACCGGTTGCAATGATGATATGATTAGCGCTATATTCCTTGACTTTACCTTTGTCATCTTTTACATCAACCTTCTTGCCTGGTTTTACTTTTCCAGTCCCTTGTATATGTTCGATCTTATTTTTCTTGAATAAAAACTGAATACCTTTGCTCATGCCTTCTGCCACACCTCTGCTTCGATTAATCATTGCTGCAAAATCGGGTTTGGCCTCACCGGATATGGTTACCCCATAATCAGCAGCATGGCTGATATAATTAAAAACCTGAGCGCTTTTTAACAATGCTTTGGTTGGGATACACCCCCAGTTAAGGCAAACACCTCCCAGTTCAGCTTTTTCCACAACGGCAGTTTTTAATCCAAGTTGTGATGCCCTGATAGCGGCAACATATCCTCCTGGTCCGCTTCCGATAATTATTATGTCGTAATCCATCTTTTTAATATTGGAATTGCAAAATTATTTAATTTTATCAAATATTCTATTTCATATTTATACATTTGTAACCAAAATATAAATCAATACGCCAATTATGCCTTTTATTGAATTAAAAAAAGTTAAAGAAAAGGAAATTGTTCCAGGTTATAAAGCACGATTTATTCATTCCGAAGACATGACAGCTGCTTCGTGGAACATAAAAAAAGGTTATTCATTACCCGAACATTCTCATTATCAAGAACAAATATCTTGTGTAACAGATGGAGAATTTGAGTTGACGATTGACGGAGAAACACAAATTTTAAATTCCGGGAAAGTTGCTGTTATTCCTTCAAATGCAAAACACTCAGGAAAAGCTATTACAGATTGTAAAATTATAGACATCTTTTGTCCTGTAAGAGAAGATTATAAATAAAACAATTATACAATTTAATAATTTAAAATCAAACATTATGAAATACAAATTATTATCTGATACCGATATTAAAGCAATTGATGCCTTAAAAGAATTTCATGGCGGCGCTGCCGAAATTAACCAGACTATTAAAAAAATGCAGGATTTAGAAACACGTAAGAAAATCCTTGCTGAAAAAGGTTTTGGAGATATGATAGCAGATGCCGAAGAATTAATTAAAAAATTCCCAAAAGTAGAAGACATTGAAAAAATGATCAATCCTTCATATAACCATGATTATGGGATTGCTACGAGCCAGGTTTCAGGTTTTCAGGGAGCTTATGTTACACATCATTTTATGAAAAAAGTTGCTGAAACTGCCCGAACCGCCCCTGTTTTAATTCCTGCTGAAATGATATCAGTTGTTCCTTTAACCGATTATTATGTTTACAGCGGCGATCTAATGGCTACTTTAGCTATGACTGAGAACATTATGCAAACGTCTAAATATTGCAGTACAAACTTAATCGGGATACCCCACCCTGAAAGCAGGTTTATTAAATTAGAGGAAGTTACAGGTAAAACATTCGACCGGGCAGCTATAGGAGATGGTATGTCGGCTATCATTTTGAAAAACCAGGGTACACCATTCGGAAACTTCGGAGGAATTGAGGTTGCTGATGACAATCATTTATTTTATCTTGATGGCGTAACCCGTACTGCAAAAGAAAACGGTGCTGATTTCTTTTTGAACCCGAGTTGGAGTTCAATAATTGCTGCATGTTATTTTGGACGTGATATTCCAAATCTGACATTTAAAATTTCGATGTTGCTTGCCACTCAAAACACTATGCAACTCAGAATGTTGTTGAACATCATTAACGAGTATATCAGGGATGATAATACCTCTCCTATTTATGAAGTCAATATCGGGAACGGTGTAAGTCCTCATAATTTTATTCAATGTGCCAAAGAACTTGACGAAAGCGGTATTAAAGGAATTAGCCTTGCAGCTCATATACGTATCAATCCTGATTTGGGAATTGAGAATTTTAATTGGACAAAAAATGCTTATAAAGTTCTGGAAAGCGGAACAGATATGACTTATAAATATGAAAGTGACGGTACAGCAAGAGAACTCGACACTATGGGAGCATATTTTATGTCGGATGACGAAAGAAAAGCAAATGCTGATAAAATCGGTGATGTTATTTATTATAAAGCCTTACGCGCAACCAATGACGGTAAAGATATGATGAAGAAAGGTATCAGGGTTGTGTTTGGTAAAGGGGCGAATTAAAATTATAACTTAAATGATTCTTCATAAATAAATAATTATGATCATAAACTGGAAAAGCAGATTTTCTGAAAACATTAAAAATTACGAAGGTTATCCAATTGGGAAGACCCTTAAATTTTTAGATGACCCGGAAATCATTTCATTAGCCGGAGGATTGCCTTCGCCCGAAGTGTTTCAGAAATCGGAAATGAGAACAATATCCGAAAGAATTTTAAACAGCGATATTGATAAAATTATGCAATACTCTGCTATTCCCGGCGAACAATCGCTTGGGGATGCAATAGTTGATTTTTTAAAAAGGGATGATATATTTATCGAAAAGAAAAATATCCTTATTACAACTTCCGGTCAGCATGGTTTGGATTTAACAGGGCGACTTTTCTTAAATCCCGGTGATAGCGTTATTGTTGACAGGCCCACTTTTGCAGGTGCCTTAGTTGCTTTTGAAATGCAACGCCCCGAATTTATCGGGATTGATATTGAAAGCGATGGTTCAAATGTTATGGCTTTCAGGCAGAAGTTAGAAGAATTGAATAAGCAAAATAAATTACCGAAGTTTATTTATGTTGTGCCTGATTTTCAGAATCCGACAGGAATAACAATGAGCTATGAAAAACGTCTCCAACTTTTGGATTTAAGCTATGAATATGAAGTCCCGATAATTGAAGACAGTCCATATCGCGACCTACGTTATTATGGTGAACCAATTCCTTCAATTTATTCACTTGACCAAAAACGTAATGATGGTGGTGGAAATGTGATAGGCTTATATACTTTTTCAAAAATATTTTGCCCCGGATTGAGAGTAGGGTTTAATATTGGCCCTTACGAAGTAATTGAAAAAATGACTAATATTAAAGAAGGGAATATTCTCAATACTCCAAAATATAACCAGGATATGTGTACGGCGTTTCTTGCAGAAATGAACCTTGATGATCATTTTGAAAAATGTAAAAAATATTACCGGGAAAAGTTGCAGGTTTTCCTGAAAACAATGGAGGAGTATTTTCCAAAGGAAACAGGAGTAACATGGACAACTTCTGAAGGCGGACTTTTCCTTTGGGTTTCAGTACCCGAACACATTGATACGAACGAATTATTTTTTGAAGCAATAAAACATAAAGTTGCTTTTGTTCCCGGTGAGCAATTTTATGGTGAAAACCCTGCAAAAAACCACATGAGGATAAACTTTTCATTTTCAACAAAAGACCAGATAGCTGAGGCTATTAAACGTCTCGCTGATTGTGTTAAACCATTACTTTAAAAATGGATTTAAGGATTAAAGATAAAATCGCTCTGATAACCGCCTCAAGCAAAGGGCTGGGAAAAGCTGTGGCGCTTCGTCTTTCACAGGAAGGCACTAAAGTAATGATCTGTTCACGAAATAAGGAAAACCTTTTGAAAGCTAAAGATGAAATCGCTGACAAAACAGGAGGAATTGTTAATGCTTTTATTGCAGATGTAACTGATAAGGAACAGGTAAATGTAATGATTGACCAAATTATTGATGAGTTTGGAACAATTGATATTTTAGTGAGCAATGCAGGAGGTCCACCGGCAGGAAAGGCAGATGATTTTTCTTTGGATGATTATCAAAATGCCATTGAACTAAATCTGAAAAGTACAATAAACCTTTGTTATAAGGTTTTGCCTTATATGAAAAAACAGCATTGGGGAAGGATCATCAACATTACTTCTGTTTCGGCAAAGCAGCCTATTGATGCTTTGATACTTTCCAACACTTCAAGAGCAGGAGTATTGGGCTTTTCAAAGTCTTTGTCAAACCAGGTTGCATCTTATGGAATTACGGTAAATTCAGTTTGCCCCGGTTATACAAAAACCGGAAGGGTGGAAAATCTGGCAAAGGCGTTTGAAAAAAGCGGCAAAGGGACTCAACAGGATTTTTATGATAATCTTGAAAAAACCATTCCTATGCAAAGAATTGGAACAACTGAAGAATTTGCACAAACCGTAAGTTTTATTGCTTCGGAAGGAGCAGGTTATATTACCGGCGTTGCTTTGCAAATTGATGGAGGGTATATTCAGGGATTGTTTTAGGTTCTTAATTCTAAAATTCGTGTTTTTTTGGCAGGAAAAGTTGCGTGTTTCGGGTTGCGAGTTGTGGGTTATAAGTTAATAGTAACAGTTTATAAATAAAGATAAAATATAAAAATGAAAGGACCAGAATTTTTAAAATATATTAATCCTCTAATTGAGATTCTAAAAAAATTAGGTGGTTCAGGGAATTCAAGTGAAGTAACTGACCTTGTTGTTGAGAAAATGAATATTCCTGAAAAAGTCCTTGAAGAAAAATTAAATAGTGGAGCATCAAGAGTGAAAAATCAAATTGCTTGGGCTAGAAATTATTTAGTAAAATCAGGTTATATGGATTCTTCCCAAAGAGGAATTTGGAATTTAACTGAAAAAGGATTAAAAGTAAAAAATATTTCTAATAAAGAGGCAATAGAATTATTTAAGTTTGTTCAGTCTCAATATACAAAAAAGGAAAATGAAAAGATTTCAGAAATTTCAATAGATGAAATTGATGAAAATCAAATTGAAACAGAAGATAATATATCAAGTTCCGAAATCCTTCTTTCAATACTACAATCTTTACCGCCTGAAGGATTTGAAAGGATATGCCAAAGGATTTTAAGAGAATCGGGATTTAAAAAAGTAATTGTAACTGGAAAATCTGGAGATGGTGGTATTGATGGAGAAGGAATTTTAGAAGTAAATCCATTAATGAGTTTTAAAGTTCTTTTTCAAGCAAAAAGATATCAGGGAGCAGTTTCTTCTTCGCAAGTAAGAGATTTTCGCGGAGCAATGCAAGGCAGAGCGGACAAGGGAATAATAATTACAACTGGTAGATTTACACAAGAAGCAAAAAAAGAAGGCATAAGAGATGGTGCTCCACCGATCGAACTTGTAGATGGAGAACAATTAGTTAAACTTTTTGAAACAAACCAATTAGGATTAAAACCTAAAACTATTTATGATATTGATGAATCATTTTTTAACGAGTATAGATAAATTACAAGTTGTAAATGTATATACTCAACACTCAGACATATAACATATAATCAAAAAATAATATCCTTGTAATTTGAATAATTATGAATTAATTAAACTGGGAAAATATGACGAAAGTCTTATGAATAAAAAAGCAATTCAAAATATTTCAGTAAAAATTGATGGGGAAACAATAAATGCTCCTGTTGGTACAAAAGTAAATAAAATAAATTGTTAAACATTTAAATATATTACTATGAAACAAAAAATTGGACTTCTCGGATTTGGAACAGTTGGTAGGGGAATTAGTGAAATTCTTCGCGATAAAAAAGATTATTTAAATAAGAAGTATGGATTTGAATACGATATTGTTGCTGTGGCTGATTTTGCCTTTGGCAATGTGTATAATCCTAACGGACTTGATATCCCTTTGATGCTTGAACAGGCCGGGAATAAAGAAAAGTTCACAAAAGACCTGACAAATATGGAAACATTGGATTTAGTCAAGAATTCAAATGTGTCTGTTTGGTGCGAACTTACTTTCACCGACCTTAATACCGGCGGGCCGGCAATTGACCATGTTAAAACTGCCTTAAGTGCTGGCAAACATGTTGTTACGAGTAATAAAGGCCCGGCTGCCCTCTTGTATCCGGAAATGAAAAAACTTGCCGATGAAAATGGAGTGAAGTTTATGATAGAAGGAACTGTTTGTGCCGGTACTCCTGTTATTAATCTTACAGACGGCCCTTTGGCAGGCTGTGAAATTTCAAAAATCAGTGGTATTCTGAATGGAACTACAAATTATATGCTTACTGAAATGGAAAAAGGGATGAGCTATGATGAGGTTCTGAAAATAGCACAGGAAAAAGGTTATGCTGAAGCTGATCCAACCGGTGATGTGGAAGGTTATGATGCAAGAGGAAAAGTAACCATTCTTGCCAATATTGTTATGGATGCGGGAATTAAGATCACTGATGTACCTTGCCAGGGAATAACAAATATTACTCCTGATGATATTGACTTTGCCAAGAAGCAAGGCAAGCGATGGAAACTTATCGGTTCCGTTGAAAAGAGAGATGGAAAAATACATACATCAGTCGCTCCTGAAATGGTGGATGTATCACATCCGCTTGCAGGGGTTATGGGAGCAACCAACGCTTTAACCTTTGCAACTGATATGTTAGGCGATGTAACGATTGTTGGCCCGGGAGCAGGTAAAATAGAGACGGGATTTTCGATATTAACGGATTTGTTATATGTTCACAGAAATTCGTAAATTTGAGATATATTAAAATTTTTTATTATGAATGCTTTAGTTAAAAATGCATTATCTAATGTCATCGAACTAAGTAACAAGTATAAAGTTGATAAGATATATTTATTTGGTTCTGCAACAAAATCCTATTTTAATGAAAAAAGCGATATAGACTTTTTGGTGAGCTTTACTGATATTCCTTTGCTAGACTATGCGGATAATTATTTTGATTTTAAATTTGAACTTGAAGATTTATTCAATCGTAAAATTGATCTTATTAGCGAAAGATCCTTAAGTAACCCTTATCTTATTCAATCCATTAACAAGACAAAAGTTTTACTTTATGACAGAAAAAATTCAAAAGTATTTGCATGATATTAAAGTTTCAATAAATGCAATTAATACTTATCTAAAGGATTGTAAAAGCTTTAGTGATTTTACTGGAAATAGAATGATAAAGATGGCAGTTGAAAGAGAATTTGAAATAATTGGTGAAGCAGTTAATCGAATACTAAAACTTGATAGTACAATAAAAATTTCAAATGCCAGGAAAATAGTAAATGTCAGGAATTATATTATTCATGGTTATGATAATATTGAATATGAAACTTTATGGGGATTAATAAAAAGACATCTTCCGATTCTTGAGGAGGAAGTTAATAAATTATTAGACAAATAAAATAATTATTATGTCATATACAGGGAAATTTATACAAATCGACTTAACATCCAAAAAACATCAAATTGGTGAATCTGATAAATCATTATTAGAAAAATACATCGGCGGAAAAGGACTGGGCTTTGCTTTGCTTGAACAATTAGCTCCCAATCCCGACCCATACGGACCGGAGAATCCTCTGATTTTTGCCAACGGACCTTTCACAGGTACCAAAGTGCAAACAAGTGCCCGTACCACTTTGGTTACCAAGTCGCCTCTGACTAATTCAATTCTCGATAGTCATTGTGGTGGTCGTTTTGGGCCTGCTCTTAAAAGGGCAGGGTTTGATTATATGATTATTACAGGGAAATCGGACAAACCGGTTTATCTTTTTCTAACTGATGAAAAGGTAGAATTAATTGATGCTTCCGGATTGTGGGGTAAAGGTATTTTTGATACTCAGGATATTCTTATGGAAAAGCATCCCGGAAAAGATCCCCGTGTTGCTGCTATAGGACAGGCTGGTGAAAATTTGTCAAAAATCGCGTGTATCGGAGTGGATAAACATCGGCAGTATGGCAGGGGAGGAGCAGGAGCTGTTATGGGTTCAAAAAATCTAAAAGCAATTGTTGTTGATGGTACCACTGAAATAAAATATGCTACTGATGATTTTCTTGAGGTAAACAAAAGACTTACTAAAGATATTCTTTTAGATGAAGGCGTGAAATACAGAAGGGTAAAAGGTACCATGAAGTGTGTGCGCAGCGGGCAGGAACTCGAATATTTACCAACTAAGAATTATCAACTGGTGCAGTTTGATGATTTTGAAAAGATAAGCTCGGAAACTGCACGTGAAGAACTGAACTGGGAGGACACAAGCTGTTTTAACTGTTCAATTAAATGCTCGAAGTGGGCTCGCTGGGATGGACATGAAATCGAAGGACCGGAATTTGAAACCACAGCATTTCTGGGATCGGGGAGTATGGTGAATAGCATCAAGGATGTAGCATGGGCGAATGAAATGTGTAACGACCTGGGGTTGGATACTATCAGTACAGGGATCACATGCTCATTTGCCATGGAATGTTATGAAAAAGGAGCAGTAGATAACTGGGACGGATTGGAATTGACATGGGGAAATGCAAAAGCACAAAGGGAATTGATAGAACTTATGGCCCACAGGAAAGGTGTTGGAGAAATTTTTGCCGACGGGACCAGGGTTGCCGCTCAAAAAATTGGAAAAGGCAGTGAAGATTATGCTATTAACACTTTCGGAATGGAACTTTCCGGTATTAATCCAAAAGGATCATTAACAATGGGAGTGATGTTTGCGGTTGCTGATTTTGCAAGCCATACCCGCTTATGGATAGCAGAGCAGGAATTGGGACCTGATTTTAAAGTTGAGGATATCCCTCAAGCAGTAGCAGATGGTTTGGATACTGTAAATGTTAGAAATTCTCTTGTTATTTGTGATTTTGTCCCGCTCGGATTAGATAAACTGGCAGAATTGTTGAATGCAGCAACCGGCTCTAATCATACTGAAAAATCACTAATGGAAGTGGGAGCAAGATTGACCCACCTTGCCCGAAGGTACAATCTGCGAAATGGACGAAAGCATACTGATGATACCTTACCTGGTAGATTCTTTAATGAAGAATCACTGGCCGGTTTTATGCGGGGTAAGAATTTGGACAGGGAATACTTCAATTCAATAGTTGGTAGATATTATCAATTGCGTGGTTGGGATGAAATGGGTGAACCGTCTTCAGTTGTATTGGAAGAAAACGGTTTGTAGATTCAAAAATAAATTTAATTTCCTCTTATTATTTACGGATTCCTGATAAATCCTGTCAGATTTTCAGGCATGCTTATAGACCTTGAATTTCTATTTTAGAAGTAATTTTTATTGAATAACTACTACCTTCTTCATCTCAACATAATCATTCCATTCAAAAAGGTAGTAATATATCCCGCTTTCCAGATTTTCTGCATTCCAGGAAATGGTATGTTTACCTTGAGCGTATTTTTCAGAAACAAGTTGATCGATATCATTTCCGGCAGCATTAAGAATCCTGATGGAGACATCACCTGTGGTTGGTAAATCAAATTCAATGGTTGTATATTGATTAAAGGGATTGGGATAGTTATTTGAAATAGATTTTTTGTTATCACCATTAAAAATTTCATTGATGCCCAATGTGCCACCGGATTCAGTATAAAGCATCGTGCCTTCACCACCTGCTACCCATCCCTGATTATCGTTCACAAAACAAACTGATCTTAAATCATCACCTGAATTACTATTTTGAATACTCCAGCTTGTTCCACCATCATTGCTATGCAGAATCTCACCATATTGGCCAGCAGCCCAGCCACGTGTTGAACTACTAAAGTAAACGGAAAACAATATTACATTTGTTCCAGTGGTAGTTAAATTCCAATTGCTTCCACCATTGGTGCTCCATAGTATTGTACCATTACTACCAACTGACCATCCATATGTATCATTAATAAAATGAAGGCCTAATAAATCTTCTGAAGTGCTACTATTTTGATCATCCCAGGTTTCTCCTCCATCACCGGTGTGTAATATTGCACCATTATTACCTGCTGCCCAACCATTTGATAGATCAGTGAAGAATATTGAATGTAATTGAGAGGAGGTACCGCCCTGGGATTCCCAACTTAATCCCCCATCTTCTGTAAAGAGAATCCCAATAGTTGGACCAGCAACCCATCCATTGTTCCAATCAATAAAACAGACTGATTCTATTGTGCCGGTCACTCCGCTGGCCTGAATATTCCACGAGTTTCCACCATCATCTGTTTGCAGAATAGTTCCTAAATCTCCCACGGCCCATCCTTTTAAAATATCAATGAAATGTACACCAAACAGATGATCTGTTGTGCCACTATTCTGGATTGTCCAGTCAGTACCGCCATTAATGGTGTATAAAATAATTCCATTACTACCAACAGCCCAACCGGAATATACATCGATAAAGTGAACGGAATACAAATCCTCCGTTGTACCAGTATTTTGGGCATCCCAGCCGTATTGAGCATTTGAAGTGGTAAATAAACAAAACGTAATAAAGAAAACAAACAATGAATGAGTTAATTTTTTCATGATGATACCTCCATTTAATTTGGTTTATAAATGTTTTTTAAATTATTTAAATCTAATGTATTATAAGCATCTTTTTCATTATAAAATGACTTCCAGTTTTATTATAGAAATAGGTTTATTGCAGTTTATTCATTTTGAACAGCATTAGAAGGAAACAAAAGATAACCTTCACAAAAATAAGAATAATTAATTGGGGTTGATTTTATAATTCATATTTAATAACCTTTTGTATTTATCGGAATTTTTATCTCTACAGCATAACCCATTTTGTCAGGGTAAAGATTATTAATTTCTCAACACTATACAGCGTTTGCTATCAATAAAATTTCCGGCTTTAATTTTATATATATAAATTCCGGGTACAACCAATTTTCCCTGACTGTCAGTCCCATCCCAGGTAAGGGAATAATGTCCGGCTTCCTTAAATCCTTTTACTAACGATTTTACCATTTTACCCGAAAGGTCATAAATAGCTAATTCTACTAAACAGGATTCTGATAAATCGAATATGATATTAGTTTCCAAATGGAAAGGATTCGGAAAATTAGGATACAAAAAGACTGCGTTTGGTAATATTCTATCGTTGTTCTCTGTAATATCCGTTACCACAGCAGACAGATCACTATCGAAAATAGAAATGAATACATCGCCTGAGCTATTATAGATTGTATCATAAGCCCCTGGAGTAGTTGGAAATTTATAGGACCAGGTATGTCCGTTGATCAAGATATTATTGCCATGCAAAACTACATGTACAGCATAATCATCACTTGGCCCTCCTAAAAATGTAGATGCAATAAGATGTCCCAGATCTTTATCAAACTTTGAAACAATAACATCTTGATCACCATTAAAACTGATGTCATAGGCTTGAGGGGTAACCGGAAAATTGTCAGAGCAAGTTCCGCTGGCTATGTAAACATTTTCTTCCTCATCAATGGTAATGCCCGTTTCGCCCCAGAAGGCTTCATAATCGTATCCTCCAAGATAGGTAGATACATCTAATTTAGTAAGCGCTTTATTAAATTTTGAAATAAATATATCTGAAGACCCATTAAAAGACTCATCATAAGCACCCGGGGTAACCGGAAAATCTGCTGATCGTGTTTTTCCTGCAACATAAATATCACCGTATTTATCAATAACAAGGTCATTGATGTCGTCATTATGACTTCCTCCAATGTATGTTGATGCTGTGAGTGAAGTAAGGTTATTATTGAATATGGAGACAAAGGCATCTCCATACCAGACAAAATCTTCCTGGAACGCTCCTGGAGTTGTCGGAAAGTCATTCCCTCCTGCACCACCGCAAATATAAATATTGCCTAATGAATCGAGTTCAATTGCCCTGCATACATCCCATCCGCCACTGCCAATAAGTGTGGACGCTAAAATGTTGTTAAGCAGATTGTCAAATATTGTCACGAAAACATCGTTCGAAAAATCATTTATAGTATTGCAGAAAGCGCCCGGAGTTGTAGGGAAGTCTGAAGAATAAGTACTCCCACCTACATAAATATTTCCTGAAGTATCAGTATTTAACATTGTATGCCATCCTCCATCCTGGTCGTAACCCCCAAGGTAAGTTGATGAAAGAAGGTTTTCTAAATCACTGTCAAATTTTGCAATAAATACATCTCTGTTATAACCAAGACCATTCGGATTATCGCTAAACGTTGTGTCGTAAGCTTGTCCCGTGACCGGCAAATCTTTTGATCCTGTAGAACCGGCAATAAAGATATTCCCGTTTTTATCAAAAATTAAAGAGTTCGCATATTCCTCTAAAATCCCTCCAAAATAAGTAGAGGCCAGAAGCGTAGTCATATCACTACTGAACTTTGATATAAAAACATCATCTACTCCATTGAAATCCTCATCATAAACGCCGGATGTAACCGGGAAATTCGGAGAGCCTGTTACGCCGGTTGCATATACAAAACCGTTATCATCAACATTTACATATGAATAATAAAGACCATCCATATTAAATCCTCCAAGGAAAGTCGATGCAATAAGCGGGTCTATAATAAGTTCTTTGGATTTGTCGTAATTACTTATTGTAAACCCGTAAGTATTGTTTTTTATCCAATAAGCAGCATCAGCAAAATATTTTTCACCGTCTGCTTCCTGGTATGCAAGCGGTTTAGTGAATTTAAGTGTTCCAAGTTCTGTTTTGACCTCCAGTTCACCTTTGTCGGTTAACCCTAATGCATTTATACCGGAAAGATTTACTTGTATTAAATCCGGATCAGCGCCTGCCTCAACTATGAAAAGTTTTTCAACATTATTACTATAAGCTTTAATCTTCAAATTAATTCCATCATATATTTCACCAAAATCAATACGTTCATAGGTTGGAATTTTCCCTTTCCATTTTGATTGATCAGATCCCTTATAATAGTTTACCTTTGTTTGTGTTTGCATTTCGCCCGATATTGTGTTTAACCTGGCACCTATCATTTCTTCTTTAAGCGCAATCCCTCCGGGTTTTATTGTATTGGAAGAGTGAGGATTTATGAAGTATTCTTCCTTTTCGATATTCCTAAAGGAATAAACAATCTCACCATTTTTAGTAATGAATACAGTACCACCAAAGATGTCGGCATAAAATTTTACGTTATTATCGATCTGTCCCTGGTTTGCAATAAAAGGTAAAGGCAGGCATTCTGAAGTACTGTTTTTGATAACCCTATTGCTTTCGCCATCTATTGTTTGCAAAATGGTTCCTTTACTGCCAACAGCCCAGTCGGAAAAGACATCGGTGAAATAATCGGAATAAAAATTCTCCGTAGTTCCAGGAAATTGAGCATCCCAGCCGTATTGTGCATACGATGTGCAGAAAAAACCGGATGCTAAAAAGAATAATAACAATGAGTAAATGATTTTTTTCATGATGACACCTCCATTTAATTTGGTTTATAAATGTTTTTTAAATTATTTAAATCTAATGAATTATTACCATCTTCTTCATTATAAAATGATTTTCAGTTTTATTATGGAAATAGGTTTATTGTAATTAATTCATTTTGAATATCATTAAATAGTAATAGAAAATGACTTTCACAAATATAAGCAATTTAATTTTGGCTTAAATAAAATCACATTTAGTGATCTATTATGTTTAAATGAATAATTATCTTTACAGCAATAACCACAACATCTTACTGTTATGAATACAACCAAAACATTAATTACACCAACATCTTTTCCAGAACGTATTGTTTCGCTCGATGTCCTTAGGGGAGTTGCAGTATTGGGAATATTGATTATGAATATCCAGAGTTTTTCAATGATAGGTGCGGCCTATATAAATCCAACGGCTTACGTTGACCTTTCTGGAATCAATAAATGGGTATGGATATTAAGTCATTTGCTGGCGAATGAAAAATTCATGAGCATCTTTTCAATATTATTTGGAGCAGGAGTTATTCTTTTTTCAGAAAGGGCCATTGAGAAGGGGAGAAGGGCTTCAGCATTTCATTACAGGAGGATGTTGTGGCTGCTTATATTTGGGATGATCCATGCTTATTTAATTTGGTATGGAGATATTTTGGTAGCTTACAGCCTTTGTGGGATGCTGGTTTTTCTTTTCAGGAAAATGAAGCCGAAAAAGCTTGTTGTTTTCAGTTTTTTGTTTTTTGTTATTCCGATTATATTTTATGTTGGTTCGGGATTGAGTATTGATTACTGGCCACAGGAATCCTACGATCAGAATATGCAAAGCTGGATGCCGGATGCTGACAAAATTGAATACGATAAGAAAACCATGCAGGGAAGCTGGCTTGAACAGATGGATGTAAGGGTATCCAGCGCTGTATTTATGCAAACATTTTTATTTTTCTTCGCTTCGTTCTGGAGGGTGATGTCTATGATGCTGCTTGGAATGGCACTTTTTAAATGGGGAATTTTATCTGCGAAACGTTCCAATAAATTTTACTTGAGAATGATCCTCTTTGGTTTAATTCCAGGTTATTTAATTACAGTATTCGGCGTTTGGAGAAACTTTCAGGCAGGCTGGGTTATGGAATATTCAATGTTTATTGGTAACCAGTTTAACTACATCGGAAGTGTTGGAGTGGCCTTGGGTTATACTGCCATCATAATGTTGATCTGTAAAGCTGCTAAATATGAAGGATTCAAAAACCTCTTTGGTGCAGTTGGGAAAATGGCATTCACCAATTACATTCTGATGTCGCTCATTGCCATGTTCATTTTTTATGGTAATGGTTTAGGATTGTATGGCCTGGTTGAACGGAAATTTCAAATTTTGATCGTTTTCGCCATTTGGATATTGTTAGTGATACTCTCCCCATTATGGTTAAAGAAGTTTCGTTTTGGTCCTATAGAATGGTTGTGGCGCATATTGACCTATTGGAAAATACAACCGATCAGAAGATAGTAAAAATTACCTTCTAAAACTATAACAGGAAGCAATTCGGGTGTACGACAAATTTCCTCTATGTGAATAACAAATTACAATTCTTAACAAAATAATAACTTTTAATAATTATGTTGATTTTATCTACGAATCCTTTGTGTGAACTTGGTGTCTTGGTGCTTTCGTGGCTAACATTTTTTCCTGCCACTAAGACACAAAAACACAAAGGATCACTAAATATAGCAATATAATGGAAATTTGTCGTGCACCCAGCAATTCCCTGCCCAAATGGTCAGGTGGGCAACATTCCAATTTTCCAACACTCCAACATTCCAATAATTTGTTGTTACTAACCCAGAAAATATTGAACTTTGCAAAAAATAAATATTGATATGAAAAAAGGTGCATACACATTACTAATTACACCATTCAAAGAAGATTATTCTTTGGATGAAGAAGCCCTGAGAAATCTTGTAAATAGGCAGGTTGAAGCAGGTATTCATGGAATAGCCCCACTTGGAGTAACAGGTGAAAATACCTTATTGGATGAAGATGAAGTGATGCGGGTTGTACAAATTATTGTTGAGGAGGCAAATGGAAAAATTCCAGTTATGCCGGATATCGTTGGTATGCGATTGGACAAGTCGCTTGACAGGGTAAAAATGTATGCTGATTTGGGAGTGGATTATATTGTTTCCTACACACCATATCTCATTCTTCCAAAACCTGAAGGATTAATCGATTACTACGAAAAACTGGCTGATGCTTCACCGGTACCAATTATTTTACATAGCGCCAAAAGTCGTACGGGTGTTGAACTTACTCCTGAAATGACTGCAACACTTGCTAAACACCCAAACATAGTTGCCACTAAGGATGGTAATAAACAACTTGACCATTTGGCAAAAGTCGTTTACCTGACACGCAATGAAGATTTTGATGTGTTTACCGGAAAAGATACAACGGCTTATCCCACCGTTGCATTTGGCGGAAGCGGTTCTTTTACCGTTGCCGGAAATGCAATACCCGGGGTAATGAAAAATATGATTGATCTGGCTGTTGCCGGAGAAAATGAAAAAGCAAGGCAAATACATTTAGATTATTATCCTCTTTTTGAAGCATTCCGTTTTGAAACCAACCCCATGGCTGCAAAGAAAGCTTTGGAATTAATGGGGTTGATCAATGGTTCATTGCGCCTTCCGCTTACTCCTTTGGGTGAAGGGAAAACTGAAATATTGAAGATGCTGCTTGAAGAAAGAGGATTGCTATAAAATGATTTGATTTCCAAAATATTCCGTAACTCTGTCATTAACAATTATGAAGAAATGGAAAGAATAATTAATATTCATATCGGAAAATTACCTGAAGGTGTTTATCTGGCAACTTCTGAAAATATTCAGGGATTAGTTGCACAAGGACTTACAATAACTGAGACTTTGGATACTGCCAGAGATGTTGTGGAAAAACTTATTGAAGCACAGCAGGGTGAAAAAGAAAAATTTGTTTTAATCCCAACTGAAAATCAATTTGACTATCCGTTAATTGTAGGAATTTAATATATAAATCCATGTTATCACTTAAAATCCTTGCCCCCGCCACCAGCGCCAATGTAGGACCCGGATATGATATTTTCGCTTTGGCTTTGAATGAGCCTTTCGATGAGTTTGAAATTTCACTTAATGATAGTGGCAGGATTACTATTGACATTGAAAATAATACCCAGAAAATACCAACAGAAGTCAAAGATAACTCAGCCGGGTTTGCTGCACTTGGATTGTTAGAAAAGAAAAATGTTGGAAAAGGTGTTAATATTAAGATTATTAAGAGAATGACTTCCGGTGGCGGGTTGGGAACGACCGGCGCTTCGGCTGCCGCAACAATTTTTGGGCTTAACAAGTTGCTAAACCTCAATTTGTCAGCAAATGAAATGATTGATTTTGCTCGAAAAGGGGAGGTGGCGTCAGGTGGCTCACCCCATGCCGATAATGTAGCTGCTGCTTTGTTGGGTGGTTTTATTCTTGTAAAAAGCTATAATCCGATTGATGTCCTGAATCTTGAATTGCCGGATATACCTGTAGTTTTAGCTGCAATAAGAAAAAGTCAACGCACAACAAGAGGTTTCATTACTTATGAAATTGGACAGGAGAAATTAAAGGAACAGATGGCTCGTTGTTCAAGGGTTATTCATGCCATTCATACAAAAGATATGGAAGAATTTGGAAAAGCTATCAGCCTGGATTTTATTCATGAACCGGTGAGGGGAGCCGCCATTCCCGGTTATTGGGATATAAAGCAAAAGGTACTTAATATGGGAGCTTATGGCTGCACGATCAGTGGGGGAGGATCATCGGTGATTGCATTTACACCTACTGGTAAACAAGATGATATAGCTGATTTAATGGAGAAAGGATTTTCTTCAAATCCAAATTTTATTAGAGTTTATAAAACATTTACATCTAATAAGGGTGTTCAAATAGTTTGATAATCAGCATCAAAACAATCACAATAATGAATCTCGATTTTAGTAATAAAATAGCCCTGATTACCGGCGCATCCCGGGGGATAGGAAAAGCAGCAGCCAAAATGTTTGCCGAAGCCGGGGCAACAGTAATCGTTCATTATCATAAGAATGAAAAGGCAGCTAAAGAAACCCTGGAATTTTTGGGCAATGGGAACCACATGAAGATGCAGGCTGATATTTCTGATCCCGAACAGGTGGCTCAATTGATCAAAAAATGTATACAGACTTATAGTAAAATTGATGTACTTGTGAACAATGCCGGAGTGGCAGAAGAGTTTGACATCATGGAGTTATCCTATGATCAATGGCAGGAGACCTGGTATAAAATCCTGAATACAAACCTGACAGGTGCAGCCAATTGTTCTTTTCTGGTTGCAAAAGCAATGAAGAATAAAGGAGGTTGCAAGATTATTAACGTTTCGTCTCGTGGCGCTTTTCGTGGAGAACCTGATTCGCCGGCTTATGGAGCCAGCAAAGCCGGTATGAATGCATTCGGTCAATCAATGGCTAAAGCTTTGGCTAAGTACAACATTTTTGTTTACACAGTTGCCCCTGGATTTATTGATACGGATATGGCAGCAGAGATTATGGTTGGAGAAAGAGGGGAGGAGATCAGGGATCAAAGCCCTCTAAAAAGAATTGGTACTCCTGAAGAAGTAGCTCTGACAATTCTTTTCCTGGCATCAGAAGGAACAGATTATCTAACCGGCTGTGTTGTGGATATTAATGGGGCTTCTTATTTGAGAACCTAACTTGTACTATTCGAAAAATTTCACGCTAAGACGCCAAGTCGCAAAGAGTAAGTAAATTATCATAGGAATCAAAAAAACTCAATGTTTTTATTTATTTAAATTCGTATTTCATTTTATTCTAAACCAATCACTTTGCGTTTTTGCGTCTTTGCGAGATGATTTACATAGGCAAATAGTTCACAGTATTATCGCTCCACTTTTTTAAATTTCAATTTATAGAAATGGAAGTCAGGATTTTCGAGGTCTATTGTAAAATGATCGACTCCTATTGTTCTATCAATTTTAAAACTTACAAATCCCTCCGGTAAAAACGGATCATTGAATTGAATCCTGAATATATTATTTTGCCAATGTTCCATTTTACTTGTTAAAAGTTTCTTTGAGGGCAAAAGTGTTAGGTGAAGCTGATCGTTTTCCAACTTAATTTCTGCAGTACCATACATTTTATCTTTAGATATTCCGGTATAGTTTTTAAGTTCAAGTGAAGGCTCCGTTCCTGAAATCCTTGATTCAAGTTTTTCAATTTCTTTGGTCATTTTTCTTTCTTCCTGCTTTTTCTTTCCCTGCAGGTAAATTGAAGCCCAATCTTTAGCTTCGTCCTTCTTTTCCGGTTTTAATACAAAAAAATCCAATATTTTTTTATCAATTGCCGGAACTAATCCTGATAATTGGTTTGCCAGTATCACATACCCCAGGGAGTCTTCAGGGATAAATACTACTTTCGAATGGAATCCCGGCAATCCACCACCATGTTGGATGATTTTCCTGCCCTGGTAATCATAAATAAACCAACCAAGTCCGTAGGAATAAAAATGTGTACCATTAATTTTTTCACCCGGACCGGCGTTTATAATTGTATGCGGAGATGTTAAAGTGTAATATTCCTTCTCAGAAAAGATTGTATCGTCTTTATATACTCCTTTATTAAGCATCAACTCAACCCATTTAAGCAAGTCATCAACGGAAGTGTTAATGGAGGCGGCAGGCCCGCAATTGTCATAATTCAAAAATTCAAGGGGTTTTCCGTCAATGTGCGGGGATGCAATGTTCATATTTTCAGTAAAGCCGGAATTTGTTGTGGAAGTTGATGTCATGTTTAACGGTTCAAAAATCTTTTCCTGTACAAACTCATCCCATGTTTTCCCACTTACTTCCTCGATAAGTTCACCGGCCGCTATATACATTACATTCTGGTATCCGAATTTTTCTCTGAAATCGTGTTCATTTTTCCTGTAACGAATTCGTCGAACAATCTCTTTTCGGTCATAGTCTGAGCCATACCATAATAAGTCACCATCGAAAGTAATAAGCCCAGACCGATGGCACAGCAGATCATCAATTCTGAATTCTTTTGTAATATAAGGGTCGTACATCTGAAATTCAGGGAAATGATCGATAACTTTATCATCCCAGTTGATCTTTCCTTCATCTGCTAAAATTCCTAGGCAGGCTGCTGAAAATGCTTTTGTGCAGGAAGCAATCCCAAATATTGTTTCAATATCTACTTTTACTTGAGTTTCAATATTTTTGTATCCATATGCTTTTTCAAATACAATTTCGCCATTTTTTATGATCCCAACAGCCAATCCGGGAACTTCAAATTTTTCTGTAGCTTCGGAAATATATTTGTCAAGATCTTCATAATTGTATTGTTGCTGGGTATTTCCGTTATAAATATTAAAAGCAACAATAAGTAAAACAAAACTTGAAATTTTAATAAACCTGTTCATAAATATGATTGTTTAAATTTACATATTTCTAATAATAATACGAAAATAGAAATAATTTTCGCAAAAATATACCAGGAATTCTATAATTGTATGTGCAAATCAGAAATATAACTAATAAGTATTTATCAGATAAACTCCTTCTAATACTAATTTGAGAAAGGCCTTCGGATTATTTCCGGAGGCTTTTATTTTGCCAGCCTAGCCATCTGTAATAAAAACAGATCCCTTTTGCCTCTTGAAATAGGAACCTGCGATTCATCATTCAGCTCCACTGCACTACCTTGGTGACGAATGATATCACCCTTCTGACAGCTTTGAATGGTCTGATGGGATGACATGGCACATCCTAATCCTTAATGCAACGGACTGAAAAGCCGCCTGCACGGATGCTGAAGTACATATAGGCACTGGTACTGTCGAAGTTCAGGAGGCGGGCATCGACACCACTAACCGTACTACTCCAATAGAAACCACTAATGCCAACTTCGCCGAGATGACCAAAACTGCCGTGCCGGTAACCGCTAACGGTTAATTTCAATGGAGAACCAAAAGCTCCATCGGCGTCATTGCTTACCCAACTTAATCGCTCAGCTTCCCATTCGGTCTCAGTGGGTATTCTGAAACCACTTGGGCATGGATTATTGGTGCCATTAACTCCCTGCCATAAATCATTGTTCTGTGGGCTTCGCCAATCATAAGGTAAACTTGTTGCTAAAATAAAATTACTATGTCCGGGATTATCCGTACTGCTCAGGGTAATTGTTGTACTACTGCTTCGATCTTCGTGCCCATCGGACAATCTGCCCCACTGGTACAAATCACCATATGCAGTAGCATCGGTACTGCTTGTAGCTATCTGGCTGGCACCAAGGTTACGGTCCATCCATATTTCGCTTGTAGAAGGATTTACTACTGTTGGCACATCAGGACTTCCGCATGTTTGATGCCAGTAGCCAGCAGCATAAAATTCTAAACAGTTCGTAGTTGTATTAAAGATTACCAGACCGTCAGCCGGTGTGCTTATGGCGTCTCTTTCTGTTGTAGTCATCCTCGGGGGCAAAAACCCTTTTGAATTACTGTTTATTTCTAACAAAGCAGAAGCATCAGGGCTTAATGTTCCAATTCCTAGGTTGTCACTAAAATAACCTTTACCTTCAAAATATCCGGCATGACCTAAAGAACTAAAACCATATACACCATAATCTACACCTCCTAAATATCCTATTGTGTTACCTAACCATCCCTCTCCATATACAGCATATTGAGCCCCACCAAGGTATCCCCATGGACCATTTATAATATTGTGCTCTCCTAATACACCGAAATCACCAAATCCATATGCTCCATAGTTATTTCCTCCAAAATAACCATGATTTCCATTATTGTTTTCTCCATAAACACCATAATTGGGGTTTCCTAAAATTCCGAAATTCATACTGATAAGATTCTCTCCTCTGATTCCGCTTCCTGTGCCGCTATTAAAAGTATTAAATACGGTTTCTGTTGTTGTGGTTTCGCCGTAATATGGAAGCCTTAACTCCCCTGAAGATGTAGAGTAGAGAGAATAAGGAACTGACAGAATCTGACTTGTACCCATTAACTGATAATTACTGCCACCTTCGTCATCCAGCTCAATCTGCAGAAAATAAACATCTCCACCCCAGTCAATGGTTGTAAAGTCACCTGAAACAACTGAACCAGTTCCAATGTTTATACTGATAAGTCCGAATTCGTTTGTGGTAGGAGTTTGAGTTTCGCTATATACAACTGTTCCGGATGGATTATTTTGTAATATACTGCTCTTTACCGAAACAAGTTGTTCAGAAATTATATGCCCATCCGCATCCCTTACTACAGCTTGGAATTTGAATGCCTGTGGGGTTTGAGCAAAAATGTTAACAACTATTAGAATCACCAGGGCTGTTAACCCTCCCTGTAACTTACGCATCATTGTAAGCTTTGCCTGAGTAATTGTGAGATTTTTCATGACTTTGATCGAGATTAGTTTTAAAATTGATAATTATATAAAAACCCTAAATATATAAAATTCCGGGCTTAAAGTCAAGAAAAAAATTAAAAATCAGTTCTTTGAAATGTTGAATCCTTTTGGGAATAAAGAAACTTAAGCAAATTTATTTTGCAAGTTTGGCCATCTGTAATAAAAACAGATCCCTTTTTCCTCTTGAGATAGGTACTTGCGAGCCATCAATCAGTTCAATAGCGCCACCTTCACTACGGATGTATTTTTTTACATATTCAAGGTTGATCAAGTGGGAATTATGGGTGCGAAAAAAGTTGCGGTCGGTTAACAATTCCTGGTACTCTTTCAGGTTTCGCGAAACGAGAATTTTTCGGTGGTCTTTTAAATAGAACCATGAATAACTGCGGTCAGCTTCAACCCGGATGATCTCTTTGGTGTTGAGATATTCCATACCATTGGAGGTTGGAATGGCTAGTTTGCTAGGAAGGGTTGACCTGACGTTCTCCAGGAGTGTTTTGAAATTGGCATTGCGATAATCATTCGATGCCTTTTTATCTAAAACTTTGTCAACAGCTGAAATAAACTCATTTATATTAATTGGCTTCAGGATATAATCCACAGCGCTGAATTTAATGGCCTGGATAGCATAATGGTTAAAGGCTGTAATAAATATTACATCAAATGTTTTATCAGGAAAGTTGGCAAGTAAGTCAAATCCACTGCCATGTGGCATTTCCACATCGAGGAAAACCAAATCGGGAGTTTTATTAATAATTAACTTCGAACCTTCTTTTGCTGAATGGCCGGTTCCAACCACCTCCAGTTTTGGGCAGTATTCTTCAATGATAGAACGAATAAAGTTAACCGCATCCAGTTCATCATCGACTATTATAGTTTTAAGTGCCATGTTTTTAGTTGTCTGTAATTATTGATCTTTTAAGTCATTATTGGTATATGGATCACGACTTTGGTTCCGTTCGGATTTCCATCCTTATCTTTTAAATCAGAATAATTTATCTTCATATTTTTGCCATATAAAGCATTTACAAGACTAAGTCTCGATTCAGTAATCTTTGTTCCCAATGAATTATGATTCCCGTTTTTTTGCTTTTTTATTTCCATAGCCGCTTCCCTGCCAATACCATTATCTTCGATGGAACAGGCAATGCTTTCATCTTTTAAATCTAAGTCTATTTTTAGTTTTCCCTTTTCATCTTTATTAATTAATCCATGACAAATGGAATTTTCAACATAAGGTTGAATAAGCATGGTAGGTATTTTGTAAAGAAGAGTATCGATTTCTTCATCAATGTTTATTTCATAATCGAATTTTTCTTTAAACCGGATTAATTCAAGCTGAAGATATAGTTCAAGTGCATCTATTTCATCTTTTATCGGAATGGCAGTATGCTGGGAGTTTTCAAGTGTTTTACGCATCAGGCTCGAAAACTTTGTGAGGTAGTTATTGGTTGAAATTTTGTCGTGCTGGTACATGTAATACTGAATAGAATTCAAAGTGTTAAAAATGAAATGAGGATTCATTTGTTGCCGAAGATTCTTCTGAGTTACTTCAGAAATTTTGTGGTTCATCTCCGTAATTTTTCTTTTAGAATTCAGGCGGTTTTGCCGAATAAATAATATCCCAAGCAGTATAACCAGCACAACCAGGCCAACTGATCCATACATATAATACTTATGCTGTTTCAGTTTTAAAGAAAGCAATTCCAATTCCTGTTTTTGTTTTTCGGTTTCATAGCGAGTGCTGGCTTCAACTAATCCCCTGTTATATTTGCTCATTTCCAGCGAATCGCTGTATTGTTTGTGCAAGACAAAGTTTTCATAGGCTTTTGTGTAATCATCCAAATCCACAAACATAGCGCTGATATCTTTATAGAGCCATGACAGGTTATACCAATCCTTCGCCTCCATGGAGTAATTGATACTTTCCTTATAATACTTAATGGCTTTTTTGTATTCCTTCTTATCACGGTATATGGTGCCAATATTTCCATAAGCATTTGTGATACTGGTTAACTTATTAATAGGGATGCTGTATTCAAGTGAATGGAGAAAATAGTCAAGCGCTGTCTCCAGTTCATTGTTGAGGTAGTGGTTCCACCCAATTCTTAATAATAGAAAAGAGATACCAATAGTATCCTGCATTTCTTTTTTAAGTTTAAGGGATTCATTGTATTGCTGGATGGCATAAGTGAAATTGCTATCTTTTTCCATGCCAATATCACCCAACAAAAAATAGGCTTCAGAAGTATATTTGATATTTTTTTCTTTCAGTGAAGCATCTGCCATCATAATAAGGCTCTTTCGTCTTTCTTCGGTATTATCAATGTTTCTGTACACATATGCAAGGCCATTATAAGCGCTGGGCAGAATACCTGTTAATTTATTTTCCTTGGCAAATTCTATGTTTTTTGTATAAGCATCAATACATTCGCTAAACTTTCCGTCGTACAATAAATTCCATGCAAGAAAATTATTGGCAAGGCCAAGCTCCTTTAGATTTCCTGATTCATCTAACTTCTCTACTACTATGTTCATTTCATCCAAAGCTCCCGAAACATCTTTCATATAATGTAAAACTTCTGCTTTTGCCCAATGCAGTTGATACGATATCTGTAAGCTATTTTTCTTAGCATATATAAATGCATCATGTACGACTTTCTCTGCTTCCGAAACATCTTTAATCCTGTTATAAGCAAAAGCCAGTCGTGCCATAGTATTTAACCTGGCAGTGTCGGAAATATCTTTAGATAAAACGTTTTTGAGACTATCAACTTTGCTTGTATCCTTTGCACTGATAAATAACGATAACAGTAAGAAAGTAAATACAAATCCTAATCCTAATGTGATTCTTATTTGCAAAATTTTTGAATTATTATTGTTTGCTGCTTATTTGTATGCAAATATAATAATCGTTAGGTGATTATAATAATTTACCTTTCAAAATGCAAGTTTGGACTTTCAAATGGATGATTTGAACTTATTAAAATGAAGATACCGATTGTAAAAATGGTAACTAATCAGTATCAAAAATTCAATTTAATGATAAGCTTTCTCTGTGAAACTCAGTGTATTCTTTGTGATTCTTTGTGGTACAGCTATTACACAAAGTTACTCAAAGGAGCACAAAGTGACACAAAGAAAAGAAAGGTTTCCCCAAAACCTTTTCTTTATTGATTCACAGGACACTGATTAGTTACTAAAAATGATATGCCCAAATATTGATTTTTGTTTATTAAATCAAAAATAGTAATTTTATAACAAATAATAAACCATGACCGAAGAGTTTCTTCATTACATATGGAAATACAAGCAGTTTTCACAAAACCTGATATTAACAAATGGAGAAGATTGTACCATCATTGATTCCGGAATGCATAATTTCGATGCAGGTCCTGATTTTTTTAATGCAAAAATTAAAATAGGGGATACTATCTGGGCGGGAAATGTCGAAATCCATGTTAAATCATCAGACTGGTATTTGCATAAACACCATAAGGATATGGCTTATGAAAATATTATTTTACATGTTGTTCATCATCAGGATCAAAAGATATATAGAATTAATAAAGAGGAGATTCCAGCACTTGAATTAAAGGATAGATTTAATCAATCATTATATGCACAATATAGTGATTTTATGACAAATCGAAACTGGATACCCTGTGAGAAAATGTTTGATAGAGTTAACAGGTTTGCGATAAACAATTGGTTGGACAGGATGATGATTGAGCGATTAGAAACCAAATCCATTGAGATAGAAAAACAGTTAAAATATAATGGCAACGACTGGGATCAGACATTTTATGAATTTCTTGCCAGAAATTTTGGGTTTAATGTCAATTCAATACCATTTGAATTGTTAGCAAAATCGTTGCCTCTAAAATTTCTTTTAAAGCACAAGAATAATAAATTTCAGCTCGAATCATTATTGTTCGGGCAATCTGGTTTATTGAATCAAAATTGTAAAGATGATTATCCGGGGCAACTATTTAAAGAGTATTCATTTTTGAGAAAGAAGTACAACTTAAAACCAATGGATTCTCATTTATGGCGGTTTATGCGGTTACGCCCTTCAAATTTTCCAACCATCCGGATAGCGCAGTTTGCTGATTTAATATATAATTCATCTTTTTTATTTTCTAAAATTTTAGAAACTGAAAAGTTCAAGGACTTAATACGAATGTTTGAGGTTTCAGAATCGGAATATTGGAAGACACATTATGTTTTTGATAAAAAAGCTGTAAAACGTGATAAAAGAATGGGAATGAATGCCATTAATTTGATTATTATAAATACAGTTATACCTTTTTTGTTTGTTTACGGCAGGACTCACGATGATCAGTCATTTATCGACAGGTCACTAAAGTTTCTTGATACAATACCAGGAGAAACAAATACAATTATCAGGAAATGGGGGGATATGGGGATGAGCATTCGTACTTCCTTTAATACACAGGCGCTTCTTCAATTAAAGAAATATTATTGCAACAAAAGAAAATGTCTGAATTGTGGAATAGGGAATGAAATATTTAAAAGTGCCAGGTAATTATTAATTTTTTTGTAAAGCATTTTTGCTCAGTATATAAATAAAATACCTTAGTTATACTTCCCATTTTCTTATCTTTGTTCCATAAATTTCAATTGATGGAAAGATTTTCGAGCCGGACAAAAATACTGATTGGAGTAGCGATGCTGTTCTTCATTATCGTGCTTGGAGTAACGGGTTACATGCTTATTGAGGATGATGGTTTTCTGAATGCTTTGTACATGACCGTTATAACGGTGTCGACGGTAGGTTTTGGGGAGATTCATAGATTGAGTCCGGAAGGGAAGATCTTTACCATGTTTCTAATCATAATTAGTTTTACTACTTATGCTTATGCACTTACAACTATTTCAACTCATTTCTTTGAAGGTCAGTTGAAATTACTTCTTAGAGGATATGGAACTAAATCAATAAAAAAGATGCGAAATCATGTTGTTATATGCGGCTTTGGCAGAAATGGTCAGCAGGTTGCAAAAGAGCTGAAAGCTCATAATCTTCAGTATGTAGTCATTGACCAGAGTCATGATGAGGTTATGAAAAATATGGACAAAACTGCTGGATTTGTTGAGGGAGATGCGACACAAGATGAAGTATTGTTAAAGGCCAATATCGGGACAGCGAAAGCTTTGATATCAACGCTTCCTGTTGATGCTGATAATTTATATGTTGTCCTGACAGCACGGGCAATAAATGCTAATCTTGAAATTATTAGCCGGGCTTCAAGTGAAAGTTCTGAAAAAAAACTCAGGATGGCTGGGGTTAATAATGTAGTGATGCCAGAGAGGGTAGGAGGGGCTCACATGGCTAACCTGGTGACCACCCCGGATATAATTGAATTTTTGGATCATGTATCTGTGCATGGTGAAGATCCGACAACCCTGGAACAATTTGAGTGTCCCGAAGTATCATCTGCTACAGAAATCAAAACCATTGGTGAATTTGCTATTAGAAAGCCTACAGGGGCGAATATTATCGGATTTAAAACTCCGGATGGCAGGTACATCCTGAATCCGAAACCTGAAACAAAAGTAATCCCGGGGTCAAAGCTTTTTGTTCTTGGAACACCTGAGCAGATTGAAAGTATGCGGACAACTATACTTGACAAGGAATAAGTAGTCGGACAATGCGCATTTACCTATCTTTATTAAGACAGTTCGTTTTTTGGATTTTAATCTTCGCACTAACCAGATTAGTCTTTCTTATTTATTATTATCCATCAATTAAAATTGAAGGCGCTAATTTTTATGAGCTGATATCAACTTTTTGGTATGCACTCCCGGTTGATATTTCAACTGCAAGTTATATCCTTTTATTACCATTTATTATATTGCTTGTTCAATCAATATTTCCAATAAAATGGATAAATTATCTCAATTATATTTATACGGCAATAGTTCTACTTGCTTATTTGTTAATTACTGTTGCTGAACTTGGTATTTATGAAGAATGGAAAACCAAATTAAGTTATAAAGCGCTCCACTATTTGTCCAACCCTTCTGAAGTATATAATTCTGCATCAACAAAAACCTTTTTTGTATTGATTTTATTACTTTTAATCCAGTTTGCTGTTGGATTTTATTTCTATAAGAAGTATTTTTATTTGCCTATACGCGAACAGAATAGGAAGTTTTTATTATCATTAATTTTTGGAATAACTATACCGGGTATTCTATTTCTCGGCATTCGTGGAGGGTTTAAGGAAATACCTATTAATCAAAGCAAATCTTACTTCTCTACTCATAATATATTAAATTTAGCTGCAATTAACTCCGGATACAGTTTTTTAAAAAGTAGCATTGATAATTTTGAATTCAGGGAAAAAAATCCTTTTAACTTTTCAGATCAGGATGAAGCAATAAAAATTGTGGACAATTTACACAAGGTTGAAAAAGATACAACGATTTATATTCTTAATACAAAGCGGCCCAATATTGTTTTGCTCATACTTGAAAGCTGGCCGGCAGATGTAATAGAATCAATCAGTGGGGATACCGGAATTACTCCATGCTTTAAACAACTTGAGCAAGAGGGAATTTTATTTACAAATATATATGTTACCGGAAATAGGTCTGATCAGGCAATGGTCAGTATTTTTGGTGGATTCCCTGCCACACCGATTGTCTCCCTTTCGCATAATCCTGATAAGATATCCAAATTACCCAGCCTTATTAAAATTTTAAATAAAGAAGGATACAATACATCTTTTTATTTTGGGGGACAACTGATATATGGTGGTATTAAATCATACCTGATGGTAAATGGATTTGACAGGATAAAAGAGGTTTATGATTTTGATAAGGATTTGCCACGGGGTAAGCTGGGTATACATGATGAGTTTATTTTAAATGAGCAATTACTTGATCTGAAAAGTGAATCCGAACCTTTCTTGTCAACTGTATTTACATTGAGTTCTCATTCCCCATATGATCAGCCTAAGAGTGAAACTATAAACTTTGCAGATACTGAAAATGACTTCCTTAATTCCGTTTACTATACTGATAATTGTCTTTGCAAATATTTCGATGAAGCCAGATCACAGCCATGGTATAGCAACACTTTATTTATTATTGTAGCCGACCATAGTCATAGTTCCCATAAAAACTGGTCGGTACTTTCAAAAGAATATCGCAGGATACCGTTGTTGTTTTTTGGTGATGTAGTTATTGAAGAATTCAAAGGACAAAAGATAAACAGGATAAGTTCGCAAAATGATTTACCGGCAACATTGCTTCAACAGCTTGAGCTTGATAACTCTGAGTTTTACTGGAGCAGGGACCTGTTCAACCCATATTCACCTGAGTTTGCTTATTTTGAGGCTACCGAAGGAGTAGGATGGGTAAGCCGCGATGGTTACTTTGTTTATCATAGAAAATTAAATGACTATTTTGCTATCGAAATCCTACCCGGAAAAGAAGACAAAGTACTCAAGGAGGGTAAAGCGTATCTTCAGGTAGTTTTTCAGCAGTTTCTTGATTTGTAGTTCGATTCAAATAAGAGTATCAATAGATATAAAATGATGATATAAAGAGCTTATTTTTTAGAAGTATCCTTTGAATCTTTCTTCGATACTGTCTTTGGCTTTTTATCAGTAGCTCGATATGATTTACTTGAGGTGTTTTTTTGCTTTTTCTTTGAATCAGGTTTTAAGGGATCATCGATATCTATATCGATATCATTTTTAATTTTATCAGCCTCCTTGGTTATTTCATTTTTTATGTCATTGGTAGCTCTCCTCAATTCGTTTATACCTTTCCCGATCATCCTTGCAAACTCAGGTATTTTTTTTGGCCCAAAAACCAGGTAGACCACAAGCACGATCAGGAGGATTTCTCCGCCACTGATATTAAAAAATATAAGGAAGTTGTTCATTGTATTATCAATGATGCAAATATAAAAAAAGTCTTCCATGTGGAAGACTTTAATTATTCAGTATGATTTTTTTACTTTCTCTTCTTCGGTTTCAATTGCTCTTCTTTCTTATCTTTTTTGAGTGTGATAAGATCATAAGCAATTGGACTTGCATTAAACAACGATGAATATGTACCTATTAATACACCAATTAAAAGTGCAAAAGTAAATCCGCGGATAATTTCACCACCAAAAATAAAGATTATTAATAATACAACTAATGTAGTACCTGATGTGTTGATGGTTCTGGCAAGTGTGCTGTTAAGAGCGGCATTGATATTTGTTTTCATGTCGCGTTTATGGTGAATCTTGGTGTATTCACGAATACGGTCGAAAATAATTACGGAGTCGTTTATAGAGTAACCGATTATTGTTAAAATCGCTGCGATAATGCCTGGTCGATTTCCATATTGAAAGGAAGAACATTATAGAATATAGAGAATAAACCGATGGTTATTATACTATCATGAAATAATGCAATTACCCCTGCCAAACCGAATTGCCATTTCCTAAACCGAATTGCTATATAAATAAAGATGACAATAAGGGCAAAGAATATAGCCATTACAGCCCGGTTCCTGATGTCGTCGGCAATGGTCGGGCCGACTTTTTGAGAACTAAGAATTCCAATCAATTTTTCCTCAGTTTCAGTATCAGTGCTGAAATCTCTGTATTTTATCGATTGATCTTTATAGAAAGTCAATAAACCCTGATATAATTTACTTTGAATAATAGAGTCAACTTCCGGTTCATTGTTATCGATCATAAATCTGGTAGTAATTTTAACCTGCTTATCTGGGCCAAAAGTCTTGACCTCAGGAACCACACTTTGTCCATCTTCATTAATAAATGCATCGGCAAGAGCTGCTCTTATTTCGGATGTTTGAACAGGCTGGTCAAATCGGACGGTAAATGTTCTTCCACCCGTAAAATCCACACCATAATTTAATCCACGGATAGCTAAAGAAGCAATTCCAAGAATAATGACAGTAGTTGAGATAATGTAAGCTATCTTTCTCACTTTCATAAAATCGAAATTTGAAGATGCAAGAACGTTAATGGTCCACTTATTTGCAAAATTGACCTGCTTATTCGTTTTAAGCGCCCAGTAAAAGACAAGGCGTGAAATAAAGATTGCTGAGAATAATGATGATAGGATTCCTATAATAAGCGTAGTTGCAAAACCCTGTACCGGTCCTGAACCAAAAACAAAAAGTACTATTGCTGTCAATAGCGTTGTTACGTTTCCATCAATAATAGCAGAATATGCATTCTTATAACCATCATCTATCGCCAGCCTGATTCCTTTTCCAGCCCGTATCTCCTCTTTGATACGTTCATAGATGATCACGTTTGCATCAACGGCCATACCAAGGGTAAGAACAATACCTGCAATACCCGGAAGTGTTAGAACTGCTCCAAATGAAGCAAGTACGCCAAATAGAAAGAAAATATTAGTGATCAATGCCAGGTCGGCAATAAATCCTGCACGATTATAATAAAAGATCATATAAACCAATACAAGTGCAAAAGCAATGATAAAAGACCAGAGTCCAGCATTTACAGCCTCTTTACCGAGTGAAGGACCAACAACTGCTTCCTCAACAATTCTTGCCCTGGCCGGTAATTTTCCTGCTTTAAGGATATTGGCTAAATCCTGGGCTTCCTCTATGCTCGTATTTCCTCCTGAAATGGATGATTGCCCATTTGGAATTTCAGCGTTTACATTCGGTGCTGAATAAACATAATCATCAAGTACAATGGCCACTTGGTTACCAATATTATCACCTGTCAGCCTTTTCCATATTTTGGCACCTTCAGCATTCATCGACATGGTAACTTCCACACGGCCATTTTGATCATAATCCTGACGGGCATTGGTGATGACTTCACCTCCAAGCGCAGGTTTACGGTCACGGTTTGTAATTTTAAGCGCTAATAATTCAAGTACTCCTGAACCTTCCACCCGTGGTTCATTCATCCACGCCAACTTTAAATCTCGTGGAAAGATATTTTTTGTTTCCCGTAAAAGTTTATTGACCTTGGCTGTATCCTTGATGGCAGCATATCCAACAGTGGCAGATTGTCCGGGGTAATATTGTCCGTCTCTTTGCTCATAAGCAGGATTCAGAACGGCATACAGCGGATTTTTCGTAGCATATTCTTCAAATCCCGGATCATCTATTGAGAGATTAGACGTGTCGCTTTCAAGTTGGTCGAGTAATGAAAGTTCAGTTGTATCAGTTTCAGTTTCCTCAGCAGCAAGCGCATCCTCCAACTCAGATCCGGCATCCTCTTCCAAAGTGATTTCTTCGGCAGTTTCTCCTTCTCCAACATCTAATGTATCTTCTGTTGCATAATATATCTCGGCAAGCCTGCTATTGGCTTCCGCAAAATACTCGTAAATCTCATTGAACTTATATGTTTCCCAGAACTCTAATGATGCTGTTCCCTGTAATAATTTTCTAACACGTGCCGGATCTTTTACACCCGGTAATTCAACCAGTATCCTGTTGGATGAAGCAATCTTTTGGACATTTGGCTGGGTTACCCCAAATTTATCAATACGGGTACGCAAAATATTGTAAGTCCGGTCGAAAGCCCCATTGGTTTCCCTCCTGATAATAGAAATTACTTCACTATTTGTAGAAGTAGCTGTTATACCTTTATCGCGGAATTCATACAAAAAAATCGAAGCCAGGCTGAAGTTTGGATCAATTTCTTCAATGGATTCACCGAAAAGTGTCACAAAGTCTTTTTGGCTGTCTTTTTGTTTTTCATATGTTAAAGCCATGGCTTCAAGGAAAGTCGGATTTTGGCTGTTACCTGCTAATCCCCTAACGATATCGCCGATGGATACTTCAAGTGTAACGTTCATTCCACCTTTCAGGTCAAGCCCCAGGTTAATTTCGCGCTCCTTACATTCGTTATAAGTATACTGTCTGAGAAGAATATTGAAAACGACCTGGTTCGACATGGAATCGAGATAATAATTCTGTCTGGCATGTGAAATAGAATCGGTGTAATATCCTTCAAGTAATTCATCTCCGTTGGCGAGTTCTTTTGCTAAATTAGTTGTTATTTCACTCTTTGCATAATCCCTTGCTTTTGATTCAATCCTTGAGGTTATGAATGTAAAAGAGAGTTGAAACAAACACACAAGTGCGAATAAAATAGCAAAAAATTTAATAGCTCCTCTGTTCTGCATTTCTATCTGATTTTATGATTTTTTACCTTAAATTTTTGAGGGTGCAAATATAGAACAACAATATTAAATAACCAATTATAAATATTGGGTTATTAAATATTTTTTTAACATAGAAGTAAATGATTTTAAATAGGTAATAAAGAGGACGATATAATAAGTAAAGAAAATGATATTAACATACCTGATTTAGAAATTGCGGTGAATATAAACATGTACCTCTTTAGTTGATCCTGGAGTAAAATTTGGTTTTCCAGATTTCCTTTGGAAATAATACTACATGATACTTGTGAAAAATTGAATAATTTGAGTTATAAAATATATTTAATAACGTATCCATTTCCACAATTCTTTATAATTGATCTTTTTGCCGTACATCAGGATACCTGTACGGTATATTTTGGCTGCCAGCCAGGTGGCGCCTAAAAATCCGAGTATCATCAATGTCATAGACAAGATCAGGTCAGTATAAGGAACACCGAAAGGAATTCGTACCATCATGATCACAGGTGAGGTTAATGGGAAAATAGACAGCCAGAAAGCCGCCGGACCATCCGGGTTGACCATGATAAATTGCGCAATTACAATGGAAAGGATCAATGGAATAGTTAAAGGTAACATGAATTGCTGGGTATCTGTCTCACTGTCAACAGCAGATCCTATAGCTGCAAACAAAGCGCCATACAAAAGGTATCCTCCTACAAAAAAGAAAACAAATGCAAAAATCAGCATCTCGAAATTAATTGATTGGATCGATTCAAATATTGCAATAAACGATTCATTTGTATTACCCGGTTCAATTGTGGATTCAAGCTGCTCAGTCGGCACAACAACATTTTCCTGCAATTTTAGTTGAGATGACTGATAAGATGATATTTCTTTAGAGAAAAATGATAAAAAGGTTGTGACAATTATCAGTGTAAATATTACCCACAAAGCAAATTGGGTCAGACCAACCATAGCAACACCAACAATTTTACCCATCATCAATTGAAAAGGCTTTACCGAAGATACGATTACTTCTATGATGCGGTTTGTTTTTTCCTCTATTACGCCCCGCATAACCAGTGAACCATACATGAAAATAAAAAAGTAAATAAGAATACCGCCAATCATCCCTACGGCCATACTTAACTCGGTGGAGCTGGTTTCTTCTTCACCACCTTTGTTAATCCTGATCGTAAATAAATTGATGTTGGTTTTGATTGATTTGAGTATTTCAGGATCAATACCGGAAGCGTTCAATTTTAGCTCTTCAACTTCCTTTTTAAGTACATTCTTGATATATCCTTTTACAATGATATTGGGCTGCTTTGTTGAAAATAACTTACATGATTGCGGTACGCTTAATTCGGTTTGTGGAATGTAGAGAATTGCATATAAGTCATCATTAGCAATATTTTGTTTGGCGGTTTCAAGGTCATTGGTGAGAACAAGGAATTTAATATTTTCAGTATTTTCAAATTTATCATAAAATAATCCGGTTTCATCAAGTATGCCTACATTTTTAGGTTCACCTTCCAATTGGGCAATGTAAACAGGAACAATAAATACAGATGCCATCAGCAGCGGCCCAAGTATCGTCATAATAATGAATGATCTTTTTTTGACCCTCGTCAGATACTCGCGCTTTATGATCAGTAAAATTTTATTCATTCAGACTTTTAAATTCTAATCTTTATAAATTAATTATAAGTATTAAACCTCGAACTTCAAACTTCAAACTTCGAACTTCATAATTCATTGTTCTTGACCTTCGAAATAAATATTTCATTCATTGTTGGCAATACCTCATTGAATGATTGAATTGAAACCATTGGGATAAGTTCTGATAAAAGATCATTCTGACTTCTATCACTTTTTATCTTGATTTTAGCTTTTGTGAATTCTTCTCCAATCTCCAGATGCACTATTTCAAAATCCGTACTCAGATTTTTTGCTATATCAACAGTCTTATTTATAAAATCCAGTTCAAATGTATTTGATTTGTATTCTTCCTTTATAGCCTTTACACTGCCTTCCAGAATCTTTTTTGAGTTATCTATCAATGCAATGTGGTCACACAGTTCCTCGACAGAGGCCATGTTGTGAGTGGAGAAAATAATAGTAGCCCCTTGTTTTTTCATGTCAAGTATTTCGTCTTTAATCAGATTGACATTGATGGGATCAAAACCACTGAATGGCTCATCGAAAATCAATAGTTCAGGGTTATGGATAATGGTTATAATAAACTGAACTTTTTGTTGCATCCCTTTTGACAGCTCTTCCACTTTTCTGTTCCACCAGGGAAGGATGTCAAATTTATCAAACCACTTCTTTAATCTGCTTAACGCTTCCGATTTTGAAAGTCCTTTTAACCGGGCAAGGTATATTGCCTGTTCCCCGACCTTCATTTTTTTATACAGGCCTCTTTCTTCAGGAAGATAACCGATTTTATAAATATGTTCCGGCTGTAATTTGCCTGATCGAAAAAGCAGCTGGCCGGAATCAGGAGCGGTGATCTGGTTTATTATTCTGATGAGGGTGGTTTTCCCGGCGCCATTCGGGCCAAGCAAACCAAAGATGCTTTGCTCAGGTACAGTAATACTGACTTTGTCAAGAGCCTTGTGATTGGCAAATTGTTTGGTTACTTCCTGTGCCTCGAATAAGGCGCTTTTCATCTGTTAAGGTTTTTCAGAATAAATGATTTTGGGATAAAATTAGTATTAATTCACTTCTAATTCGAAAAATATTCCTTCATTCTTGAGAAAAAGCTTTTATCCCTTGCAGTAGGATCAGGAATGAAGTTGGGCGATTTACCTAACTTTTCAAGAATTTCCTTTTCTTCCTTTGTTAAGCTTTTTGGTGTCCAGACATTAATATTGATAAGTAAATCACCATTCCCATATGAATTTAAGGATGGCAATCCTTTTCCTTTTAATCTCAGCACTTTTCCTGCCTGTGTGCCTGGGATAATTTTAATTCGTGCTTTGCCGTCAATGGTGGGAATTTCTACTGTGGAACCAAGAGATGCATCCGTAAAACTAATAAAAACATCATGTAAAAGATTCTTGCCATCTCTTTCAAAGTGTTCACTTTCTTCTTCTTCAATAAGAATGATCAGGTCTCCGGGAACACCACCGCGAGCGCCGGCATTTCCTTTTCCACTCATTGAAAGCTGCATACCGTTTTCAACACCGGCAGGGATTTTGATCGTGATAACCTCTTCGCCTTTGATAATTCCATCTCCTGCACATGAAGGGCATTTATTGACTATGGTTTGACCTTCTCCTCCACAAGTCGGGCAGGAAGATGATGTTTGCATCTGACCTAAAAAAGTATTGGTTACACGGGTTACCTGACCTGTTCCATGACATGTAGAGCAGGTAGAGTAAGATGTGCCGCCTTTTGAACCTGTACCATTACAGGAATTACAATTTATATATTTATTAACTTTTATTTTCTTTTCAGCGCCTTGTGCAATTTCCTTGAGTGAAAGTTTAACTTTCACCCTCAGGTTTGATCCCCTGTTAACCCTTCTCCTCCGTTGACCTGACCTTCCAAATCCTCCAAAACCTCCAAATGTCCCTCCAAATGCATCGCCGAATATATCTCCAAACTGGCTGAAAATATCATCCATTGACATATGATATCCATTAGCCCCTGCGGCGCCTCCAACACCTGCATGACCAAATTGGTCATAACGTTGTTTTTTATCAGCATTGCTTAATACTTCATATGCTTCTGCTGCTTCCTTGAACTTTTCTTCAGCATCCTTATCTCCCTGATTTTTATCAGGATGATATTTTAAAGCCATCTGGCGATAAGCTTTTTTAATCTCACTTTCGGAAGCGTTTTTTGATACTCCCAGTACTTCGTAGTAGTCTCTTTTTGACATTCAGTTATTTGTTGTCTGGTTGTGTGTTGAATTTTACTCCTCGTAATTATTGACCTATTACAACTTTTGTATAACGGATAACTTTGTCGTTCAACATATATCCCCTTTCAATTTCATCTACAATTTTTCCTTTTAACTTTCTTGAAGGGGCTTTGATATAAGTAATTGCTTCATGAAAATCGGTGTCAAATTCATTGCCAATTGCTTCTATGGGTTTTAATCCCTTTTTCTCAAGCGTAGTCTTGAATTTGTGGTATATTAGATTGATACCTTCTTTTACAGCATCACATTCGGTCGATTCTTCAGTAGATTTCATAGCCCTTTCGAAATCGTCAAGAACAGGTAGTAATTCTACGATTACTTCTTCAGAAGCTGTTTTGCTTAATTCAATCCTTTCTTTAACAGTCCTTCGTCTGTAATTGTCAAATTCGGAATATAGTCTGAGATATTTGTCGTTGATCTCATCTACCTTTTTCTGCAATTCTGTTTCTTTTGAAGGTTTTACCTTTTTAGATGCCTTTTTCTTTGGTTGTTCAACATTGTTTTCAACAGTTTCGTCCACATTATTTTTCTTCTTATTACTGCTTTTTTTACTCATAATCATATAGAATTTCCAATTTTCAAATTACCAATCCAAACCGGTATCAAATAATTTGCCATTTCAGCATTCAGGACATAGTGGCAGAATTTATTTCAACTTGCTGCAAAAGTATTATTTAAACTTGAAATTTTGGCGCATAAAAAAAGCTCCGCTTAAATCGGAGCTTTTTTAATTTTTTAATCATTTTCTTAACTTGCTATCCGCATTTTGTAAAACGACCTGTAAACAAAAAATAATGCAACGGCAAGGAAAAAATATCCAATGTAAGGCGCTACACTTCTGAATTGTGGTGCAATTGCAATCTCCATTGCCAACAAACCGAACAATGTCGTAAATTTAATTACAGGATTCAATGCTACAGAGGAAGTATCTTTATACGGATCACCTACTGTATCACCTACCACCGCAGCAGCGTGTAATTCTGTCCCTTTTTCTTGCATGTCAACTTCAACCACTTTTTTGGCATTGTCCCAGGCACCGCCGGCATTGGCCATAAAAAGAGCCTGGAATAATCCGAAAAATGCAATGGAAAGTAAATAACTAATAAATAAGGAAACAGGGGCATTTGAATGAACCGGCGATGATATGAAAGCAAATGCCAGAGAAAAAGAGAAAATAGCAATAAAAATATTCCACATCCCTTTTTGAGCATATTGGGTACATATTTTAACCACCTGACGCGATTTCTCCACATCGGCTTTCTTTGGTGCATTTGGATCAAGGTTAATATTTTTCTTGATAAAATCTACAGCTCTTGCAGCTCCTGTTGAAACGGCCTGTATCGAAGCCCCCGTAAACCAGTAAATAACTGCGCCGCCAAGCAAGAATCCCATAATAGTATATGGATTAAGCAGGTTTAAAATTTCAGCGGGATCAACACCAAGCGTATGTTTAATTACGAGGATAAGTGAGAAGATCATGGTAGTAGCTCCCATTACAGCAGTACCGATCAATACAGGCTTTGCTGTAGCTTTAAACGTATTCCCAGCGCCGTCATTGGCTTCAAGGTAGTATTTTGATTTTTCAAAATCAGGTGTGAAGCCAAATTCCTTCTCAATTTCAGGAGTCACTTCCTTTTGGTTTTCTTCAATGAGTGAAAGCTCATAGATGGATTGTGCATTGTCAGTTACAGGGCCGTAGCTGTCAACAGCAATTGTAACAGGACCCATTCCCAACATACCGAAAGCAACCAAACCAAATGCAAAAACAGAAGGATATATCATGAAATTGTCAAGTCCGTAAGTGCTTGCAAAATAAGCAATAGACATCAATAAAAAGAATACCATTCCTATCCAGAATGAGCTGAAATTACCAGACACCAAACCAGATAAAATATTTAAAGAAGCTCCGCCTTTTTTTGAGGCTTCTACTACTTCTTTAACGTGTGTTGATTTTGGGCTGGTGAATATTTTTGTAAATTCAGGAATCAAAGCAGCTCCCAATGTACCGGCGCTAATAATGACCGAAAGAGAAATCCAGAGGTTATCCGGCATACTTCCGATAATGAAATAACTGGCTATAAAAGTAACAATGATTGAAAATATTGATGTTATCCAAACCAGTGATGTAAGCGGTTTTTCAAAATCAAGGTCATCTGCATTTTGATATTTCGCCTTGGTCAGGAATCTGTTTATCCAATAAGACAAAATAGAGGTAACGATCATTAAAATACGCATTACAAATATCCATGACAATAATTGAACTTGGTACTCAACGTTGGTTATAGCTAACAAAATAAATGCGATCAATGCAACACCGGTCACTCCATATGTTTCAAACCCATCTGCGGTAGGCCCGACACTATCACCTGCATTATCACCAACACAGTCGGCAATGGTACCTGGGTTTCTTGGATCATCTTCCCCAATTTTAAAGATAACCTTCATCAAGTCGGATCCAATATCAGCTATCTTTGTAAAGATACCACCTGCAATCCTAAGAACAGAAGCACCCAATGATTCTCCAATGGCAAAGCCGATAAAACTTGCACCTGCATACTCACCTGGAACAAACAACAGGATAATTAACATTATCATTAACTCAAGTGAGACCAGTACAACACCGATACTCATCCCGGCACCTAATGGAATATTCAGCAATTTGATCGGTTTTCTTTCCAGGGAAGCAAAAGCCATTCTTGAATTAGCCAGGGTATTCATCCTGATGCCAAACCATGCTACACTGTAAGAACCTAAGATCCCTACAATTGTCCAACCTAAAATCATTAGCACGCCACCGAACCCAAAAGCATTTTCTAAATGAGTTTCTCCGGTTTGTGGGTCAATAACTTCGTGTTGCGACAAAAAACCAAAATAAAAGGCCACTGCAGCGCCAATAAATAAAAACAGAATAGCGAGAAATTTCCCTTGTTGAATCAGATAGGTTTTACCTGTTTCATAAATAACATGGGCTACATCCAGCATTGATTGATGAGCTCTGATCTTTTTAACTTTCATAAACTGAAATAAGCCAAACATAAAGCCTGCAAAGGTTATCAGAAAGCCCCAATACAAAATTGTTTCTGATTTAATACCGCCTGGAATTACCAGGTTGGCTTCACTTGCAAAAGTGAGAACAGGGAATGAAAGAATTCCTAAAATTGATAATAATCGTTTCATATCTAATTGTTTAATTTTGAAAATTAAGGGGCAAAAGTATAAAGTATTTTGGAACTTTCAATATTAATTAATATTTACATTTTTATTTCAATCCATTTATCATCACCTGTGAAAGATTGAAAAATCAACACACAGGTGTAGTTATGGGTTTTTATCAATGTTAATAATTTTTTATATTTCTTAGTAAAAACAAAGAGGTGATTGGAAATTATTAATACTTTTATCCATCGAATTCGCATTTGGGTAAGAATATAATAGAATGAAAAAAATAAAACTTGAAATCATAGGGATGTCTTACAGTCAATCTCAGAGTGGGGCATACGCTTTGATATTAGGTGAAGTTAAGGGAGATCGCAGGTTGCCGATTATTATTGGCGGATTTGAAGCTCAATCCATTGCGATTGAATTAGAGAAAATGAAACCATCAAGACCCCTTACCCACGATTTACTAAAAAGTTTTGCTGATACTTTTGAGATTACCCTGAAAGAAGTAGTTATTAATAAGTTTATTGAAGGTGTTTTTCATGCTGAACTTCTTTGTATGGACGAAAATGGAGAACACCGCATAGATGCACGAACCTCTGATGCGGTTGCCCTTGCCCTAAGATTTCATTGCCCCATTTATACTTATGATAAAATTATGTCAGCAGCAGGTATTATTGTCGACGATAAAAAAAGTGAAGATCAAAAAGAAACCCCTGTTAAGGAAGAAGGTAAAAGCTCTTTCACTCAAAATACCACAACTGAACTTAAGGAATTACTCCAGAAATCAGTCGATATGGAAGATTATGAAAAAGCATCAAAAATAAGAGATGAAATTAATAAGAGAAAGAAAGGAAAGAAATAATTTGTTGAGAATTTTTGTTGAAAACAGCCTCTAATATTTAGTTTACCGGTATGATAAAATTTAAATGGATTTTTTTGTTATTCTTTGTCGCAATTGTTGTTTCAGGGATTTTTGCTTTTAATTCCAATACATCACCTGATACAATAAATCAAATAGTAGATAGCTCCGGCCAGGTAATTTTGACCTCTCCTGATTCGGAACCACAACTGAAATCTTCAGATACCATTATAGATAAATTATCCGACAGCAGGTCAAAGTCTAATTTATTGCTATCGAGAGATAGTAACAGAGCAGGTTTTTCGATACTAACAATTCTTCGTGGACTGCTGGGAATGTTAGTACTCGTTGCTATTTCATGGATTTTCAGTTCTAACCGAAAAGCTGTTTCATGGAAAGTAGTCGCAACAGGTTTATCTTTACAGCTTCTACTGGCGTTGGGGGTTTTGTATGTGCCTTTTATCCAGGGATTTTTTGAGTTTGCCGGACGCCTTTTTGTGCTGATACTGGACTTTACAAGGGCAGGAGTTGACTTTTTGTTTGCTTCATTTATTTCCGGTAAAATAGAATTGGGACTTATCAATTTTGTAGTAACCATTTTACCGACGATAATATTTTTCTCCGCTTTGACCAGCCTTCTTTTTTACCTTGGTATCATCCAGAAAATTGTTTATGCTTTAGCTTGGCTGATGAGCAGATTAATGAAGTTATCCGGAGCAGAAAGTCTTTCAGTTGCCGGTAATATTTTCCTTGGCCAAACCGAATCGCCACTCATGATAAAAGAATATCTTCCCAAGATGAATAAATCGGAAATGTTGCTGGTAATGATGGGAGGGATGGCGACTATGGCCGGCGGCGTATTAGCAGTGTATATTGATTTTTTAGGTGGTAATGACCCGGTTCAAAAATTATTGTTTGCAAAACACTTGTTGACGGCATCCGTGATGGCTGCCCCCGGGGCAATTGTAATATCAAAAATTTTAGTCCCTCAAACAGATGATATAGATAAGACAATAGAAGTGAGTAAGGAAAATGTGGGAAGTAATGTTCTTGATGCCATTTCTAATGGAACAACACAGGGTTTAAAATTGGCTGCAAACGTAGCTGCCATGTTGCTTGTTTTTATTGCCTTTATTGCCATGTTCAATTTTATTACAATGAAAATTGGTGCATGGACCAACCTGAATGAACTTATTGCCGAGAGTACCAATGGCAGGTTCACCGAACTGTCATTGCAATTTATTCTTGGGTATACTTTTGCGCCCATCATGTGGTTGATAGGTATACCGGCATCGGATATAACGCTTGTAGGGCGGCTACTGGGTGAAAAAATTATAATGACCGAATTTATTGGATATATGAGTCTGTCGGAGTTAAAAGAAGCGGGGATGCTTGATCCGAAATCGATCATCATGGCAACTTATATGCTTTGTGGTTTTGCAAATTTTGCTTCCATAGGTATACAAATAGGAGGGATAGGTTCACTGGCGCCAAATCAGCGGGTGTTGCTTTCAAGGTATGGTATGAGGGCATTGCTTGGTGGTACGCTGGCAGCTTTGATGTCGGCTACAATTGTGGGGATGATTCTTGGTTAAAGTTTGAAGTTCGAAGTTCGAAGTTCGAAGTTTGAAGTTTAATGTTCAGAGTTTTGAGTTGAAAGTTGAAAGTTAAAAGTTAATAGGTTAAAGTAAAAAGATAATGACTATGAAAAAGTTTGGAACAGCAGTAAATTGTATGGATGGCCGGGTTCAGGAACCAGTGATTAATTATATGAAGGAAAATTACGGTGTGGATTATGTAGATATGATAACAGAACCCGGACCGGATAAAATTTTAGCTGAAAACTCAAATGAGTTCAAGGTAAATTCCATAAAAGAGCGGATTGATATTTCCGTAAATAAACACGGTTCAGAAATCGTTCTTATGGTAGGCCATACTGATTGCGCAGGGAATCCTGTAGAAAAAAATATACATCTCGACCAAACTATTAAATCTACCCAACTGATTCAAAAATGGTATCCTGATGTCAAAGTTGTTCCTGTATGGATTGATGAAAACTGGAACATTAGCATTATCAATTAAAATATTTTATTAATCATATAATTTTTAGAATTATGAAATCTTTAATTTTAATTGTTGTATTAACATTTTTTGGAATATTAACATTGTTATCCCAAACAGAAATCAATTCAAAAATTCCAACAGGAAATGATTTTATGTTCGAGGTTGACCTGACACCTTTTACGGGTGATCAAATAATAAAAATCGAACAATTCAGGGGCCGGTATTATTTTAACGATCACTGGGGAATACGTTTAGGTTTTTCTTTTGATTACAGAACGGATAAATCTAATCTTGAAGAGGATGATATCAATGTCAATATTGATAATACATATGAAAGCATATATGATAAAAAAACAAGCATGATAGGAATTAGCCCGGGTTTTGAATACAGAATTTTAGCTAATTCAAAGATTGCTCCATATTTTGGCGCGGAATTTATTTATCAAACAAAAAGCTCGAAGGAAAACACTGTATCTAAAAATTATGACTCCTGGGATCAAACTATTACAAATAACAAAACGGATGTAGAAGGTGCATGGTTAGTATTTATTGATAGCGGGCCATATTATTACTACTATTACGAGGAAAGAGCCTATAATAAGATTGGTGCCAATTTGTTCATAGGTTCAGATTTTTATTTTGTTAAAAATTTCTATTTTGGATTTGAACTGGGAGCAGGATTTTATTCAACAAAATATAAAGATATTAATACTGACCGGCAAATGACCCTTTTTGCATCAGATGGAACAGTATTGAATACTGATGCCGATAAAGAAGTAGAACCGGGATTTAGCGAATTTGGTACTGGGTTTTATGTCATCAATGCTGTCCGGATTGGTGTTTGGTTTTAAGGTATAAATTTTAAAAGACAAAAATTATGAAAACTATTTCATCAATTACTTTATTGACATTATTTGTGTTTTCAGCATTGGCATTACAATCTCAAACAAATTCAAAAATTCCTTCCGGTAAAGATTTTATGATCGAGATTAATATGACCCCTTTTACAGGTGAAGAAATATTTAAGATCGAACAGTTCAAAGGCCGGTATTATTTTAATGAGCATTGGGCTATACGGCTCGGAATTTCTTTTGATTACAAAAAAGACAAATCAAATCTTGAAGAAAATGATATTGTGATTAATCAGCAAAATCCTTCTGAAGAAGTGTATGATAAACAATCGACGATGATTGGATTCAGTCCCGGGTTTGAGTACAGGATACTGGCAAATTCAAAGATTGCCCCATATTTTGGAGGTGAGTTTATTTATCAAACAAAATCTTCAGAATACAGCCGTGTATATAATTCCTATACAGGGAATAATTCTTATCATAAAAATAAAACTGATGTAGAAGGGTCATGGTTAGTTTTTGGTGATTGGCCGACTCATTACGAGGACTATAGTGAAAGGGCATTTAATAAGATTGGCGCTAATTTATTCATTGGTTCTGATTTCTATTTTGTTAAAAATTTCTATTTCGGGTTTGAACTGGGTGCAGGATTACATTCGATAAAATATCAAGATATAAATATCGACACTTTTGAAGCCTTTTATGCATCAGATGGAACGATAATAGATCCTGAGTTTGAAAATGATGTAATTTATGGGAATAAAGAGTTTATTACAAAATTTTATATAGTCAATGCCATTAGGGTTGGTGTTTGGTTTTAAATTCTATAATTAAAATGCAACAATACCTTGATTTATTACAGCATGTCCTGGATAAGGGTGTTCAGAAAAAGGACAGAACAGGAACCGGAACGATAAGTGTTTTTGGTTACCAGATGCGGTTTGATTTGCAGGAAGGTTTCCCTGTGATGACAACGAAGAAACTTCACCTCCGGTCAATCATCCATGAATTACTTTGGTTTTTGCAAGGTGATACAAATATCAAATACTTAAATGATAACAGGGTTAGTATCTGGGATGAATGGGCTGATGAAAATGGTGATCTTGGTCCGATCTATGGCTCACAATGGCGCAACTGGAACAATGACGGGATTGATCAAATCTCTGAAGTTATTGATTTGATAAATACCAATCCTGACAGCCGCCGCATGATCGTTGCCGCATGGAATCCGAGTGTATTACCATTGCCTGGAAAATCATTTTCTGAAAATGTTGCAGAAGGGAGGGCTGCGTTGCCTCCATGTCATGCATTTTTCCAGTTTTATGTTGCTGATGGGAAATTATCCTGCCAGATGTATCAGCGGAGTTGTGATATCTTCCTGGGTGTTCCTTTCAATATTGCATCTTATGCTTTGCTTACACAAATGATGGCACAGGTCACCGATCTGATACCGGGAGAATTTGTCCATACTTTAGGCGATGCACACATATATTTAAACCATATCGACCAGGTAAAACTACAATTAACCCGTGAGCCTTTTCCATTACCTGAAATGAGAATAAATCCAGAGGTGAAAAGTATTTTTGATTTTAAGTTTGAGGATTTTGAATTGCTAGGGTATCAGTCGCATCCGCATATTAAGGGGGAGATTTCTGTTTGATATACGATTTACGAAAACGATTAACGATTTACGAATTTTATGAAAGATATATCAATTATAGTCGCAGTTGCTAAAAACAACGCCATAGGCAAGGACAATAAACTCCTTTGGCATTTATCAGAAGATCTAAAGCGGTTTAAAAAGTTAACAACCGGACACTATATCATTATGGGTAAAAATACATACTACTCTCTGCCCAGGCGTCCTTTGCCTAACAGGACTCATATTGTTTTAACAGATATCCCTGGTGAACAGATTGATGACTGCTTGATGGCATACACCATTGATGAAGCAATTGAAAAAATGGATCCGAATGGCGAAAACTTTATCATAGGCGGAGCTTCCATTTACAAACAGTTTTTACCTCATGCAAATAAACTATACATTACCTGGGTGCATGAAGAATTTGAGGCGGATACTTTTTTCCCTGAATTAATTGAAGATGAATGGGAAATTATTTCCAAGGAAGATTTTCTGGAACCGGATAAAAAGAATCCGCATCCGTATTCTTATGTGATTTATAATCGGAAAATAATGTTTACTGCTGAAGAATTGGAAAAATTTGCTAAGGATAAAATACTTGGCTTAATTCAATATGGATTAGCGCGAAAACCATATATAAACTTAATTAGAGAGTTTTCAATAGACAATGTTGATAGAGTAGAATATATACTTGAGGAAAAAGAATGGATAAGTAAGGATCTAAAAAAAGAAGAATTCTCAGATATTAATAGGCGATATGACTATTGCTTAACAATCCCATTAAATTGCAAAGGAACATTAGTTCTGTATGAGAATAATAACAATAAAAGAGAGTATAAATATAATACTATATTTTTTTGTGAAATATGGATTAAAGAAAGTCCAGATAAACCATACTTTTCTTTTGATATAAGTTCAGAAGATAAATTGTTAGTTAAACAATATTTTTCAAAGCTGTTTGACGCAGCTAAAGAATTGGAGATATCTCCACTGCATGAATTGGATTATGATGGTAAGTCTGTTACTCAATTCTTCCTAGTACAGTGTTCTTAATATAATATTGCAAATAGAAATATTTTTGTATCTTTGGCAAAAAAACATGAGGTTAAGCCAAAGAGCAAAGATAAGTATTTCTGCAAAAGATAAATCAGAATTAACGCGTATATCAAAA
>JAUVJI010000175.1 GCA_030596605.1 Bacteroidales bacterium
ACTTTTTCTGACCTGGCTTACTCTGCAAAGTTTGGTGACATTAACAATAATGGCCTTATCGACCAACTTGATACGGGAAATGGATATGAAACGCTGGCACACAGAGAACAGTCAGTTGCTGGGTCATTAATTTTTGATTACGTTGAAACCATACAGGGGATTTCGGGAAACAACCTTTATCCATCTCTATATGACATTGACAGCGATGGTGATCTGGACATAGTTACCGGAGGTTTTGATGGAGGATTGTGTCTTTTTGAAAACCAGCTTATTCAAACAAGTTTGGAAAATAATGATGATAAAAACCCAATTAAAGTATCAGGTAGAAATGGCTGCATAATCGTCGAGAATCCCATTGACGAAATAAAAGAAATAGAGGTGTACAATATGATGGGACAATTAATCCTTACGAAAACCTCAAATCAAAGAACAACCACTTTATCCATAGGTGGAAATGAATCCATTTATCTTGTCAGGATTTCATCAGGTTTATCGGTGAAAACTTTTAAAGTCTTTCTGGCGAGGTAAAATATTGAATACTATTCATTCTATGGCAGAGAATCAACGGATGAATTTTTCAGGTGGCAAAGGACGAGAAAAATTAATAGTTAGAAAAGTTTTATACAATGAGCTTCAACATAATAATAAGAAAAAGGGAAACTCTAATTTTTGATTATTTTTATAAAACTTTCTTTTCCTGTGATTGTAATGTTTATGAAATAAACACCATTTGACAAAAAGCTGATGTCCAGTTTAACATCTTTTACGTTTTCGAAATGTTTTTCTATCAAATGATAACCAAACAGATCAATAATTTTTAAATCTATCACTGGCTGTTGGTGTTCAAAATTCAAGTTAAGCTCATTTTTGGCTGGGTTTGGAAAAACCTTAATTGAACAGGGTAAATCAATTGAATTTATTCCGTTTACAAGAGACACTTTTACCGTATTACTAAAAATGCTTCCACAAGGAGTTATTACTTTACAGAAATAATATCCCTGGTCAAAAATTGATGCATCATATATAACAAGAGTATCATCAGTTGCTCCTTCTAATGGCATGTTATGACGATACCACTGAAACCCGATAATGTCTCCATCAGAAGTAATAAATATTAGTGATGTTGAGTCTCCGTAAATCACATCTTTATTAACTGGTTGGCTTACAATGGTTGGTAAGTTACAAGCTTCAATTAATGAATTTTCAAAAGGGTGGCTTCCATTCCCCCCATTAAAATCTAAAATTTTACCGTAGGAATTAGTTTCAATATCAAACTCAAAAACAACCCCTTTATCATACTCTCCGCCATTGGTAGTCATTCCATAGACTTTACCGTTTGATGCTTTTAATAGGTTTCCTGTAGGATTTGCTCCATTTTCAGTACTAAAATTACGTATTACTTCATATTCGTTTTCTGACAAAGAATATTTAAACAGTACTCCTTTATCATTTTCACCTCCGAAATGGGTGGTTCCGTAAAATACTCCATTTTCGAGATGAAGCAATTTCCCATTTGGTTCCGCTCCTGTTAAATAAGAAAAATCATAAAGTTTAACTATTTCATCTATCTCGGAATTATATTTAAATATCACTCCCGAGTTATTATCACCACCCTTTGAAGTCAGTCCGTATAGGTACCCATCCTCAATGTTGACCAAACTGTTATATGACGGGTAAGCTCCATTTGGTCCCCAAAACCATGCATTATTTTCATTTTCATAATTTAACGGATTGATAGAAAAAATCATCCCTGCCGGATTTGGTGAAGAAGTTGACTGCATACCATAAAATAATTTATCATCAGCTAAAACCATTTCACCAGTTGGAGAGCCTAATGGATTGATAAATTCAAAAAGTGAATAAGCCTTTGAACTATCAGGAAAATAGCCACGAAAATATAATTCAGAAAGTCCCCTACGTGGATAAAAATAATACTTGTAGTTATAGTTACTCAAGCTATTAGAGGGCCTGCTGAAAACATCCAAAACATTATACTCCTTTGTTTCCTTATTTACAGAAAAGAAGGTCCCATCAGAGTCTAAACTAGAACCCTCCTTAAAATGAGTTAAACCATAAATCTCACCTTCAGGTGAATTTAGAGGTGCTCCTATAACATTATGAAATTCAGTAAAACCATAAAAATCATAGATTTTGGACATGGAATATTCTGAAATATCAAATTCAAACAAAGTTCCAAAATTAAATGAACCTCCCCCATAAGTTGTACTAATTATTTTCCCGTTTGAACATTTAAAGAACAACCCTGATGGACGACTGCCCATGTTAAGATTAAAATCATTTATATATGTGAGGCTATCATTCATTAAATCAAACTTAAAAGTTGTTCCACAGTGATAATATCCTCCCATGTTTGTGCAACCAAAAAGTTCTCCTTCTTCAAGTTCTGATAAGTACCATATCGGCAACCCTTTGTAATATTCAAAATTATGTTTAATAGAATATGTTTCTGTTTGCATATCAAATTCAAAAAGAACACCACCACCATGTTCGCCTCCCAAATTTGCTGTACCATATAATTTACCATTTGAAGCCTCAATTAATGAACTTTTCATTGATGCACCTGTGGGAATGCTAAAGTCAAATAGTTTTGAATAAACGCCAGTACTTAAATCAAATCTAAAAATAACACCCTCTTCATTCATCCCTCCAAAATATGTTGTACCATATATACAACTATCCGAAGCTAACATGATATTTTTCCTTGAACTACCGAGTGAGTCGCTAAAATTAAATAGTACTGAATATTCATTGGAATTTATATTAAAGCTATACAATACACCTCTTATTGTATTTCCCCCACTTTTTGTAACGCCATAAAACAAACTTTCATTTAATGGAATAAGATTTCCCATTGGTTCTGCACCAAGTGTATAATCGAAACTAAATAGTATGTAATAGACATTTGTGTAAGGATTGAATTTGAATATGTTTCCCTTATCATACTGTCCTCCATAAGTATTTATTCCATAAATATAACCAGATAGGGAATCCTGGAATATGCTACCAGGATATCTTCCTAAAGAATCGGTAAATTGAAATATACTTTCGTATGAATAGTTATTCGGATTTAACCTAATTATATTTCCATCCAAACCAGTACCAAATCCTGAGGTCGTTCCATAAATGTAACCATCATTTGATTCGATTAAGTATTTCGGACTTATACCGTCGGCATAAGGAAAATCATATTCAATTTCATGAATTCCTGATGGAATGTCAATTTTAAAAAGGGTTCCGTTTTCATTTGCTCCTCCTTCAGGTGTTACACCCCACAGTTCTTGTGAGTAAAGATTATTTATAATTAATTGAAGTAAAACGATTGATAATAAAGGTACAAGATTTTTCATGGTTATTCTTTTTTCTCAAAATTAACAAGAAAAAGAATTATTTCAACAACAAATCAGTTAACGGTTAGGTTTTATAAGATAAAGGCAATTTTAATTCTTCAATAAAACTTAAACTATTGATAATAGAGTTTGAGCCTTTAATAGTGTTTCACTCCATTCATTCTCTGGAAATGATAAAGCCGTCAAACCACCACCAACAAAAAGAGCAAGTTTATCCTTAAGCACTTTCATACAACGTAAATTAACAAACAGATCAGTTTTTTCATTCATATTTATAGTGCCACAAAATCCTGAATAATATTCCCGGTTATGGTTTTCCGTTTCAAAAAGAAAATTAAGGGCTTTTTCTTTTGGAGAACCACAAACTGCTGGGGTCGGGTGCAATTCTAAAATAAATTCTCCCAATTGTTTTTCAATATAGGATTTGTCAAAACTAAATTTGGTTGCCAGGTGTATAGCATTACCAGCATGAAGGTTTTGAACTTTTTCCTTTCTATAATCTTCTATTTCAAATTTCTTGAGAATACTTTCTATATAATCCGTTACAATTTGTTGTTCTTCCAATTCCTTTTCCTGCCAGGTTACAGTTTGATCATTATTACTAAAAGCTTGCGTCCCGGCCAGCGAAATGGTTTGAACCAAATTTTCATTTATCCTAAGTAAGGTTTCTGGGGTAGCCCCTGTCCAGGTACCGGCGCCCGGAATATTAATTATATGACAGAAGGCATTGGGGTAGGCCTGTTGAAGATTTATAAAAAAATTCCCTGCATTAAAATGTTCAGGTTTGTTCTCAATATGAACCCGGGATAAAACAGCTTTGGAAAAATCTTTATCAAAGGAATGAATGACGTCTTTAGCTTGTTTTAAATATTCCTTTTTGTTGATCTCAAAAGAAGATTCATAAGTGTTTTCAGGATAAAGAGGAGATCTATCAAAAATCTCCCCGATTAAAGATTCCTCAAAATTATCATTTTCAAATATCAGTTCCGGCTCAAAAAAAACGATGGGGAAATTGGTTTTGCGGTGAAAAGGAGCATAGACAAAACCTGTTTTATCAATAACTTCATTAATATTTTCATAAAAATTGAATTTGCCCGAAAGCTGAATCCATGTTTGTATTGAATTATTGTTTGGTAACCTGAAAGTTACAAATGGAATGTTTTTTCTAAGACAAATGTTTAGAAGTGAAGTGATTTTTGAATATTCGCTACGAATTGCATCCATAATAAACTTGCCTGTTTTATTTATTCAATTCGCTGTTTATATACTCTAATTCAGATTCTGTGATTAAAGCTCTTTGATTAAGTCCAAGAAATTCAAAAGCAAAAGGGCTGTTAATTATATCTTGTGGTATCAACTTTACTGCCTTTTCATTTACTATTGCCGAAAGTTTTTGTTTGTCTTTTGAAAGTCCACTACGTTCGAAATACAATGTGTGAATTTGCCTTGCAAGTTCCCTTGCAGACCAATTTCCTTTTATGCATTCAAGTTCGTAGAAAGTGCGTTTCAGATTATCTTCAATCTTAATAAGTTCTACAAAATGAGTAAATGACAAGTATGACAATAATTTTTTCGATGAAATTTGAGGTTTCTTTTTATTATTATTAAATTGTTTTGGTATTGACTGAACAATCCTTTCTTCTTGAATATCATCTTGTTTTATTTCGGCGGTCAGTGCCTGCCGAATTGGAAGTTTATCAAAAGGAAAATTATTCTGAATAAATTCGGCGGTCAATGTCTGCCGAATTTCAGGATAAGTTGTATAAAATTTTCTGTATTCCCTAAACCTTCTTTCTGTCAATCCCTTAATGTCAGATTTTTCTAAATGCTTTTCTAAATTTTGTAATACTTTTTTGCCATATTTTGCTCTATCCTCACCATTTTGCTCAAATTCAATAATATAATAACCAATTAGCCAATTACGAATGGTCAATGAAGCGTTGATAGTTTTTGAAACTGCTGTTTTAAGTGCAGTATGTGTTTGCTTAATATTTTTTATAAGTGCATTAAAATTCATATTGCAATATTAAACTAAATGTACATTGAATTATAATAGTGAAATTTATTTTGGAATCACAATCACCGTTATCCTTGAAACCGATACCCGGTAACCTCCCTGATCTTTGATTTCAATATCCCATACATGGGTTATGGAGCCCCTGTGAATCAATTTAGCCTCAGCATAAACGTTACCCCTGGCAACTGTTCCAATATGGTTGGCCGTTACTGCGGCACCTCTTATTTCGTATTTTTCAAGATCGACCAACACTGCTGAACCCAGACTGGCAATAGTCTCTGCCAGGGCGATGCTGGCTCCGCCATGTAAATAATCAAAAGGCTGTTTGGTCCGTTTGTCAACCGGCATTTTTGCTTTTACATATCCTTCTTTTAATTCGAGATATTCAATTCCCAGTTGCTCCATGAGTGTACCCTGACTGGTAGCATTTAGTTCTTCGAGTGTACTTATAAGTGTAATCATACAGAATTAATTTTTTACAAATTTAAGGAAAGCATCCTTTTTATTTCGTTCAATAAAAACAATTTATTGGTTAATTTTGTTTGGCAAGCTTTACTGCGATGAAAATGCACCTCTTTCATATGAAAATCCTGGATGAAGAAAATGGGAAGTTCCTGATTTCAATCTCTAATTGTGAACAAGCAACAACCATCTCCTTTCATTATGCTGAAAAAGAACTCCGCTTTTTGAATGAAAATAAACTATCCGAATTTCTTAAAGATCATGAATTTCAGTTCCGGAAACTATTGCATGTAAAAAAGCCGGAAACCTTCTATAAAGGATTTGAATTGAAATTTTCAATAAGGGAAGGTAAAGATGTAAAGTCTTTTAATGATTTGAACCAGATTTTGGTTTTGGATAAAAGGAACGGAAAGGACAAAAACTATGTTATAAAAAATTCCACCAAAAAAATCCATGAACTTTATGTTGATGGCAGCTTTTTATCGGATCGGAAAAAAGGCGGAATGGCAGTTATTATAAAATATCCTGATAACACGTATGATTTAAGAACTTTTAAATCCTTTGAAACCAGTAGTTGTCTGATCGAGTTAGAGGCTGCTATTAAAGGATTGGAACTTTTGAATGATGTGGAAGAAATCCGGTTGATAACAGACAGCCAATACGTTCGAAAGGGCTTAACCGAATGGATTATCAACTGGAAACTTAATGAATGGCATACGGCCAATGGAGAAAAAGTGAAAAACATCAAACACTGGAAAAGATTTGATGCTCTCTCCAGTAATAAGTACATCGAATTTAAATATGTAAAAGCACATTCACAGCAATTTGAAAATACGATGGCTGATTTGTATGCGAAGGATATGGCGAGAAACGCAAAACCTGCCAGGGCGAGGTGAGCTTGTGCGGCCGGGGACTGACAGGTTGAAAAAAGTAGCTTTTTCGGATTTAAACATTAGCCTGTTGTGGGAGGAATAATCCGAAAAGATATAACTTGGGATTTAAAATCCCTGAATATTTTCGTTCGGATTAACCACCGCAAAATCTTACGCCTAAATCCGAAAGAGCCGGCAGGTTAAAATAAATTGGTGAAATCCTTTATTGGTTATTATAAATATTCGGCATTTCCTTTATTCGTCTTTAATACCTAATTAGTTTAAGCTTCAGTGCACAACTAATCCTTAATACAACGGACGCTGTAGCCGCCCGCCCGGTAGTTTGAGCTACTGACAGCATTGCTGCTGTGGAATAGCAGGTATCCGGCACCGAGACCGCTTACCGAACTGCTCCAGTAATCGCCACTTGAGCCAACGCTGTAGAGCGAACCATTGCTGCGGTTGCGGAAACCACCAACAACGAGTTTTAATGGCGAGCCAAAAGCGCCTGCTGCATTGTTGCTTGACCAACTTAGGCGTTCAGCAGACCACTCTACTACTGTAGGCAGGTAAATGAGGTAAGTATTGGTAATAATAATAATCTGGTAATAAATTTCATAATGTAATTTTGCTTCGACAAAAATATTGAATAATATTTTAGTCAATTCATGTTTGTGTATATAATATATGCTGCAAGACATTTAGTGTATGATACAACTTATGTATGAATAATGTAATACAGGTATTGTATGATACAATATTTGTATTATATTTGCAATAAACAAAAAACATGGATAAACTACACGTTGGAAAACCGGTTAAAGGCGATCAATTAATCGGAAGGGAAGCAGAAATTAAAACCATGCTAAACTTGTTATCACAAGGGCAAAGCATTGTAATTATTGCACCAAGACGATTTGGAAAAACATCTGTTATTCTTGAGCTTTTATCCAGATTGAAACAACGGAATAATTATACTGCTTGTATTGATGTTTTCACCACACCCGACTTACCTTCACTTTCTCAAAAAATTACCGAACAAGTATTAAATAATAAAAAATTAGGTAAAGTATTCAGAAAAATCAGGAATAATATAACAGAGATAATTCGAAATGTGGAGTTGAAACAAACTATTGAAAGTTTTGAGTTCATATTAAAATATGCTTCACCTGATCAGGATAACTGGGAACTGCTTTCCGAAAGTATAGATTTTATCGAGGCCTTTCCTGAAAAATACAACAAAGAGATTGTTTGTGCTTTTGATGAATTTGGTGATATAAACAAATTTAACGGGGATGGCCTGGTGAAAATGATACGGTCGAAAATACAACTGCATGACCGGGCGACTTATATATTTTCAGGAAGCTATGAATCGGTTATGGATTCTATTTTTGTTAAACCAAATTCACCTTTTTTCCGATTTGCGCGAATAATAAATTTAGGTTACATCGAAAAAAATGAATTTAAAAAGTATTTGTTAAATACTTTACAAAGTAATAAAATAGCTGTAAGTGAAAAACTTATTAATGAAATTTTGGGTTTTACTAAAGGGCATCCGTATTACACGCAACTTATACTCCAGCAAATTATATTGAATCATTCAATCGGAACAAAATTACAGGATATTACCCTGAAAAATATATTGCAACAAATACTAATTATTGAAAATAATTTTCTTGAAAAACAATGGGAAGACATTAGCAAAAGCCGGGAATTGGTACAATCTTTATTAGTTGTAATTAAACAGCGAGAGTCTTTATATTCAGTTATTGATACAAAAAAAATTAATTTGGGAAGGGCATTAAAAAAACTGTCCGGAAAAGGTATAATTTATAACGAAAAAGGAAAATATCAACTTTCGGATCCTTTGTTTGAACTATGGATAATTGAAAATGTAATAAGATAAATTTACTTTATGGAAAACTTCAGAATAGACAACCCGACAATCCTTCACTTTGGTAAAGATGTAATAAATGAACTGGGTGAAACAGTTAACAATTTCGGGAAAAAAGTAATGCTTGTTTATGGAGGAGGCTCCATTAAAAAAAACGGAATTTATGAATCGGTAATGGAGCAACTCCATGATGTTGGAGCCGAAGTCATCGAATATAGCGGCATTAAACCCAATCCTATTGTAAAGGATGTAAATGTTGCTGCTGAAAAGGGAAAACAATTCCAACCCGATGTGAT
>JAUVJI010000204.1 GCA_030596605.1 Bacteroidales bacterium
ATTGTTTGCGCTGGATATTACCTTTAGTTTGGGATTGCGAAATAATTCTGAATTTGAAAACACAAAATCTTTCGACTTCCAGGGCAGTATGTACAGCAGCAAACAATACATTTCTGCAACTATACAATATTATCAGGGATACAAATTGAGTAATGTTGCAGGCACTGATGTAAATGTAAGTGAAGAATCAACCATCAGGGAAGATGTCCGGACCATCAACTTCGGCCTTCAATACATGTACTCTTTTAATTATACCAAATTTTCGCTGAAAGCACCATTTGTATTCAATGAAGTGCAGCGAAAAAGCGCTGGCAGTACCATCATCGGTGCCAGTTTTTCCATGTTTGTAATGGATGCCGATTCTTCCATTGTGCCTCCTGAAATTTCAACCTATTTTGAGCCTAATCTTCATCTTCTCGATCTGAATGTTCATAGTGTGGCTGTTAGCCTGGGTTATATGTACAGTTTTGTTTACAAAGAACATTTTTTCCTGACTTTAAGTTTAATTCCGGGTTTCAATTTAAATGGTGGTGATTACTTCACAGAAGCCAGAAATACCATATCCCCCAACTTCAATTTCAATTTAAACTCCATGAATGCCATTGGTTATAATGGCAGAAAGTTTTTCACCGGATTTCATTTTTTGGCTAATGTATTTTTTTCACGGGTCGATAAAAAATTAACAGCAGAAATTGGCCATGGAAAATCCAGCTTTTTTGTGGGATATAGATTTGGGAGGAAATAATTCAATTTTAAATTATAATTTCGGCAAGAAAAATTGCAAGAAAAATCAATTGTACGACTGTTCGTTCCAAAGTTCATTGAATTAATCCAAAAAATTGTACTATTTACCCAATTCGTTTATTGAATTTCAAGTCTGATCTGGATTCCCAGCTTACACAGGAATGCATAGAAGAAAGCAATTATCTCAGTTCCAGTAATTCGAATTGTAAAAAATATTGCATTTACCATACTAAAAAAATATTTCAACCACCAAAGCATTCCCGCGAAAGCGGGAATCCAGAAAATGCCTATTTTTATTACCAAAAGTATTTCAGTGGAAACTTATTGGGTATATATCCTGGCAAGTAAAAGAAATGGAACCCTATACATTGGATTCACCAATGATTTGGACAGACGAATATTTGAGCACAAGTTTAAATTACTCGAAGGTTTCACAAAAAGATATAGTGTCGACAAATTAGTCTATTTTGAAGAGCATACTTGCCGTGATGATGCTTTTACACGCGAGAGGCAAATGAAAAAGTGGAACAGAGCATGGAAAATAGAGCTTATTGAAAAACAAAATCCTGATTGGAAAGACTTAGCTGATGATTGGTTTGACAAAGAATCATTCATCACATAGTGGATTCCCGCTTGCACGGGAATGCTGTCTTCTCATTAACTAGCTTATTTGAAATACTGTCATATAAAACTACTTTTAGATGACCTATTAATTTGATATAACCCCAAAGCATTCCCGTACAAGCTGGGAATCCATAAATGAAATAACTATCAATGATTTCTTCTAAAACTTCAAACTCACCCCACCCATTAAGTGAAACTTTGCCTGTGGATAGTATCCGAAATCATTGTAAACCTGACCTCCATTATAATATGGATAAACCCATGCGTTACTCACGTATTCCTCAGCAAAAATATTGTTCAGGCTCAGGAACAGGTCGATTGATTTTATTAAATCCGTATTGATGGTGTAAAAGAATTTAAGGTCATTAACAAAATAGGCATCCAGGCTACGCTCAGCATTGGAGGTATTGTCGATGAATTGTTTGCCAACGTACCGGGAAACAAAGCTCGTTTTGAAATTTTTAAAGGCTTCCCAACTGATATTGCTTCCGGCAATAAAATCAGGAGAAAATGAAATATCAGTTGTTCCTATATTTTCAAAAACCTGGCCAACCCATTCCCAATTTTCATCATACTCATCAAAATATTGTTCCATATTCAAAATTTCATTTTGGCTGTAAGTAGCATTAAATTCCCACTTTACTTTTTTTGCAAGCTGAATTCCTGCAACCAATTCAATTCCTGCCCGATAACTGTCAGGTACATTGATTTTATTGTATTCACCAACGTTGTTGATTTCGCCTGTGTTAACCAACTGGTCTTTATAATCCATATAAAAAACCACAGTTTCTATGCTCACTTTTTGATGTTGAAGTTTATACCCCAATTCGTAATCAATCAACCGTTCAGGTTTAACATCCTGGTTTTCGTCAGCATCCCGGTAAACTGATCGGCTCGGTTCGCGCTTAGCCACTGCGACCGAAGCAAATAGATCATGTTGATCGTTCAGTTCATAATAAATACCACCTTTGGGATTAATAAAGTTATAAGAATGAGATTGGGTCAAATCACGCAAATCATCATGAACGCCAGTCATATCGTATTGAATACCCCTATATTGAAGGTCAGCAAAAAGATTTAATTTATCGTTAAGTTCATAGCTCACTTTTCCAAAAATATTGAAGTCTGTTTTTTTCCCTTTGTTTTCATACCAGGGTTTGTCGATAAAACTGTTGTTTGCATATCGTGACCAAATTATATATCCATAATGGTCCCCGTCATAATAGTTCCATCCTCCACCAACCGTAACCTTCATTCTGCTTTTGTTATAATTAAACGCAAGATTGAATCCATAAAAATCATTATCTAACCATTTTTGATCGATTAGGTTGGACGTGTCATTTTCAAGAAACAATGCTTCAAATCCATAATCGATAAATGCTTCTGCATTCCTAAAACTTTCGTAATAACCCTTTCCTTTGGTATAGAAGAATGCTGAACTTAAGTTTAAGTATTTATTAAACTGATGAGCATAATGAAGCTGATAGTACGTTTGCCGGTAATTATCGGTTTGATTATCATAATATCCTTTGATATTTCCAAGTTCATCGTACATCGCACCACTGGGGTTGTATCTCCGGTTTGTTTTCAGACTGTCTTTTGGTGTTCCATACCAGGCTTGATAGGTCTTTTCCCAGCCGGAGGTTACTATTACTTTAAAAATATCTTTTTCGCCATAATAACCACCTGAAATATAAAAGGAATTCAAATTGGACCAACCGCATTCGATATATCCATCTGATTGAATATTGGACAATCGTCCGTCAAAAGCCCATTTTCCTTTGATGAGTCCGGAACCAAAATTTAATGTGTTTTTAAAAGTATTAAATGAACCGGCCATGCTATTTATTTCAGCATAGGGATCAGGATTCACTTTGGTGGTTTGAATATTGATACTGGCTCCAAAAGCAGCTGCTCCATTAGTAGAAGTTCCAACTCCTCGTTGAATCTGAATATTGTCAACCGAAGACGCAAGGTCGGGCAAATCCACAAAATAAACATTATGTGATTCAGGGTCATTCACCGGAACACCATTCATAGTGACATTGATCCGTGTGATATCTGTTCCCCGAATACGAATACCTGTATAACCCACTCCAGCACCTGCATCGGATGTGGTCACAACAGAAGGTGAAATTTGCAAAATATAAGGTAGATCCTGTCCAATGTTATTTTCTGTTATTTGTTGTTTACCAACAACAGCATAAGTTGTAGGTGATTTCTCCTGGGCCCGTGTTGCCTGAACGATGACTTCATCACTCATAATGGCTGTGTACTTCAGTCTGAAATTCAGGTTCATATTTCCATTTACATCGATATTTTTTACAATGGTTTTATATCCAACAAATGAAATTTCCATTTGATGTTTTCCAGCTTCAACATTTGTAATGGTGTAGATTCCTGAAGCATCTGTCGTAGTTGACGACTCACCCTCATCAAACAAGATGGTTGCTCCGGATAATAATTCACCTGAATCTTTGTCAGATACTTTACCTGCAATGGTAAACTGTGCAACAGAAATTACCGGTAATAATCCGATTAAAAGGATCAGAATCTTTTGAATAATTCTTTTAAAAAACATGGCAATAAAATTTTATTCAATAAATGATATAAAATCATTCAAAAGAGGGTATTGCCATACTTGAGTTGAATTTTCTTTTTCCTACGCCGGCATTACCCGGATCAGGTTCAAGAGTATGCTCTCAGCCCGTTTTGCAATTTTAAATTTTTTGATTTTAAATTTGATGGAATACGTATTACAAATCTTCCATCTCTCAGTCTACAATCTAAAATCTAAAATTCTCAGGGCACCCCATTTGAATTGATATTACAAAATTACAGTTTTTTATTAAGCAAACTTTGTAAATCGAAAATATTTGGATGGAAATGAAATTTTAATGTATGATAGGCCAGATCAAAGACTTTCAATTTGGCTTTTTTAATAATTTGTGAATCTGAGGTTGCAATGGTACCAGCTGATAACTTTTTCAATTCCTGATCAACCTGATCAGATAACAATATTTCAATATCGAAATTATATTCGGAAGATCTATTCGATAAAATGTCAATCAACTTTTCATGATTATTAACCTGCTGATCAATATAAAATATAAGTTTATTTAAATTCAGGGAATCACAATAAATTAAAATGAGTTCAATGGATCTTGATAATAATTCGGAACGAAACATTTTCCCATGTATTTCCGATGCATCCCTCAGAAAGCCATCGGAAGAAATAAAAATCACATTCCCATTCAGGTAGCTGGCTATGGTTAATATTTGATTGAATCCATCAACATATAAATCCTGACCCTTTACCAATTCTTCCGGTATCAATTTTTCAGATCGAAGCTTATTTTCTTCTTTTGTTGAAACTCCCCGGTAAAGTATGGATCGTTCAGTTCCAGAAAGTTTGTACCTGTCACTGACCAGTTTATGAATGGATTTTTGAGGATACTTTTTTTCAACAAGATCATAATAATCCCGAACTGCAGTTTCAAATCCTTCTAAAAATCTCATAAAAAATAAACTAACTATCCTAACTAATTCGAAACTTTTCTTTTTTGGACTAAAGTCCTGATTTTCTTCCATTTTTCATTACCCCAGCCTTAATAGGGCTTTAACCCAACACTTGAATTACTCAGGCTATAAAATTAGTCAATAATTGGGATTAAACATGTTGCCGCAATTTTATACTTTTGTAATACAATTCATGGATATGAAAATCATCATCATCAACGGCCCAAATCTTAATCTACTTGGAAACAGAGAGCCTTCCATTTATGGCAATGTTTCATTCGATGAATACCTGGACAATCTTAAAAATGAATTTAAAGATAAACAGATTGATTTTTTTCAAAGCAATGTTGAAGGTGAAATAATCAATAAACTGCATGAGGTTGGATTTACTTATGATGGGATCATTTTAAATGCCGGCGGATACACCCACACATCTGTAGCAATTGCGGATGCCGTAAAAGCCATTGAGACAACTGTTGTGGAAGTTCATATTTCCAACATTCTTTCCCGCGAGGATTTCAGGCATGTTTCTCTTATCGGGCCTTATGCAAGAGGATCAATTATGGGTTTCGGTTTGGGTTCGTACAGGTTGGCTGTTGAAAGTTTCAAATAAGCTATCAACTGAATTTATCCTGGCTCAGATCGGAGAACTTTCTTTTGCCTTTAAGAAAATACACATAAACCAGATTTCTCTGATAAATCTTTGAAACCGGGAAGTGCTGGATTTTTTTTCTTTCCTCTTTAAGCTCAGGTAACAATGAAAAGAATTTCCAGTGAGCTTTTATAACTGCATATAGATCTTTTAAACCTCCATCGAATAAAAACTTAATGGCCGCAATCCCATCAAGGAACAAGCGGGCTATAAAAACCTTGAACAATCTGTCTTGTGGCAGGTTTTTGTAAAGCATGATGTTGTTGTTCCGCATATTCAGATAGGTCTTTCTCCAGGATTTTTTTGGAAGTGTTCCCCCTCCAACATGATAAACTGCTGAATCGGGGCAATACATTATTTTGTATCCTTCGTTTTTTGCCCGCCAGCAAAAATCAATTTCTTCCATATGTGCAAAAAACCGCTCATCCAGTCCACCAAGATTTTTAAATATTTCCGCCTTTACAAAAAGACAAGCGCCGGTTGCCCAAAATATTTCACAAACATCATCGTATTGACCACCATCCACTTCAATACTTTGGAAAAGCCTTCCACGACAAAAGGGATATCCGTATTTATCAATAAAACCTCCTGCAGCGCCTGCATATTCAAATTTCTCCCTGTGGTAATAAGAGATCAACTTGGGTTGGCAAGCAGCAATCTGTTTATCACTTTCCATTAAATCGATAACCGGTTTTATCCAGTTAGCTGTGACCTCAATATCCGAATTTAGCAGGACATAATATTTAACATCAATTTGATTTAGGGCATCATTATAACCTTTGGCAAAGCCACCGTTGGTTTCATTCTTAATAACTCTTATTTCCGGAAATGAGTTTTTAAGAAAAGCTACAGAATCATCAGAAGAGGCATTATCTGCAACAATTACTTCAGCATGGTCTTTACTGTTTTCAATAACACCGGGAAGAAATTGTTCCAGGAATTTCTTTCCGTTCCAGTTTAAAATAACTACAGCAACGTCTATGCTCATTGAGATAATCCGTGAGGTTTAAAATACTATATCGTGGTAAAATTAGTTAAAAATTGATTTTGGCAAAAACAATTTGCAAGTTGAAGGGTTAGTTTAGAGATTTTATAATTTAGCCCGATTAATTCATAAACTTCAACATTCATTTTCTTAAACGACTAAGTATTAGTATGTCTTTGAGCCTGCACACATCCTTCCCTAATCAAAAACAACTAATACTAAGTCGGGGTTAACCTGCATAAATAAAGCACATTATAAAAATG
>JAUVJI010000154.1 GCA_030596605.1 Bacteroidales bacterium
CCTGGGTTCTTGTTAAAGATATAAGTAATAAATAAGATAGAGAAGATAGAAACTTAGATAGAGATTTAGATAGAGAAAATAGTGAAGATGCACATATTCAAACACTTGCTTTTATTCTTATTACTGACAATAAAGATTCTTTAGATATAGAATCTATTACTTTAGATAGAGCAAGAAGGAAAGAAACATTCCGCCTCCCACGGTCAGGCTGAGTAGTCCGCAGGACGTATCGAAGCCCCCATCACAACATCGTCCTTAAACGTGAGTTCCTCTACCAGGAAGATGTATAAGAAGCAATCAACATCAACACCCTCGAAGAAAGAATAATCCTCAAAAGATGGCTGATAAAGCAACTTAGAAATAGTAAATCAAATGAAATGCTCATCCAGGCACTATTTGATTCAATGGACAAAGACCGGCATATTTTGCAGAAACGGTTTAAAATACCATTGTAATAAAACACCCCCCAATAATTTTTATATAATGCCAAAGCGATTAAGTTGTGGGGATTTAGATGTGTTCCGAAAACGTGCGAAATTATTAAAAGAACGCTTTTTAATCAATCGTTTCCGGAGAATTATTCACAGTTACTAATATAACACGACATACCTAATATTTTTTTTCTTAAATATTGTATATTTGCCAGTATTAATAAAATGATAATATTATTTTGTCAGAATAAATATAATAATCTTAAATAGCTATATTTATATTTGGAAGCAATAAAAATAGATTCAAAAGAAAATTTACTTCTTTGTTTAAATTGCTATCTGATTATTCATTTGGAGACTTAAAATATTCTATGGCATTAGGTCGTCAACAAATCATCGTGGCACACAATGAATTACTTGAATTTAGTCAAAATGTAAACCAGAATGAAGTATTTAGAGTTTATTTTAGGGATAGAACTATGGATTTATCTGTAAATGTAGCAATAAAGGTAGCAGGCATATGGATTACTGATATTTTAGAGATGGATTTACAACTTACTAACTCATATGCTATTAGAATAATTGAACAGGTAAAAAATGAGACTAAATTGGAAGATACTAAATTTTATAGCGCAAATAAATTAAAAGACAATTTTCCAATATTAAAATCCGTTTTTAATGATCTTTCAAAAGCGGTTAAAGAATGTTATGTTACTATTGACACTTCTCTCCAATATGAATATCGGTATCCAATACTAACTTATGGTAGGACAATGGGGTATAACCATATTGGTATTATTAAAAAAAATGAAACCAATTATGAATTATATTCCTTTACTGTTTCTGAAAATAAAACTACAAGAATTGACGCTGAATCCATATTTATTAATGAAGAACTAAGTGAAGAAAAGTATTTTTTATCATATGCAAGCATGATGAGGGAAGTCCAATCAAATCCTCTTTTTATAAAAATTTCAACAAATTTATAATCTTTATAAATAATATAAAATAAAGCCGTTTAATAGAATTATATATGGAAAAATTTAGTTTTGAAAGAGGTCTCGAATATAACAAATTGGCTATATCTTTTAATTCAGTATATAAATTGCTACAACAATTTGAAAGTAATATTGATTTTAATCCTGATCCTGAATACGATATACAAGCCATTGCATACATAATTCAGAGAGATATTCGTAATAGATTGGATAAATATAGTTGGGATTGGAATTCACCAATAGTAATACCTATGATTTCGTCAGAAGAGACAACCTTAGAAACAGCTTATGAAAAAACAGCAAATAATTTAGTTAAATTATCTACAAAACTAGGATATAGTAATGATGTAAGAAAAATATTTGAAAAAGAGGATTTATATTTTGAATTAGACAAACTTTTAGGTAGAGCTATAAGGTAATTTAATTACAATTGGTTATTTAGAATATTATCCTAAATAGTTAACGCACAAGCTAAATAACATAACATGTTCTTATAGGAGCAGCCACACAAGCAACCCTGCCTCTACCCACCGTCAGCCCTATTCAAAGCTATCCTATAACAACATTATGTTAAATAGCCATACAACTTGCTGATACTTTATAAACTATCCACTCCCTTCCCCCAAAAAAAACATCTTCATCATCCCCTTACCTTTTACATCAATAGGATTTCGCTCGATAAAACTGAATTTATCTTTTACAATATTGTAAGTCAGTTCTGATACATTTATTCTCATTGGTTCGGAATAGGTTTCCATGCGGCTGGCAGTATTCACCGTATCACCAAAAACATTATAGGCATATTTATGAATGCCCACAATGCCACTTGCAACTTTCCCTGTATGGATCCCGATGCGGATTTTCCAGGGGACTTTATTTTTTGTTGCAGTATCCTGATTTCAAGAAGGATTATGTCAAAATTTTCCGTTTCAACCCATTCCAGTGCCTCCCTCCCACTTGTGGCCACGGCTATTTCGTAATCATTCTCACGAAGGGTGTTCCCAAGTACCTGGATGTTTTTTAAATTATCATCAACGATTAATACAGGTAGGTAATTTATGACTAAACCTACTCTTTTATAATTTTACAATGAAATCCACTAAAAAAAAATTTAGCAGAATTCTGCTATATTTTTCAGTTTGAACGATATTACATTTGTAACATAAAGTTTAACCAAAATAGAATAACCAAAATAATTCGTTCTTTTTATACTTATTAATTAATCTTTAAATTAACCTAATTATTAACCAAAAAACAGGAGGTTATCATGAAAGCAACTAAAATTGTAATGTTCATCGCATTGTTTGCATTTGTTAGTATGGCATATGCAGATGTTGATCCGGGACCACAAACATTCTCGGTAAAAATTTCACTAAAAGCAGCTAAACAAGACCGGGGTCTTGTTCATGCTATTTACCAACAAGTAGATCCGAGGGTTTTATTGCAGAACGATCAGATCTTGTATTTTGCCAAAGTGAAGTATCGTAATGTTGTTTATGTCATATTTGGAAAATACAGGGAATGGAAGAGGTTTTTCTACATGGATCCAATTGACAATCTTGCAGACAAAGCGCCAAAGGATTACAACGATCAGCCACTTTTTAAGTCGGCAAAATGATGAAAAGGGAAAGCCCATCCGTACGGATGGGCTTTTTTATTGCTTGTCATTTTTTGTTATTTTAACAATGAGGATAATTCTTTATGTATTTTCAACACTTGTGGAGTTACAAGAAAATTGTTGCTATTGTCAATTATAAAATCTGATAGCTCTACTTTTTTATCCTGCTCCCACTGATTTTGCATTCGCTTGTGAACCTCCGCCATTGTAACATCATCCCGATCCATAACTCGTTTAACAGCTAATTTACCCGGACATGTTACAGTAATAATTTTATCAAACTCTTTGTAAAATCCGCTTTCAAAAAGAATGGCCGCTTCCTGTATGATATATGGAAAATGAAGATTCTTTTTTATCCAGAGTGCTAAATCATTTTTCACAAGTGGATGTAAAATCGAATTCAGGAAGTCGAGTGATTCAGATTGCGCAAATACAATTTCAGCGAGTATCTTCCTGTTTATTATGGAGCCTGATAAAATTTCCTTCCCAAATTTGTGAACTAAAACCTGTTGGATTCCTGGCTCATTCAGAAACTTTTTAGACTCCTCATCTGCATGATATACCGGAACACCAAGAACTTTAAAGATTCTGGCTACGGTGCTTTTTCCACTGCCGATATTACCTGTTAAGCCAACTTTGATCATTACCTGATAATTAAAAACTCAACATCTTCAGGTTCAATTTTAGTGATCCTGATAAAAGAAGGGCTACGTGTAATTTTCACTTTTAACTTTTTAGTATTTTCCCCCTCCTTATAATTTACAGTTGCAATAAACATGTCTTCATCAACCCTGCTAAAGTCTTTTAATGCAACAAGGTATGTAATAGACACATTATCCGGGTACGTCTTGATCCTGATATTATTTTCCGTGAATTCAATTGGGACTTCCAATGTCGATTCGGTAAATTTCTCAACATTTAGATTAACTTCAACCTCTGATGGAACAACCTTGAGATTACTCATATTTTCAGGTAATTTCAATTGTGCGGTCACTGTTTGGGATTCACTTACATTTTGCAATTCAATATAATCTGTTTCGATATATTTGAATTTTTTAATTAGATTTATTGGGCCGTTTATTATAACGCTATCAGGACTAATACGGATACTATCTGCAAGTTGGTATTGTTTTTCAAAAGTTATATCAATTCTTGGAATTACTTTCACTTTCTTGCCTGACACAGCTTCAAATCTGAAATAAATATTTTCAGGTGAAATTGAAACAATCTCATCAGAGATATTCAACTTGTTAATAATCTTACCTGATATCCGATTGGTTGGAAATATTGACAAATAATAATTCCCTTCCCTGGAAAGGGGTAACTCACTTAAATCTATTTTAATCTGATCCTTGCGGGTTAAATATTTGAAAGTGAACAATTCAAAACCACCCGAAGCAACCCTAAAAGAAAGAATGCTATCAGTTTTACTAACCAAAACTAAATCCTCCGGTACATTTTCATAAACAATGGGAAAATCGATAGAAGTGTAAGATTCTTTGGAGAGAGCGATCAGTAACCAAATAAAAACGGAGATACCAAGACAAATTAAAAAAACATAAAGCTGGCTCCGTAAAGTATAATCTTTTGGATCCCGCAGTTTACTGATTAATTCAATGAAACCAAGTTTCAAAGTGCATAGTTTTAACTTCTTAGCTATTCAAAACCGCTTAGAAGTTTGGGTTTATTTTCTCTGTCCCAATTGAGAAGTACCATCCATTGCAACAGCTGATTTCTCAATTCTCAGTTTGTTCTGTCCTTCCACTTCAATTGTTAGGGTAGTCTCCTGCATTTCAACGATCTTTCCATGTATACCACCAATGGTAACTACTTTATCTCCTTTTTTTAATGCTTCCCGGTATTTCTTTTGATCCTTGCTTTTTTTCATCTGAGGACGAATAAAGAACAAATAGAAAACCAAAACAATAGCTATTAAAGGAAGAAAACTCATAAATCCACCACCTTCCTGTCCTTCAGATGGTGGCATAAAAAGTAAAAAATTCATTAAACTCATAGTTTTATTTTTTTAACTTGTTTTATAAAGCAATTGTCTTTTTTAATTCAATTTTGTAATTTATTAATCAACTACCTCGCAGCAGACCTGCCCGTCCGACAGGCGGGGCTGTCGAGGTATAAATCGGTAAATTATTTTCATATCGCAGCCCCGTAAGGGATCCCTTTGGGACAAGCTGCGGAGAACCTGACTGCCCTGCCGTCAGGCAAGTTATTACCCTGAGATCCCGATATGCTTCGCAATCGGGATCAGTTCGACTAAATGGTTTTAATGCGTCTTCGACTTTTAAAATCATAGGCTCACTGATTTAAAGCACCACAATACTTGCCTTAATCCTGACTATTACAGCAGGTGGTTGGCAATTTGTTACTACTGTCACCGCTTTGTTTTGTATACCCTTTCTGCCCTCGCTATCGAAAGTGACTGTTATTTTACCTTCAGCTCCCGGTTTAATGGGTTTCTTTGGAAATTTAGTAACGGTACAACCACAGCTGCTACTTACCTGTGAAATGATCAGATCTGATTTACCTGTGTTCTTAAATTTAAAATTACAAGAAACTTTCTCTCCCTGAATTACCCTCCCAAAATCATGAACATCTTTTTCAAATGTGATGATTGGCAAGGTATCTTTCTTCTCACCTGAAGCTGTATTAGGATTGGTAACCACATCGGTAGATAGCTGCCCGTTGTCCTGATTATTACAAGCACTCAAAGTAAAGAATATCAAACCCGAAATAACAAATATCCTTCTAAAAAACATAACACAATTTAAAGGGTGCAAAAATAGGAAAAATAAATTTTAGTCAGAAAGCGTTTTATATCTAATTATATTTTTGAAATTCTGTAATAAAATCTATTTAAAACTAAACCTACTTTTTATTTTTATCTTTGTTTGATCTCTTTTATTAATTTTATCTATCATGAATTAATTCTTTATCAGAATGAAAAAACAAATATACATTACCATTGGCATTATTATCATCATCATTTTTGCCTTGTATTATTTTCTGGGAACGAAAGAAACTTCAACTGAAACCATACAGGTAAAGGTAAAAGCCGGGGAATTTAATATTTCTGTTACAACAACAGGTGAACTTGAAGCCAAAAGTTCAGAAAAAATATTTGGGCCGGGAAACTTACGTCAGGTAAGGATTTGGAATGTTAAAATTGAGGAGATTGTAGCAGATGGCACAGTGGTGGACTCAGGTGATTTTGTTGCATCCCTTGACAGGACAGAACTGGCAAATAAACTGAAAGACCAGGAATTAGAGATTGAACAATTAGAAACCCAATATACAAAAACAAAACTCGACACAACGCTGGAACTAAGGAATCTTCGGGATGAACTGATCAACCTGGAATACGCACTTGAAGAAAAGAAAATTCAACTCGAACAATCCAAGTTTGAACCTCCGGCTACCATCAGGCAGGTTGAAATTGAGCTGGAAAAAGCTGAAAGAGGTTTCAGCCAGGCTATAAAAAACTATCAATTACGACTTGAAAAAGCCAATGCAACCATGCAGGAAGTTTCGGGGCAATTAAACAAAGCACATAGAAAATACAATGAAATGGCAGACATTCTGGGCGAATTTACAGTTTTCGCCCCTAAAGCAGGAATGGTTATTTACAAACGTGATTGGGATGGAAAGAAACAGGGTGTTGGCTCGCAAATCAGTGCCTGGGACAATGTTGTAGCCACACTTCCTAATCTATCTGAAATGGTATCAAAAACCTATGTTAACGAAATTGATATTAGTAAAGTTAAAGTTAATCAGCATGTGGATGTAGGGATTGACGCTTTTCCGGAAAAAAAATTTACCGGGGTGGTTACTGAAGTGGCCAACATAGGAGAACAAATGAAAAACACCAATGCCAAGGTATTTGAAGTGGTGATTGATGTAAACGAATTTGACTCGGTAATGCGCCCTGCTATGACAACAAAAAATATAATTATTACTGATGTAATTGACAGCACTTTATTTGTTCCCATTGAATGCGTTTATAATGAAGATACTGTTTCATATGTTGTTATGCGAAATTCCAGAAAGCAAGTCATTGTTGGCAAAACCAACGAAAATGAAATAATAATTAAAGCCGGTTTACAAGAAGGAGATAATGTGTATTTAGTGCCTCCCGGAAATTATAAAGAATTTAAACTTGGCTTATTAGAGCAAGAAGTGTTACAACAATTCCGGGAAAAAAATGAACAGAAAGAAATAAATCAGAAAGAAGGCAAACAAATTGAAAAACGGGGCAAGCGCGGATATAAAAAACGGCCGGAAGGAAAGAAGTAAATTCGGCAAAGTAAAAACGATTTTTATCTATGAATAATCTAAAACCAGAATAATTTGGAAAGGTACCTTCAAATAATCAATATTGCCCTTGAAGCAGTTTTCGCCAACAGGTTCCGCTCTATCCTTACGGCGCTGGGGATAATATTCGGTGTGGCTGCTGTTATTGCAATGATGGCCATAGGAAATGGGGCGCAAAAAGAAATACTTGACCAGATGAAGCTGGTGGGTGTCAACAATATTATCATAACTCCTTTGGTTGAAAATTCTTCGGCAAGCGATGATGAAGAAGGGAAAAGCCAGGCAAAGAAATATTCGCCGGGATTAACTTTAATGGATGCCCAAGGTTTTAAATCTATAATACCTACTATTGATAAAGTTAGTCCTGAAGTTATTTATAAGACTTTTATTGTTAAGGATAGAATAAGAAGTTCAGCAACCCTCACAGGGGTTTCACCTGATTTTTTCACGGTCTTTAATTTAGAACTTCAAAAGGGTTATATGTTCACTCATGACCAACTCGAAGCTGGTAGTGCAGTATGCATAATCGGGCCTAAAATTGCATCCAAATTTTTTCCACAGGAAGATCCTCTGGGAAAATTTATTAAATGTGGCAATCTCTGGTTAAAAGTTATCGGGGTACTTGAAAAAAGGAATATAAATATCGGTAATACCGAAGAACTGGGAATAAGTGATTACAACATAAATATTTATGCCCCCATTCAAACCATTCTATTAAGATATAAAGACCGGTCAATTATTACAAGTTCTTCCATTCATGGAGGATCTGAGTCGGTTGTTATTTGGAATGGCGGGTTTGCTGCATTTGGTTCCGGTTCAGGTGTAAATGAAGAATTGAATTACCACCAGATAGATAAGATCGTTGTACAAGTTAAAGAAAGTGCTCAATTGGCAACTACTGTAAAAGTGTTGAAAAAAATGCTGGTGCGGCGCCATGCAAATGTTGAGGATTTTGAAATTAAAGTACCTGAAATGTTATTAAAGCAGGAGCAACGGACAAAAGACATTTTCAATATAGTTCTTGGCGCCATTGCCAGTATTTCATTGATTGTTGGCGGAATTGGCATCATGAACATCATGCTTGCATCTGTGATGGAAAGGATAAGGGAAATAGGAGTTCGAAGAGCAACAGGCGCTACGAGAAAAGACATAGTTTTTCAATTTCTGGCTGAAGCCACGATGATAAGTATTACAGGAGGATTGATAGGCATCATTCTCGGAATTGCCCTGTCTAAAATTATTATGCAAATTACAGATATTCTAACCATCGTTTCGCCCTTGTCGATATTGATATCATTTGGCGTTTCAGTGGCAGTAGGGATACTGTTTGGATATATGCCGGCTAAACGAGCCGCAGAGCAGGAGCCGGTTGAGTCGTTACGGCATGATTAAGTATAATTAAAAAGATTATTGTAAAACCAACATATGGTCTTAATGGTATTAAACATGAATAGATTAAAATACAAAGGGCTCCGCATATTAAACATTGTCTTAATACTTTTTATTATCACCACCACTGTACAGGCGCAGGATGAAATATGGAAACTCACTTTAAGGGAAACATTGCAAATTGCTAAAAAGCAGTCGCCGGATGCTTTACTGGCAAAACACGGGTTCAGGGCCAGTTATTGGCAATATAAATCTTACAAAGCTTCTTATCTTCCATCTTTGGTTTTATCAGGATATTTACCTGATTTCAATAAATCAATTGACAGGCTTAATACTGTGGATGGCTCAGAATTTTATTACCGGACTGAAAACTGGCTTTATGCCGGATTAACCGTTAGTCAAAAAATAGGATTCACAGGCGGAACTGTATCCCTTAACTCCGATTTAACCCGGTTAGATAACTTCATTAAAGATTCAACATCCTATAGCTCAAACCTTTTTAACATCACCTACCAACAGCCAATATTTCAGTATAATCCTTATAAATGGGAAAGAAAAATTGAACCCATGAAATATACTGAAGCCAAAAAGAAATACATTGAGGAAATGGAAGAGGTATCGTTGACTGCAACAAATCATTTTTTTAATTTATTACTGGCACAGATAAGGGAAAAGATAGCCATCATCAATGCTGCGAATTATGATACACTTTTTAAAATTGCGCAAGGCAGATATAACCTTGGAAAAATTGCAGAGAATGATTTATTACAGTTAGAACTACAGTATCTAAGGGCAAGTGCAGCCGTAGATGAAGCAATGCTGGAAGTTGAGACTCAATTGTTTCGTTTTAAATCGTACCTAAGGATTAAAGATGGAACAGATATTACATTAATATCCCCGTCACAAATAACTCCGTTTATGGTAAATGCAGTTAAAGCTTTAGAAAAAGCACGTGAAAACAGCTCTGAAGCCATGTCTTTTACCAGGCGATTAATTGAAGCTGAAAGTGAAGTAGCCCGCGCAAAATTAGATGGACGTTTTGATGCAGAATTGTTTGCCGTGTTTGGTTATACACAAGATGCACAATTCATAAAAGAATTAAATAATCCATCAGATAACCAGCAATTGAGGCTTGGACTAACATTACCAATTCTTGACTGGGGCGCTGCTAAAGGAAGAATCAGAATAGCTCAATCGAACCAGGAAATTATCAGAACAACAGTTGAACAGGACCAGATAGATTTTGACCAGGAAATTTTCCTAAAAGTCGCCCGGTTTAATATGCAATACAATCAATTAAGGATTGCGGCAAAAGCTGACACCGTTGCACAAAAAGGGTATGATATTACAAAAGCAAGATATTTAATCGGCAAGATCAGCATTACTGATTTGAACATTGCCCAAACAGAAGCTGATGACTCGAAAAGCAATTATTATTCAGCGCTATGGACTTATTGGCGCAATTATTATGAACTGCGCAAGCTTACCCTTTATGATTTTGAAAATAATTTACCGATTATGGTTGATTACAAAGAGCTTCTGTAATACCTTTTTTACATCATAATTGGTATAAAAGGTGTATGCTCCGTACCGAAGGAGGAATAATTGGAGACAGAAAATCATTTCTATTGTCTGTAAATTATCAGCTCCTGGGATTTCGTAATAAAGTTTCCTAAAAAATCATTATAATCAAATTCTGGTTTACCTGTTTTATCTCCGGAATCTAAAATCGCATTAATTCCCATTTTGCTGATCTGTTTTCCTGCTTTTCTTTTTTGGGTTTGAGACCAACTTGTCTTCAAAATTGCTTTCAATGGATTTAATATGCAGATCCTGTTGTGGATAAGGGATATGGATATTGGCTTCCTGCAATGCATCATATATGTTCATTGCAACTTCGCTTTTAATTGACAAACCCCTGTCATAGCTCATCCAAAAGTAAATCCTGAAATTAAGGGAGCTTTCCCCGAATCCGTCAAACAAGGCCCATGGTTCAGGATTTTTCAGCACCTCAGCATGGTCAGAGGCAGCCTTATAAATTAAATCCAGGACTTCCCTTGGATTTGATCCATAGGCTACTGAAACAGGGATCATCTTTCGGCTTTTCCTGTCAGATAAGGTCCAGTTTATCACTTCATTGCTAATAAGGTTGCCGTTTGGAACAATGACTTCAGAGCCATCATATGTTTTTATGGTACTTGATCTTACTCCGATCGATTTTATTCTTCCCAATAATGTTCCTACTTCAATCGTATCCCCAACCTGAACAGGCCTTTCAAACGCAAGTATTAAACCTGAAATAAAATGATAAACTACATTTTGAAGTCCAAAACCGATACCCACACCAAGTGCACCTGCAATTAAACCAAACTTGCCCAAATCAACACCCGCTGCAGAAATTGCGATATATATTCCAATTCCTACAATAAAATATCCCACCAGCATGCTGATGGCTCCGGGAACCCCCCTGGGCAATTTAATCCTGGCAAAGATTTCATCTTCCAATAAAACACGGATTGACCTCGAAACAATAAACGTTACAATAATTGCGGTAAAAAAAGCTATAAAGGATCCTAAGGATATCGTAACCGATCCCACTTCCCAGCTACTGTTTAAAAAATCTAATGCCCACTGAACGATATAATCCAATATTCCCATAGAAATAAAAACAGAACGCAACCATACAATGAATCCCAGAATTTGAATTATTGCGGTTACACGGGATAAAACTTTTAACCGGTATTTTTTAATAATGTTTGAGCCTTCCAATAAACCTGTTACAAGTAAGGCATGAAGGATACTTAGGGTTTCCTCAAAAAGTCAGGCCATTGATTTGAGCAAGTTTAATCACATTGAGCACAAAAATGATAACACCAATCCAACTTTCAGAAGTATTCTTTAGTTTTGCCTTGACTTCATTAAGCC
>JAUVJI010000201.1 GCA_030596605.1 Bacteroidales bacterium
CCTGGATTCAGTACCAAAACCTAGTGTAAAACAACAAATTACTGCACTTAAAGTAGCCGAAAAAGATTGTTTTGCAGTAGGCCTGACAACCGTGACGGATGCCGGACTTAGCAAACAGGAAATACTTCTGATCGACTCTTTACATAAGGCTGATAAATTGAAGATGAGGGTATATGCGATGTTGGATCCTTCAGAAGAAAATTTTGAATACTTCTTATCTCAGAAACCAATTTTTACGGGGAGATTAACTGTTAGTTCAGTTAAATTATACATAGATGGCGCATTGGGCTCAAGGGGAGCACTCTTACTCGAGCCCTATTCGGACGACCCTGATAATTTTGGTTTGCAACTGAATTCCGAATTGTATTATTATGATATGTGTAGCAGAGCGTACAATGCGGGATACCAGGTAAATACACATGCAATTGGCGACTCAGGCAACCGGATAATGTTAAAAACATATGCCCGGTTTTTAGAAGGGCCAAATGACAGAAGGTGGCGTGTGGAACACGCACAGGTTATTCATCCTGATGATTTTGAATATTTTAAAAAGTACAATATAATTCCTTCTGTTCAATCGACACATTGCACCAGCGATATGTACTGGGCTGATGAACGATTAGGTGATGAACGGATAAAAACAGCTTATGCATATAAAGAGCTATTAATACAAAATGGCTGGTTGGTAAATGGCACTGATTTTCCGGTTGAAGGTATACATCCTCTAAACACGTTTTACGCAACTGTGGCACGAAAGGATTTGGAAGGATGGCCAGCGGATGGTTTCCAAATGGAGAATGCATTGAGTAGGGAAGAGGCGCTTCATTCAATAACCATATGGCCTGCCAAAGGTAGTTTTGAAGAGGACTTTAAAGGAAGCATTGAGGTCGGTAAAGTCGCTGATTTTGTGATCCTTGATAAAGATATTATGGAAATTACTGTTGAAAAAATTCCATCTGTGAACATTATTGCAACTTATGTTAACGGAAAGCTAATGTATCAATCAGAATTGGAATAATTTTGGATTTTATAATTAACAATAAGCCTGTTTCCTTTTTTACGCTCAAATAATCTCCGTGTCAATTCTTGAGTGCGTCAAACACTTTCTTTAACTCCGCAATATTCATTCATTTTTCATGGAACAACTTGGCAGAATAACTTACTAATTCGGGTAAGGAGTGATTCAATTCCCTGATATTTATCATATTGAGATGTTATTTTTTTGTTAAGATGGCGCTGTAATTGTTATGGCTTTGTTAATTTATACATTTTTACGGAGAAAAGATTTACTAGAGATACAAACGGAAGCTTCGTTCAAACAATTGCGAACCTTTACTATGAAACTAAATCAACCAATGATTAAATTCTTCAGAAAAATTCAACAACAACTTCTGACCGAAAACAAATGAATTTAATCAAACATATAATAAGTGTTTTAAGAATGCATTACTTCCCTTGTGCGTGTTTTATGATTTTTCTGCTTATTACTTCAACTATTTGCAGCGCCCAAATTAAACTATCCGATTTTAATGATTATAAACACTATACGGAAGAAAACGGTGTAGCATCGCCTTACATTACAGGTATTCGAGAAGATAAATATGGGTTTTTATGGTTAGCAACAGGTAATGGTGTTTCCAGGTATGATGGGAATCATTTCACCAACTTCACATATTATTATGAAAATTCTTTAAAACAAGAATTAGGTTTTGTTTCAGGCATTGTTATAGATGAGACAGGAGAGAATTTATGGATAGGGACTGCTAATGGCATCTTTCACACATCAGTTGATTCGGTTAACTTTCAAAAGATTGAGCAGTTAAATCCTTCCATAAAAATTTCTAACAGAAGAACGAATAACCTTTTATTGGATAAACAAAAGAAACTTTGGGCGGCAAGCTTTAATGATGGGCTTTATAGTTTTGATTTAAACGGCGATCAGCATAATAAAATTTCCTTTCTCAGTGATTCGATAAAGGGTAATTCTAAATTAAATAGTTTACAATGTATTGTCAAAGACCTGAATGATAATAATATTTTGTGGATAGGGACTCTCGCTGGTTTGATACGATTCAACAGCGTATCAAAAGAGTATCAGGTATATGTTTATAAAAATGATCCCGAAATGGCTCAGAATAAAATTCGCAAGATAAATATTTCAAATGAGGAAGTTCTTATGGGCACATGGGGAGAAGGTTTGGTTATTTTTAATAAGGATTCAAAACAATTTAGCCAACCTTTAAAAGAGAATTATCCAAATTCACATACATTAATCTTAGATATTTATAAAGAAAAAGATGCCAATTTATGGGTTACAACTGGTGATGGTTTGATACAGTATGATATATATTCCAAATCCGTAAAAAAGGTAATTGATCACAATACTGACTTCGAATTAATAAAAGGAATTTCATACATCGATTCAAGAGGAATAATTTGGTTTTGCCACAATAAAGGTCTTTTTAAATATGATCCGCTACGGGTTCAAAATACCTTTATTGAACTGGAAAAGAGAAATAATATCCAAAACCCATTGTTGATAAGGGAAATTATTCATTCAAAGAACTTTATTTATATAGCCGGGCAATACAGTTCAGGACTGTATAAAATAAATTTGGACGATTATTCCTTTGAAACAATTATTACACCGGCTTTTGATCAAAATATAAAAAAGGGGCATCAAATAAAGGATATGGTAGAAATGAGCAATGGGAACTTTCTTATAATTTTTGACAATAAGCTCTTAATTTTTAACCCAAAATCGCAACAGTTTGAATTGGCTCCACTACAGATTAATCATCCTAACCCGTCAATGCAAAATGTAGTGAAAGATAAAAATAACAACTATTGGATTGGAGGTAGAGAAGGTGGTTTGTACCTCCTAAACTTTGAAAACAATACCATAAAAAATTACAAGGAACAGTTTAATGTGTTCCGGGATGGAAATCACAGATGGATCAATAATTTATATATAGACTCTAAAAACAAACTTTGGGTAGGAAAGGGATCATCAAGTGTCATGGATTTAAATAATTCAACCATTATTTGTCTGAACCCTGCGGATAGCATAGAATCATATCAAGATGTTGATGAATTTTATGAGGATAATATAGGTAGAGTGTGGATGGCCGGAGGTTCAAATGGCTTAGGCTTTACCAATTTTGATAATTTTAATAAAGGAGTGTCGCATAAACTTGACGGATATTTTTCCGGGGTATATCACTATAATGATAGCCTGTTATGGACAACAGGAAAAAGCCTGGGTACATTTAATACAAATACAATGTCTTATAAGGAAATTAAGTTGAGTTCCAATAATAAGAGATTGAGAGTTGAAGGCCCTGTAATATCTACCGGTAATGGAAATTTTATTATCGGTTGCGACAATGGCGTTTTAATTTATAATCCTGATAAACAACTAATAAACAAAGAAATCCCCACACCCTATATAAGGAAAATTGAAAGTGATGGTAAAACATTTTACGAAGGAAATAGCCTGACAATAAATGAGTTCAATTTTAAAACCGGAACCAAACACCTTGTTTTTAAGATCAGTTCTCTTGGATTTCATTTTTCAGACCAAATAACCTATCAATATAAATTTGAAGGCGAATGGCAAAATATCGGAACCGGGAACGAAATAAATTTAACAAACCTCTCTTCCGGTGATTATAAATTAGGAATCAGGGCATGTAATAATCTGGGTATGTGCAATGAAATTCCAAAAGAGTACAATATAATAATTCCAATCCCCTGGTGGTTAAGTTGGTGGGCATACATCATCTATTTGGGCATTGCAATTCTGCTTGCAGATAGGTTCTACCGCTTTCAACTTTCAAAGAGATTAGCTGTTGCAGAGAGTGTACAACTCAAAGAAGTTAACCAGTTGAGAAATAGTTTATATACCAATATCACACATGAATTCCGTACCCCGCTTACTGTTATCCTTGGTATGGTCGATTCTTTAAAATCAACAATTGAAGATAAACAATTGAAAGGTACTGAACACTCCCTGGAATTGATTAAACGAAATGGCAAAAACCTGTTGCGCTTGGTAAATGAGATGTTGGACCTGTCGAAACTGGAAAGTGGAAATATGGAATTACAATTAATCCAGGCTGATGTTATCCCCTTTGTAAAATACCTGAGCGAAAGTTTTCATTCACTGGCACAGGAAAAGGAAATCAGCCTTACGGTTTATTCTGAAATTGATGAACTTTTGATGGATTTTGATGCGAATAAACTGTCTGTTATTATTTCAAATGTACTTTCAAATGCAGTTAAATTTACCCCTTCCGGAGGAAAAATAATTGTTCACCTAAACCAAATCTTTAATACTAAAAATGAATTCTTCTTTATAAAGATAAAAGACAACGGACAGGGTATTTCTGAAGAAGAAATAGACAATATTTTTAACCGTTTCTATCAGGTGGATAATTCATCATCGCGAAGGGGTGAAGGGACAGGCATCGGTTTGGCTTTATGCAAAGAGTTTGTAGAACTAATGAATGGGACCATCGAAGTAAAAAGCAGTTCGGGAAAAGGCAGCGAGTTCACAATACAGCTTCCCATTAGTAACAATGCAATTCAAGCAAAAGATATTCAAATTCACCTTGAGTCCAATTTATCTGCATCTACCAAGGAAGAGGAACTTATAGAACCAATTTCAGAGGATAAATCAGAATTACCACTTGCCCTGATTATTGAAGACAATGCCGACGTAGCCCACTATTTAAAAACATGTTTAACAGGAAAGTATCAAAGCATACATGCTGCGAATGGGGAAATTGGGATTGAAACTGCTTTTGAAAAAGTACCGGATATAATAATCAGTGATGTAATGATGCCCGTTAAGGATGGTTTTGAAGTATGCTCAACATTGAAAACAGACGAGCGTACGGACCATATCCCTATTATTATGCTTACAGCCAAAGTAGGCATGAAAGACAAACTTATCGGACTCTCAAAAGGTGCCGATGCCTATTTAACGAAACCTTTTGTGAAAGCAGAATTATTGACACGCCTGGATCAATTGGTATTGTTGCGCAAAAAAATAATGCAGAAGATAGATGATGATAGTTTGAGCAAACTCTTGAGAAAACGTGCTGAAGACCCCGAAACAAAATTCCTGCAAAAAATAATAAAGATTATTCACGAAGAATTAAGCAACCACTCTTTCGGATCATCCATACATCTTTCGCGCAAAATGCATTTAAGCGAATCTCAAATCTATCGAAAACTAAAAGCCATTACAGGTAAATCCACAGCTGTGTTTATCAGGTCTGTCCGCTTGCAAAAAGCGAAAGAACTGATACAGACAACCGACAAAACCATTTCTGAAATTGCTTATGAAGTGGGTTTTAACGATCCTTCCTGGTTTAGTCGTGCGTTTAAAGAAGAATTTGGCTTTGCACCCAGTGCAATATCCAAATAGCTGATTCCAAGCCCCTTATTTTAATTTTTACATCCTTCATGCAATAATAGTCCGGGCTTTTTTTCCTTTTTCCCAAATACTGCTGGCTATTGATGAAATAGTGCGGGTCACTCAAATTATTTCCCTGCAATTTTGTTGTCAAATTAATCAAAGCTTCCTGCCTCAGGCACGTAGCTAACTTTCATTTATTTATAAACTAATAAAAATTAAAACCATGAAAACAAAATCCACATTAATCTTGATTATGGTATTTGGACTTTTTTTTACCAGCTGTAACAAAAAAGACCAAAATGTAGAAGTTAAAGAAGCAAAAGTTGACCCTATCAGCGAAGAATTCCCTGAAGCACAGGCAGAGGTACTCGAAACTTTCCAGGCTATTGCACAAAGCATTATTGACGGAGATATGGACAAACTCATCTCTTTCCATGCCTATGGACCAAAGTTTACCGAGTTCAAAGACGGGGCCCCGCGCAATGGAGGGGTAGCAAATGAAGCTTATGAGCGACAGCTTTTTGGCTCGGTTACCGAAGTCGTGAAATTTGGTGCAGATGACCTGAAAATTGCAGTTTATGGTGATGTGGCCAACGTAACCTTTCACTCTGATTTTCAACTTATGTTCGGAGATGAACTCGCTGTGGTAAACAATCAAATTACATTGCTGTTTGTCAAAACCGATGATGGCTGGAAGCTTGTTCACGAACACCATTCTCCTTTGAATATTGAAGAAAAATCATAAGGTGCTAATACAATGATTAAGCAATAAGGATTTGAATTCAATTCTCTATTGCTTAATTATTTATTTCACACACTTTACTAAATTAAATATAATTGAAATGAATTGAAAAGGCTCCACTACTGTTGTAGAAACAATATTCTAATGTTAATTGTTGTAATTGGAGGGAGCAAAATGAAAAAATTAATGTGTCTCATTTTTATTGGATCAATTATATTGGCTCAATCAAAAGTATCAAAACAACCAATCTCAAACGATATAATACCAATAGTAATACCAACTGATGAATGTATAAATCTAAACTATTCTTACCCATTTAATCCAAAATATTTATTAACTCTTGATCTTTCTAAAGAAACAGATGTTAAAATTTCAATCTTTGATAAGAATAAAGGATTAATAAGGATATTAGTAAATCAAACTATGCCCGTTGGTCACAGTTCAGTTTTTTGGGATAGAAAGGATTACAAAGGAGAGTTGGTAATTGATGATGTTGATATTCATGTATGCAAATTGGAATCGTTAATCACAAAGAAATGACAATATTAGAATACGATAATGAGGCAACCAAAAGGAGAAATATGAAAACAAAAATGAAATTTATAATTGGGATTACAATATTGATACTTGGAATTGTTTCATTCTCAATTGCTGGGGATGTTAAAATAGATTCTTTTAAAAATACAACTTCATCAAGAATAGAAACATTTACATTTTCAACAAATGAAACAAATTCAAAAGGGAAAATATTTATTCCAGCCTCATATGAAACTAATAAAAATTTACCTGCAATCTTTTTAATAGATTATACAGAA
>JAUVJI010000004.1 GCA_030596605.1 Bacteroidales bacterium
TATAAGATGTCATAAATGCAAGGTTATTTTACAATATTACAAATACCCTTGCACTAAAACAAATTTCTTTTTACATACTTTTCAACAATATCAATGTTTATAAAGTTTCTGAGGAAACCCTACTTAAATTATGAAGATACAGATACAATTTACCTGAACGTGGTATCAGAGACTAAAAATTGTTGCACCAATCATCCGGTTAAAGCTTTTACTATAAATGATGAGCAGATCGATTATGATTCCGATGACAATTGTTATAATTTAAAAAAATGAGAATAGTTTCAATCCTGATAACCCATTAAAATATTTCATTAATTTCGCACCAGATAATTTATTGAATTTAACTAATTGTAACTATATGGCTTCAACATCGGATTTTAAAAATGGATTGGTTCTGGAAATGAACAATGATTTAATGTCAATCGTTGAATTCCAGCATGTAAAACCAGGCAAAGGCCCCGCATTCGTACGTACAAAACTAAAAAGTATAAAAACCGGAAAGGTAATTTCACACACATTTACTGCAGGTTTTAAAGTTAATACAGCCAGGGTAGAAAGAAGGTCATATCAGTACCTCTATAAAGATGATTTGGGCTATTATTTTATGCATAACGAAACATTCGAACAGGTTACCATTCCCAAAGACATTATCAGCGCTCCGCAATTCCTGAAAGAGGGACAGGCAGTTGAGATACTTTTCCATGCCGATACTGAAACCCCGCTTTCATGCGATATGCCGACCTATGTTGTATTGGAAATAACTTATACTGAACCCGGTGAAAGAGGAAATACTGCAACCAATACACTTAAGGAAGCAACAGTTGAAACAGGAGCCACAGTAAAAGTTCCTTTATTCGTCAATGAAGGCGAAAAAATAAAAGTGGATACACGGTCGGGAGAATATTCGGAAAGAGTTAAAGAATAAGTTAAGTGTTTTGAGTTTAGTCCACCTTCGCTATGCTTCAGTGGATAAATGTTCTGGGTTTAATAAGGAGTAACATATTATGAAGTTTGATCACCCCTTCACGTTAAAGCAAATAGCTGAAATTATTAATGCGGATTATGATGGTGATCCTGAATTCATAATTAATGGCATCAATGAAATTCATATGGTGGAACCTGGCGATCTGACATTTGTCGATCATCCTAAATACTACGACAAAGCGCTTAATTCCAAGGCAACTACCATTCTGATCAATAAAAGAGTTACACCTCCCGACGGAAAAGCCTTACTGTTTTCTGACGATCCTTTTATGGATTATATGAAGTTGGTGAAACAATTCAGGCCTTTTGTTGCCTCCAATAAAATGATCAGTGATTCAGCCGAAATTGGCAAAGGGACAATTATTCAGCCCGGAGCATTTATTGGGGAAAATGTAAAAATCGGGAAAAACTGTACTATCCATCCGAATGTTACAATTTACGATCACTCAATATTGGGAGATAATGTAATTATTCATGCCGGAACTGTTTTGGGTGCCGATGCTTTTTATTTTCAGAAAAGAGAAAAAAAGACAGTTAAGTTTGAATCTTGCGGGAGGGTTATTATTAAAGATCATGTAGAGATCGGTTCCAACTGTACGATAGACAGGGGTGTTTCGGGTGATACAATCATTGATGAATACACTAAATTTGATAATCATATTCAAATCGGACATGATACTTATATTGGTAAAAGATGCCTTTTTGCTACAGCTGTATTGGTAGGAGGTGTTGCAATAGTTGAGGATGATGTGATATTATGGGGTCAGGTTGCCATAAACAAAGATATCACCGTTGGTAAAGGCGCTGTATTGCTTGGGACTTCATCAATAGATAAAAGTATCGAAGGAAATAAAGTGTATTTCGGAGCGCCTGCCATTGAAGCAAGAAAGAAATGGAAAGAACTGGTGCTAATCAGGAAATTACCTGAAATGTACGAAACGCTCAACAATCTTACAAAAGATGCCTGAAAGGCAATAATATCAACTCAAAGAATTTTTGTATGGCCGACCTTTTTAACCAAACATCATAATTAAATTCCTCACTATTTAAAAGCGTTTCTTTAATATGCTTGTCCATCTGGTCTATTACACTTTTTTCTTCTCCAACAATAACAATCTCATGCTGAAAGCGAAAACTCCTGTAATCAAAATTAGGTGAGCCTAAGGAAAAAACCTCTTTGTCAACCATTATCAACTTTGCATGGAGATTGTGTGGTACATAAAAGAGCAATTTTACACCACCTTTGGCAAGAGGGCCTAAAAACTTGTTCCGCAAAACGTCAATCAGGCCAACATCAGAATGCCTGGGCATGATAACTTTTACATCAACACCTCTCTTTGCAGCATCTGTCAACGCTTTCCGTAAATAATAGCTTGGCAGGAAATATGGTGTTTCAATTACCACCTCATGGTTAGCAGCTCTGATTAGTTCAATGTATCTTTTTCTAATTCTTTGCTTTGTAAGGGAAGGCACATCACGTATAATTTCACATCCTTCATGGGTGATTTTCCTAATGTTGATCATCTTCTCAAAGACATACTTATTGTACAATTCATAATGCTGCATGAATGCCTTTTTAAAAGAGATTGCCAGGTTGGATTTTATTCGCAATATTGATTCTCGCCAATTTAAGGAATAATCAGTTAAATTGGCTGAACCAATATAGGTTATAATGTCATCAATAATGAGAAGTTTACGGTGATTCCTTCGATGATTCCTGGTAAAAAAATCCCAGAAGAACTTTACTTTAAGAAAAAACCTAACCTCTCCTTTGTTATTTTGCAATTCACTGAAAAAATTTGAAGGAAGCGATGTCCCCCATGAATCCATCAGGAGTTTTATCTCTACCCCTTCTCTACTCTTCCTTGTCAGTGCATCCCGGAACTTGATACCAATGGAGTCGTTATTAAACCTGTAAGTTTCGAGATATATGTAGTCTTTAGCATTCTCGATATCACTGAGCATAGCATTATAAAACCTCAAGGGGTCATCATAAAGCTTATAATCCGTTTGCAATTTATCAGTCATCAATTAAAAAACAATTCAAAGTAAATACAGTTCAATAATACTCCGGAGTTGAATACGAAGATAAGAAAAAGAAATTAATTTTCACACTTTAAGATCAATTTTTTCCGCAAATTGATTTAAAAGAGCAATATTTACAGTTATCGATATTTTCAACCTGTGTAAAAGGAATATCCGGATTATAAATTTCAAGAAGAATTTTTATCAGGACATCTTCAAATTGTTGTAATGTACTTTCCGATATTCCATCTCTTTCCGGTAAGCCCAAACCCATAAAACCACTGCTTAAATTTCGAAACGAAATAATCCCCGGTCTTAATCTTTCAGCCTTTATAACAGTAGCTTTGCTGTAAATATATGAGTAAAGTAACAATTGAAAACATTTATCAAATTTATTATCTTCAAGCAATGAATCCCATTCTTTCAATTTCAGATCGTTAGTAGAAACACTCCCTGTTTTGTAGTCGATGATTCTAATTATAGTTCCTAATTCATCCAATCTGTCGAAAAAACCTTTTAATTTAACCTTAATATCCAGACTTTTATTTTGTAATTGCAAATATGTTTCAAATCTCTGTTCAAGACTTTTAATTATCAGATGATGGCCTGATGCTCTATTTTCTCTAATAAATTTTGTCTCTCTTTCAAGGAATCTGTCAATGAATAAACCGGCAACCCTCACAATCAAAAGATTTTTACCGAAATCAATATCGCCATTTTTATAATTCTTCTTGAAGGATTCCCGAATAAGCCTTTCGATTTGGGGTTTCAGAGATCTAATATCATCAGACAATAATTTTTTTCCAATCAACGGCTCATAAAGGGTTTCCATAACATCATGCACAACAGTGCCCAATGTACTTGCTTCAATGGTTTCTTCCACATCTTCAGTATCTTCTAAACGAGCTATATAATTGAAATAGAACTGCAATTTACAATTTCGGTAAACATTCAATGCGCTTGCTGAAAAACCTGTTTGCGCAAGTCCATTAAGTCTACCCAGAATATCAGAAGACTTATCAATAGAAATTGTATCGTCAATTCTTTCCTGTAATGGGGGGATGGATAAGATTTCTTCCTTTATTTGAATTTTCGGATTATACTTTGGTAGTTCGTATAACAATTGCGACACATACCGGCTTCTATCACCACCACTTAAATCGCCAGGTTCGGTATTATATAACAGATGGATATTTTTTGCACGTTGTAAAATGCGGTAAAAATGATAAGCAAAAACTGAATTTCTATCATGATGGGTTGGTAGATTATATTCATTTTTTATCTCAAACGGAATAAATGAATTATCAGATTTGGCTGAAGGGATAAAACCTTCATTGACCGATAGCATGATTATATTTTCGAAATCAAGGGTCCGGGTTTCAAGCATTCCCATTACTTGTAACCCTTTTAATGGTTCGCCATAAAATGGAATGGTAACAGATTGAACAACCTGGTTAAATATTTCCCTGAATGTTTTGACATCTGCAATTATAGGATGTTCCTCCAATAGCATTTTTAGCTTGTTAAAAACCCTGGAAAAATGAAACAGGTATTCCAACTCCAATTGATATTTCTTTTGGTCTTGCTCTGATGTGAAGCAATGTTGAAGATACTTCAGAAAAGTTATCAAGCTATCTGTTCCGATAACAGGATTATTTTTCCATGGTTTAAAAATTTCAGTAATAAAATTATTGGATGGCTGGTCATCAGCAAAATATTCAGACATTAATTCTACATGCCCGAAAAATATTTTATTTGACTTTTTGATTTGATCGGATACTGATTCTAATCCGGAATAGGTAAATGAAAATTTCAAATAAGGATGTTCTAAAACCCTGATTATATCTCTGTAATAAAGTCGTGGTGTTTTCCCTCCGGTTCTATCAAACTTCAAAATATTTATTTGCAGATTAAATATCGCATCAATGATCGGAAACAAAGGGGTTGATTTTAAAGGCAGACCCATTGTCAGATTAAATTCATTTATCGATTCAGGAATTGAGTTCAATAAAGGAATAGTTAAAGATTCGTCATTTAACACCACAGCGGTATTTTGCATATCGGGATTTTGATCCGCAATATTTTTTATAACCTGGCCTGCTGCCTTTACCTGCCCGACACTGCGTGCAACACCAATGACCTGAATCTTTTTTTCTTCAGACGAGAAATAATTTTCGATCCACTTAAACTCATCCTGACCGAATTGATGTTTATACTTGCGGATAAAATCCCCTGCTTCCTGTATTTCATTATCCATGTAATAGCTATCAGCATCCCAGATGAGTTCAGCCTTTCCTGTCTTCTTAAGTGATGAAACAATAACCTCTTCGGATAAAGTAAGTGCATTAAATCCTACAAATAAAACTTTAATCCACGGAAGTGTTTCAATTTTGTCAATATTCTCAGCCAGTTTTCTGTATGCCAATCCCTGATAAACCTGGTTCTTCTTTAAAAGCTTTACTTTGAGTTTATCATAATAAACCTTTAATGAATTGTAAAAGCGTAAATACCTGATCTCAAAATCGGTCAACGGTTTACCATCCAGGTTCCATAAGGATATGGCTTTGGCATCTGTTAAATAACTGAATATCCGAGCTGGATCGACCAGGTACATGTCAATTTCATTAAAATCATTTAGCAGCACCCTTCCCCACTTCAAAAACTCACCGAAATCATGGGCTGCTGACCCTTCAACCTCTTTATGAACCTCATACAATTCAAATTGCAGGTATACCGGATCAATAACAGAATATCCTGATAATTCGATAATAAAATCTTCGATGGAATATATGGCTGGGGACCAGATTGTCTTTTTCGCCTGATTCGACAGGTTCTTTTTTAAAAATAATCCTGCCCTGCGATTTGGTAAAACTACACAAACCTTGTCGATAGAATTACCATAATTATCATTAATATAAGCTGCTGTTCTGTCAAGAAATGCTTGCATACTTATTATAGAAATTTAATATGGCAATAAATTTAAGACTATAAAGAGAGAAAGCAAGGAAATAATCTAATTAATTTTATCAATTATATTTTCAGCTTCTTGAAGGTTTTCTACTTTGCCAAGATCGAGCCAGATAGAATCTGTATGATCAAAGGAAGTAATCTTATGATTTTTCGCCAACTTCAGATAACTATCAATGATAGAGAATTTTCCTTCATCTTCCATATAATTGAATATTGAGGGGTTAATTACATGAATTCCACTGAAGCCAAATTGTTGGTAGAACTTAGTTGGTCTTGCCATTATCCGTTCACCGGTTTTAATATTTTCCCAGCCACATAAATAGTTTTCCTGATCGAATAATAAATACCTGGATGTTGATCTTTTTCTAACGGCAACCGTAGCTATGGCATTTGATCTTAAATGACTTTTTACCAGATCATTCAAATCAATATCCGAAAGCACATCCACATTATGAAGAAGGAAGGCCTGGCCATCCTCAAAAAACCAGGAGGCTTTTTTTAACCCTCCACCGGTGTCCAATAATTCATTTCTTTCATCTGAGAATTGAATATTAATTCCGAAGTTCTCATTTTTTTTTACAAGATCAATAATTTGATCGGCAAAATGATGAACATTGATTATAATATCATGAATTCCGGTTTTGATTAATTTTTCAATAAGAATCCCCAACAACGGTTTTCCCCCAATTGGGACTAATGCTTTAGGAATTTCCTGAGTGATGGGATGTAATCGGGTGCCTAATCCGGCTGCATATATCATTGCCTTCATAGATCAATTATATTTATTTAAGTTGTAGAATCTGCATCATCGTCATCAAAGAAAAGGTTTACATGCTGAACCTGATCAAAGCCATTAAGTTCCCTTAACAATTCACTACTTCTATCCTTCCGTTTATAACTGACCTGATAAAATGCCTCAACATTATCTTCGCCCAATTTTTTCATATTGACAAGTCGCAATTTTTTACAATGTTTCCTTAAAATTGATTTAAGTTCGGTTTCATTTTCAATGGTTGATATATAAGAAACCTGAATTAAATATTCCCTTTTCCTAGGCGCTCCAAAATTAAAGGTAACCAATACAATTGCGATCAGACTTATAAAAATTGTACTGGCAAGCGCTATAACGTGCAAACCTACTCCGGCTGCCATACCTACCGAAAGTGCAAAAAAGATAAACACGATATCCTGTACATCGCGTACTGCTGTTCTGAACCTAATAATCGACATGGCACCTACCAGTCCAAACGCCCTGGCCAGGTTGTTCCCAATAACTAAAATCACAATGGATGTAATCAATGTTAGCAGTACGATAGAATTTACATAAGTTACCGAATAACTTGGCCCCTTATATATAAACCTATATACCAGAGCTATGATGATCCCACAAGCAAGTGCAACCAATAAATTGGTAAACACATCTAATACTGTCACTGGAAATATGTCGAGATTTTGAAATTGTTCAAACATATCTAAATATTGTGTATATTATCAATTCGGCCATTTAGACCTGGTAAAAATTTTAGATTTTGTAAGCCGGGTAACCACTTTATTTGTATCCATAGAAATTACATATTTCGATGCTGCTTGTTTTTTCAAAGACAGGTTGGCTATAATAGGATTTAGCCAAACCGGGAAATAGGAGTTAAATTTAACTTCAAGAATAAAATGATTTGACAATGAACCGGAAATCCTATTTTCTTCAAATAACTCGTTTAAAGTCGGATAAGCCTTACTTCTCAAATTTTTATCAATCGTTAATCTCACAGTTTCGTCAAATTTACTAAGATATGCTTCCCGTTCATAAATTACAAGCACAACCGGTCTTAGATTTTTGCTAAAAACCTGGTAAAAAAATCTTTTGGAGTTTTCATGTCCTTTGGGAAATATTTTGTCAGATATTATCTGTCCGTTTATCCTTGTATCACTAAACATTTCAAGTGCATCGCCGAATGTAACAGGAGCTCTGTACTTAATTATGGGTATATCATATTTTCTTTTTATTTCAAGAAAAACAGTAGCATCTTTATCCTCATCATTGTACCCACGAAGCCTGACTTTTTTTCTGTTTTTAATCCCTTCAATTTTTTCATAATAAAAATCAAACCTTGGGGTATCGAAGTAAACTGATCGAACAGTATATTGTGGTTTTTCTCCGGCCTCAGCAAATTTATCCAGGTTAACAAAGGGCAAAAACATTTCGCGTAAGCGATCCATCTTACTGTTATGAATAATGTATTTGTATTCGTATCGCATCGACTAAAACTTCAAATGAATTCCCCTTTTTAAAAATTCAAAAATAGTAATTTCATCGCACATAACCTTGCACCGTACGGCCATACCCGGAAATATCTTTTGTATTTTTCCTTCGATGAGTGCTTTTGCTATAACCATTTGCTGATTCGACATTAAATTTACATTCCCATCCAAACCAATAAATGACGCGTCAATTTTATCATCATACCCTGGAATTGAAAATCGAATGGCCGAAATTCTGTTAAGGTATTGGATATTATGCATTTTAACCGGAATTTTCAATAAGAATTGATTTGTATCGCTTACTGCTAAGATTCCATCCAATACTGAATTAAAACTAACAATACCATTAATGGGAGACTTAATGTAATATTGTTGCTTTAAACTATTCATGGTTTCAATTTGCTTTGTATATGATTCTACCTTTTGCTGAATATATTCAATTTGCTCTGATTTTTCACCTGTTTCTATAGACAGCAACTCATTTTGAGCTATTTGAACATTTATCTCTGCCAAATAGTAAGAATTTTCATAAATCTCAAATTCTGCAAGAGAAATAACACTGTCGTTAAAAAGCTCAAGTTGCCTGTTATAATTTTTTTCTGCCAAAATAAGCTGCTGCTTTGCAAAAATCAGTTCCTGCTCCTGTTCATCAATCAGTTCTTGCTTTTGACCCGCAATATTAGCATTAAGAGCAGCAAGTTCGACTTCTTTCAAATTTTCCAGCTTGATAATTTCATTTTCAATAAAAAAAGAGTGGATATAGGCAATGGTGTCAGTATGGGTAATATAATCATCTGATTTCAATCCATCCTTAATATGTACTTCAGCAATATCGCCACGTTCAAACTTATACCCTTTTAAATGACTAATAACATTGGTTCTGAAATCATGAAGTTCACTAACGTAATTATCGTCCTGACCCCTATTAAGATACCATTGCTGGGATGGAAACACCAAAGCCGTTGCTTCAAAGCTGTAAGGAATCTTAATTGGAAGAAACATTACCAGAAAAATAAGTACTAATATAACCGATAAAATCGTTCGCCTGCTAAACCTCATTGTTTAAATAAATCCACTGAAAAGTCGCAAAATTATTAAATAACTTAAGAGTCACCCAATAATTTCTTGCTATTTTTAGTTAGACACTGATTTGTCGGATTTTGTTGCACAATCATATATGTTTATTTAAATTGAAAAAATCTAATCAGCATGGATTAATTATTAATTAAACCACACAATATTTCACCTCCACCTTTTATGGTGAATGATAAAAGATTAAAAATTTCTTTGATGAAAAAAAATTATTGTAATTTTGCCGACGGAGAAATGGCAGAGTGGTCGAATGCGGCGGTCTTGAAAACCGTTGAGGGTCACACCTCCGGGGGTTCGAATCCCTCTTTCTCCGCCAAATTCAAAACCAGTCAAGCGAAGACTGGTTTTTTTTATTTCGTATTTCGCATACATATTAAAAAGTCAAAGTCATAACACTTTCTATTATGGCACCCTCAAGGATTTGAAAAAAGATTTTTTCAGCAAAACAATGGAAAAATTAGAAATATGCTAACCGACAAAGTAATTTATTCAGGCACCTGAACAGATTTCCCTTCATTGGGCAGCCAGTAATCATTTTTGTCTATATTATTAAGTTGGGAGTCTAAATCTAAATCCGCCGGGTAATAGCCTGACACTCCTGCCTCGGTTGACCAATGGTTGTCCTTATCCAAAATATCTATTAGCCCACTGGCATTTGCATCTCCGGAAATCATTCCCCATTTTCCAAATGTAAGCTCAGTTACTGCATTATTCCCATAACTTTGTTCATTTGAAGTAATAAAATCATAATCATATAATCCCAGGTTTTCCTTTAATGCAAATGCAGACATAACACCAAGATGGTTTCTGTGTTTAACAACTACATACAAACTATCGGAATAATAAAAATTGAAGGTAAGATTATTTGAACCGCTGATATCTGTTACTGTTCCATCCTTGAGTACAAATCCTGCGTGCGTTTCCCTTATTGTGCTTTCATAGGCCAATGCTGCTTCAGTGGCCTCTCTTAATTCAACCAACACCCAGTCAACAACTGATTGGGAAGGAATCGCAACAATGGATTCATCGCCTGTATAATTCCATGGCTCAGAGTTGTAAGGTTGTGTAAACGGGAAATCGGGTTGGCCGGCCAAGTCCGTATTCATTTCTAAACCATTAAATGGCCCTTCAAGTAATACCTTTAGGTCAAGAATTATATCACGTACATTGGATGCCCCTGGAGTAGGATTTGACATAATTATCCAGATCTCACCACCATCCGGGATTCTTCCAAAAGAAATATCAGTTGTTTGTGGTCCAAAAGTCAGGGAATCCAGCACAGTAACACCATCTTCATCATACACTCCAATCTGTTCGCCAGAAGCTGAGAGTTTAATTCCAAGATGAAGAACACCATCGTTTACATCCTCATCAGCCCAGAGCAGCAAAAATTCTCCTGGCAAAATCATGGTCGAGTCAAGTGCATCGTCTTTAACCTGATAATCGGTAGGAACCGAAAGATTATCCGTAATATATTTCCCTCCCATATTAATATATTGTTCGCCACCGTTATACAACTCAATCCAATCGTCGTATTCACCCTGCGGATCGGCAATAATGTTGTCATTGTCGGCCATAAATTCGTTGATATATAATTGAGGTGGTAACTTCACTGAGTTTGGCATTCCGGGAGTACCTCCAATCACATAACTTTCATGCCAGCTTTCGGGGAAGTTATTGAACAAAGTATCGTTTCCAAGTTCAAGGGTTGGGCCATAACCATCCGCCAATTCCGGCCACAGGCCAGCATCGTCATAATGGACCGAATCAATAAGCTCTAAACTTTCGTTGTACAACCTGATTACTTCTCCACCGCCACTTAAACCAAATTCGAAGTTTCCAAAATAATTATTCACTTCAGGAAAATGAGCTTTAAATTGTATGGTGTCTTCACATAACACAACATATTCACCTGGCTCAATAGTAATGTTTATAGGTAATGTATAAGGATTGATGTCCAATTCATCCTTAAACACCCATTGTGAAATATCAATGGGTTCAGTGGAAATATTTTTTAATTCTATCCAATCCATTGGATTAAAAGAGACAGTGGAATTATAGTTTATTTCATTGATCAGAACCGAATCCACCAGCTGGATCTTTTTAAACTTGGCTGTGATAAAATCCCCGGTTGTTAAGTTCAATAGCACATCTTCAACTGTATCTGAAGGCGTGACACTATTGTTGCTGAGAATCCATTGATCAAATTCATAACCTGGATGCGTATTGATTGCTGTCAGTTTATTATCGATTCCACCAAAATAGTTGCCCTGCCAGACAAAGTCCTCCAGTGTAAGTGAATTTAGTTGAACGATGCCCACGTCAGCCGGTTCTACATCAATTGAAATTGCATATGGACCTGTAAGGTTCCAGCAATTATTAAATCCAGTGGGAAGATAGCCATACCTGTTGTTTATAAAATTCCTGATTTTCTGAACATTGTTCTCCCATTCGGATACACTTCCTCCCCAACGGGCAACCTGGTTTGGTATCTCTGTAGCCATTTTAGCTGCAATGGTATCCAGGTATCCGATCATTCTATCAGGTTGGAAAACGGTGTTATAAAGGTCAATATATCGCGTAATGTAATATTGCTCAAACTCAGGGTTGTCCATGAGCTTATTCAATACATAGATATGTTCTTCCGGGTCGTTGGTCAATCCTTCAGGGAAGCAGGGGGAGGCATAAGGGCTTATTTCCGGAACACCGGTGTAATTGATATAATGCGCAAAGGTGGCATCCTCATCCCATAATACATAACCCCATTTCTGGTGCTCTCCTGCCGGATCAGTTCCTTTCCACCAACCCACATTCCAGTTGATCCAGTCGGAGCAAACTACAAAAGAATTGATATGAACATAATCCACCAGGCTGGTGTAATCGTACTGTGATTTTACATAATCGAAATTAGACTGATTTGCCATATTATTGTATTTGATGAAATCATGGAGCGTATTCCAGTCGTCCCAGGCCTCCTGCCCACCATATTCGGCCCAGCTCCATCCCCACAGCTTAAGATAATAGAGATGGTACTTATCCTGGTCGTAATAATAATCTGTAAAATCATGATCACTCACTTTTTCGCGGAAACCATATATGCCCCAGTATATCCCGTTCACATATAAAACACCTTTTTCTCCCTTTCGAACATCCAGGTTCATTCCTCCTCTTTCAGCTGTATTTTGTACGAAGAAGTCCCGCAAAAGAGCGCTTGTATCAATACCGGGATAATTATCATCGCCGGCTGCCCTGAGAATAATTCGTTGAAAATTTTTCCTATCTGTCAAAGGAATGATCGTATCCCTTATGGCATAATTGATACCACATTCATCACGGGTAATGTAGTCGATACTTCGTTGATCGTGAACCCACGAATCCTGGCCATGCTCATTAAATTCACCATAACCATATGTGGTTCTTACTCCCTGTTCGTTAAAATATTCAAAAGTACCAAATGGCCTGAGTGATTGATTCCCATTTAAGAGATCGTCAAGTTGTGCTGCCGATGTTGACATTACAGCCAAAGAATGTGTAACATCTATAAAATAGGTATTGAATACCACAAGACTTTTTAATATGGAACTGTTGTTGCTATAGGTGCGGGCGATTAAAATAGTAGTTGATGTAATATTGATCGGAGCAGTATACAAGGGAGATGCAGAGGTGGGTTCTGTTCCGTTAGTCGTATAATGGATTTCTGAATTTGGTTCATTTGTAGTTATTTCAACCAATACAGATCCTGTATGAAATCCGGCTTCAACACTCATGATTGGCTTTTCAGCATACCCGGAATATACATTGGAAGTATTGTTTGATGCACCCGGAGTCTCCGTGGCAAATACGCTCCAGTTCACCGATCCATCAGTTGTCCGGCCACGAGAGTGTCCTAACCGGGTAATCTGAAGTGCGTGTTGTTCAAGGACCACTCCAAAAGGATTGGAGAACATAATGTATTCAGTATTATCCTTTGTTTGTGTTAGTTTGAAATTGGAGTGATAGTGTCCGCCTGATACCTCATCTCTTCCGGAGGTCCAGACAATGAGAAATCCACCCGGAGCAATATTAGAACCCGGAGGGAATTGCCATTTACCGGGATTGTTAAGTTTGTCACTTAAATAATAGTTGCCGAGATCAACAGTACTGGGTCCGGTATTATAGAGTTCAATCCAATCCTCGTATTTGCCGTAATTATCAGCAACTGTACTTAAGTTCGAGGCCGAATATTCATTGATTACTACCTGACTGGACACAGGTAAATGAAAAAATCCAAAAATAATTAGGAAGAATAATGGTAAGCGTAGAGTCTTTGAATTCATAAATTTAGTAGTATTTAAACTTTTATTTATTATTTTACACAGAGCAAATATACAACAACGATATAGTATATCAGTTAATAAAGTTGTAATAGTATAAATTTCATTCTATTTATATGCTTCTTTATTTTTTCAACTCCATGAAGAAAATTTCTCAATTTCCCATAGAAGAAATCCACTAAAATAAAAAATGGCAGAATTCTAATATGGATTTGCAAATTTTTTGCCCTATTATTAGCGGCATGAATAACTAATGCACAGGTCATGTACTTACTATTTCATCAGATAATCTTAAAACCCCCATAATCTTACAGCAAATTTTAGTAATTTTATTCAAAATATTAATTAATGAAATCAATAATTCCAATTGCCTTATTAGCTTTTTTACTTTCATTAAATCTTAACCTCTCCGCCTGGACATCCTCCAACCAAGGGGTAAGTTATACCATGGATACACTTTGCCTGTTAAGCAATGATATTAGTTATAACTCAATTGATGAGATGTATGAGGTGGATTGCAATATTGTTATTTTGGAGAATGATACATTGAAAATTCTTCCTGGGGAAACAGTTAAGTTTTTTAGTTATGCAATACCCTATATTGTAAAACGAGGCATTAAAATTTATGGATACTTAATTGCAGAAGGTGAAGCTGACAAGAAAATTCACCTTGGAGATCCTGAAGCTACATTCGCTACAGGTTCAGGTGATTGGTGGAATGGGATTGAGTTTTACAATACCTCACAAAATGGGGAAAGTATATTGAAGTATTGCACTCTAAGAGCTGTAAAACATATTGATGAATTCAAAGAAACAGCCATCTATTGTGAGAATGCTTCACCAATAATTGATCATTGTACTTTTATTTATATGGCCACGGCTACGGAGTCAAACGGATGTTCAGCCGTTGGTATTAAAGGCCAAAGCTATCCAATCATAAGTTATTGTAATTTCAAAAACTTCTTTAGAGGTATTGCTATCTGGTGCAATGTTTACGGATTTGGTCAGGATACAATTAATTATCCTTCACCTTTAGTCTATGGTTGCAACGTTCATAGTAGTGTTGGAGGTTTTTATGGATGGCCATGTGATTATGATATCGTTGTACTTTACGGTGGATTTCTCGATAATTGCTATTTAGGATTTTGGTCATACTATGCAGATACTACCCTGGGCAATCCTATTGACACAATTGGAGATGGAATTTGCACAACCACTTCAAACAACGAATTACAACAAAAGTACTACATGGTTGATGGAGTTGTAAATCCACGCGGAGACACCTTGTTAACGGACATAAATGAAATCGAAGTTGAAGTATTACCCACCACTACACAATACCTCACATTAAATACCAATTTTCCTAATCCATTTTCTTCAAATACCACAATTGAATTTGGAGTCAAAAAACCACATGCTAATATAAGCTTATTTATATATGATTCAAAAGGTAATTGCATAAAAAAATTAATTGATAATAAAAAATACCAGTCGGGAAGTCATTATGTCGTTTGGATGGGAGACAATGAAAATAGCAGCCCTGTTCCAAAAGGCATTTATTTTTACAAACTTTTTTCAGGAGATCAAATGTTGGTGAAAAAAGCCATTGTTGTTAAATCCTGAAATTTTGTAAATTTGAAGAAAAACAAGACAATATGAAACACTATAAATTTACTTTGCTTTTTTCCATTTTAATGGCCGTAAACCTTAACCTCTCAGCATGGACATCCTCCAACGAAGGGGTGTGTTATACGATGGATACGTTAACTACATTAAGCCCCAATATATCCTATAACACAATGACAGGTATATTCGAGGTGCATGATAATATTATTATTCTTGAAAACGATACTCTGAAAATTTTACCAAATGAAATAGTAAAATTTATACAAGGTGCAATGTATTATTATGGTATAGAAATATATGGTTGCTTTATTGCAATAGGCAATAAAGATCAGCAAATAATTCTGGGAGATCCTGAATACAATATTTCAAATGGTAATATTTGGTGTGGTATTCAATTTTATAATACATCAACAAATGGTGAAAGCAAACTTAAATATTGCAATTTAATAGGTGCAATAAATATACCTGGAGATGAATGGGAAGGGAATGCGGATGTAGGAATATTCTGTGAAAATTCTTCACCAATTATTGATCATTGCCACTTTAGCTATACAATTTCAGCATTGGAAACAGGAGGTGGTTCTGCAATTGCTTGTAGGGGACAAAGCTTTCCTATTGTAAGCTATTGTAAGTTTGAGCATTTATATAATAGCATTGCTATTTGGTGTAATCCATGGTATTCATTTGATACAACCAATTATCCTTCACCTTTGGTTTTTGGATGTAATATTTTGCCGTCAGTTACGGGTTTTTTCTTTTGGCCAATTGACAATGATGTAATAATTTACCGTGGTGGATTTATAGATAATTGTTATCTTGGTGTAAATAGTTATTCCGCTGATACAACTTTAGGTTTTCCAGTTGACACTGTTGGTGATGGAATTTGTACTACAACATCAACTTATGATTTACAACCAAGGTTTTTATTGGTTGATGGTGTTGTAAATCCTCGTGATACATTCTTAATAACTGGGCTTGTTGAAGAAGAAATTGATCTACTACCCACAACTACAAACTACCTCATTTTAAAAAATAACTATCCCAATCCATTTTCAAACTTTACTACAATTGAGTTTGAAGTTAAAAGCAATAATGCAAATATCAGTTTAATGGTATATAATTCAACAGGAAGGTTAGTCAAGCAATTAATTAAAAATAAAATCTATCATTATGGAGATTACACTATAAAATGGTATGGTGATAATGATGCCGGACAAAAAGTTCCTAAAGGGATTTACTTTTATAAACTAATATCCAATAAGCACATGTTGGTTAAGAAAGCCATAATAGTTAAATAAATTATTAATATTTCTCATTTGTTTTATTCTTGAATCAATGATACAATAAAAAAACAGCAGGTTTCTTATGCAAAGAAGGTTCTGTTTTTCGCCAATCCTTAACTTTTTTAGTAATAATACTTTCGTCGTCACCTGTAATATTGCATGCTATACAGAGTAAAGTCTCCGAAGCGCACGCCTCAATAATACCCTGAAACATCTGGTTGTTCCTGTATGGTGTTTCTATGAAGATCTGGGTTTGATCATATTTTTTTGCGTTTTGCTCAATCTCCATAATCTTTTTCTTTCTTTCCTTTTTATCAATGGGAAGGTAACCATGAAAAACAAAATTCTGACCATTAAATCCACTTGCCATTAACGCTAAAAAAATTGAAGAAGGGCCAATTAATGGAACAACCTGAACATTCATTTGCTGCGCTATTCGTACAATTTCGGCTCCCGGATCGGCGATGCATGGTGTTCCGGCTTCTGAAAGTAATCCGAGATCTTTCCCGGACGTTATATTCTTAAGATATTTTTCAATTACTGTTAGATCGGTGTGCTCATTTAAAATATGAAATTGAGTTTTATCAAAATCTTTCTTGTATCCAATTTTTCTAAGAAAACGGCGGGCAGTGCGTAATTCTTCTACAATAAATTCATCCAATGTAAGGATAATTTCCCTATTGAATACAGGAAAAACGTTATCATATTCTGTTTCAGATAAAAATGATGGAATAAGATATAAAACACCTTTCTTCATTATTTCAATACCAATTTATGAACTTATCCATGGGATTTTTTCGAGGTCAATGTTCCCACCGGAAATTATTATTCCAACTCTCTTGTTAAGGAAATAAGATTTATTCTCAAGAATAGCAGCAAAGGGAACAGCAGATGATGGTTCGATAATGATTTTCATCCTTTCCCAAGTCAACTTCATCGCTTCAAGAATACTTTTTTCGCTCACGGTTAAAATTTCATTTACATGTTTTTTTATTATTGGAAAAGTTAGCGTACCCAGCGATGTAAGAAGGCCATCAGCGATTGTTTGCGGATTAATTGAAGGAATAAATTTATTCTGATAGAATGACCGATAAGCATCATCAGCGCCTGCCGGTTCAGCTGCGATTATTTTAGTTCCGGGAGAAACATAGTGAGTTGTTAAAGCAGTTCCACTAAGAAGGCCTCCTCCACCAACCGGAGCAATAATAATATCTAATTGATCAATATCTTCAAATAACTCCTTGGCGGCAGTGGCCTGACCGGCAATTATTTGATAATCATTATATGGATGAATCTCTGTAGCACCTGTCTTTTGCCTGACATTTTTAAGTGTAGACTCTCTTGATGCCAGGTTTGGCTCACAAAAAGAAATTTTCCCTCCATAATTTTTTACAGCTGCTATTTTAACTTTAGAAGAATTCTCAGGCATCACAATGTATGCGCTTGTTTTTCTGAGAGCTGCCGCCCTGGACAGAGCTGCCGCATGATTCCCGGATGAATGTGTACACACGCCCTTTTCAATTTCCTTTTTTGTTAAGGAAAAAACTGCATTAATAGCTCCCCTTGATTTAAAAGCCCCGGCTTTTTGAAAATTCTCACATTTAAAAAAAACCTCGGCCTTAACTAAACCATTAAGGTTGTCCGACTTGTAAACCGGTGTCCTGTGTATGTAACGCTCTATCCGTTTGGCTGCTTGCTGTATGGTATTAAAATCAGGAGGATTATTCAACTTAATACTGTCAGTGTAAAATTATTAATTTACGTACTCTTCGGAAATAGTATCCGCAATTTTGCGACAAGCTTTAGTTAAAATATCATATGTTTCATCACAAGCTTCAAGTTTTCTGAAATAAGGATCAGGAACAGATTCGTTTAAACCCGGCTTGATCAGATTCATAACATAATCCAATTTAGCTTTGTCCTTTTCATTTCTTGCAAAGTATGAAGCATTTCTATAAGCCAGGGTGTCCATTACATAAATCTTATCAAATTTATCAAAATCATCCCTTGCAAATAATCTCACCTTCTTCTTTGAAAGATCAATTCCATGTTGTAACGCTTTACTAATTACCCTATCATCGGGTGATTCATTAATATGATAGACTTCAAATCCCGCGGAATCAACATTTGCATCGATATTTCTTTCTTTCAATATAAGCTTTAATAATCCTTCAGCCAAAGGAGAACGGCACATATTAGCATGACATAGAAATAAAACATTCATATCTGCCGAATTAAAACTTTTCATAATAAAAACTTAATCTTTTACTATATATACTAAACTCTGGTAAGATAATAAAAATTATTTAAATATCCAAGAAATTTTAGTATTTGTTATAAAGTAATCTTCTTATCCAGCTCTTCAACGTAGTTTCTGAATTGCTTATCAGTTTCGACCAGATTATTAACGGTTCTACAGGCATGTAGCACAGTGGCATGATCTTTATTCCCACAATGAAGCCCAATAGTAGCTAAAGACGCTTTAGTGAGTTTTTTTGAGAAAAACATGGCTAACTGTCTGGCTTGCACAATTTCCCGCTTTCTTGTTTTCGAATTTATCGCTTCTAACGGTAATCCGAAATAATCACAAACAACTTTTTGAATATAATCGATTGATATTTCGCGGGAAGTATTTTTCACAAATTTATCAATCATCTTTTTAGCCAGGTCAAGCGTAATTGCCTTTTTATTTAAAGATGATTGTGCAAGAATGGAAATTAAAGCTCCTTCCAGTTCCCTTATGTTTGTTGTTATGCTATAAGCTAGATATTCAATTACATCTTTTGGCATTTCAACACCATCTTTGTATAATTTCTTCTCAATAATTGCAATTCGTGTTTCCAGGTCGGGCACTTGCAAATCAGCTGACAGTCCCCATTTAAACCTTGATAATAATCGGGTATTCATACCCTCCATTTCAACAGGAGGTTTGTCAGAAGTAATTATAAGCTGTTTGTTATTTTGGTGCAGGTGATTGAAAATATGAAAATAAACTTCCTGTGTTTTTTCCTTCTTTACTAAAAACTGAATATCATCAACGATCAATACATCGATCATTTGATAAAAATGAACAAAGTCATTTTGACTATTATTTTTGACTCCATCAATATATTGATTCGTAAATTGTTCAGAAGTTACATACAGTACGGTTTTTTCCGGGTAATTAGATTTAACTTCCAAACCAATTGCATGAGCTAAATGTGTTTTCCCTAATCCAACATTGCTATAAATCAGTAGTGGATTAAAAGCTGTTTTACCAGGATTACTGGCAACCGCAAAACCGGCTGAACGGGCTAATCTGTTACAATCACCTTCAATAAAATTTTCAAATGAATAGTTTTCGTTCAGTTGCGAATTAACTTTAATCTTTTTAAGTCCGGGAATAATAAAGGGATTAGGAATATCCTTAGATGAACCTTTGTTCAAATCAATGGGCATGTTCACAGGAGGATTGGAAGTTGCTATTTTATTTGACGTTGGAAAATTTACAGTATATGGGGGCGAATTATTATATGAATTCTCCATAATAATACTGTATTCCAACCTTCCCTCGGTTCCCAATTCCTTTTTGATGGTTTTCTTGAGCAGTGTAATATAATGCTCCTCAAGCCATTCATAGAAGAACTGGCTTGGGACCTGAATGGTTAATACATTGTCGTTAAGCTTAACCGGTTTGATTGGGTCGAACCAGGTTTTAAAACTTTGGTGACTTATATTATCCTTAATTACATTGAGACAACTTTCCCAAACTGCCTTACAATTTTTTTTCATTCGCAACTAATTGTATTGAAGCAATTTAATATATTAATACCACATCTATTTAATTAAATTTCAAAGCTTTACGGCAAGAGGACAGCCTACTGCATTATGGAAATTTTGAACAAAATTCAACTAAATAAAGTTAAAAAAAAAATAAAAAAGCACTTGACTTTCTAAAAAAAATAACGTATAAACAATCCGCGCAATTATACCAGACAAATAGTCTATTCTGTGTGTAAATAATTTATCCTTAAATTCTTAATCTTACTAAACCTCTTAAAAACCTTATTAGAATTATTTTTTCGAACACTAAGCTTTATCACACATTTCAGATCAAAACTATGAAAAATCTGATTAATATTCTCTTCTTTGATAATTTTCATAACGTCATTCATACTTTCATAGTCAAAGTTAACCTGGTAAATATCCTGTATAGTCTTTGTAATAATTTGTGCATTATCCAGCACTTCTTTGGTTGCTGTTTTATATGCATTGATTAATCCGCTCACTCCAAGTTTAGTGCCTCCAAAATATCTTACAACAACTACCATAATATTGGTCAGGTCTTTCGAAATTATCTGTCCGTATATCGGTCTTCCCGCTGTGCCTGAAGGTTCACCATCATCATTAACCCTGTAAACCGATTTATCAAAACCCAGCCTGTATGCATAACAATGATGTCTTGCATCATGATATTCCTTCCTTAATTCCTCAATTTGGCTTTTAACCTCCTTTTCATCAATCACCGGAAAAGCAATAGATATAAATTTACTACCCTTTTCCTTATAAATCCCTTCAGAAACCTTCTCTATCGTTTTGTACGTATCTTCACAAAGCATTTATAATCAACTAACTAATTCAAAGAACTACTATTTTATCTTTTAAATTAACTACCTTAAACATCAATAGTTGCTTTCAATAATTTCAATAAAATTATACTATATAGTTTATATTACCTAAGAAAAAATAAAAAAAATGAAGTTTTCCAAAATAAAGTTGATCAATCAGAGAATTTTTTACTTTTGGTTGGACAAATTAAACAGAGACAATGGCGAACATTTTTAATAAAATAAATGAATTATCACAGGCGCATATTAATATGAGCGCCGAGAATCTTTCAAAACTGGTACGAATCGAATCGCTCAGTTGCAATGAAAAATCAGTTCAGAAAGTTTTAAAACAACTTATGGAAGAATGTGGGGCAGACGAAGTAATAATTGACGGACTTGGAAATTGTATTGGTAAAATGGGCAACGGATCAAAAGTTATAGCCATTGACGGGCATATGGACACAGTTGATGTTGGCAATATAACTAATTGGGATTTTAATCCTTTTTCAGGTGAAATTAAAAATGGATTCGTTCATGGCCGAGGGAGTGTAGATCAAAAGGGAGGAGTGGCCTCCATGCTCACCTCCATCAAAATTTTAAAAGAACTTGGAATTCCTGATGACCTGACGATTTATTTTATTGGAAGTGTAATGGAAGAAGATTGTGATGGATTGTGCTGGAAATACATTATTGAGGAGGACAAAATAAAACCAGATGTAGTCATTATTACTGAACCCACTAATCTGAATATTTACAGAGGACAAAGGGGGAGGATGGAAATCCAGATTTCATTTCAAGGCATATCTTCTCACGGCTCGGCACCTGAACGGGGTAAAAATGCCATTTACCTGGCATCTGAAGCAGCCTTAAGAATCAAAGACTTAAATAATAAACTTAAACATGATGTTTTTCTTGGTAAAGGTTCTATAACTATTTCCGAATTTAAATCTGATAGCCCTTCGTTATGTGCTGTGGCTGATTATGCTCAATTGCACATTGACAGAAGGCTTACCTGGGGTGAGACAAAAAAATCAGCCATTCTTGAATTGGAGGAGGTGATGAAAGGATTGGATCCTAAAATCTCGATTCCCTATTATGAGGAAGAAGCTTTTACAGGAAAGATGTATGGAATGGAGAAATATTATCCGACATGGATAATAGAGGAAAACCATCCGGTTATTACTACTGGAGTTATCACTTACAAAGAACTTTTTAATAAACCTCCAAAAGTTGACAAATGGACTTTTTCGACTAATGGAGTTACCATCAATGGGATATACAATATCCCCATTATTGGATTTGGCCCAGGTGATGAAGTGATGGCTCATGCACCAAATGAAAAAATTCCAATTCAAGACTTACAAGTAGCATCTGCATTTTATGCAGCTTTTGCTTTATCAATTTAATCAATAAATCATCTATTCAAAAAAACATAACATGGCTATTCAGCAAATCATTGAAGAAATATCGAATTTAAATTCAAACCTATTCCAAAAAGACTTTTTACTCACATGGGAAAAATCGGATGATGATATCTTTCAAATCATAAAAATAGCTGAGATTTTAAAATCTTTAAGGGAATCAAATATTTCTTCAAAATGTTTTGATTCAGGATTAGCTGTTTCAATTTTCAGGGACCAATCCACACGAACAAGATTTTCATTTGCATCAGCTGCCAACTTGCTTGGATTGACCATCCAGGATTTTGATGAATCAAAATCACAAGTAGGCCATGGTGAAACTTTAAGGGAAACTGCGAATATGATATCATTTTTTACTGATATTGTCGGAATAAGGGATGATAAATACATTGGGATCGGAAATGATTATATGCGAAAATTTGGTAAGGCACTGGATGATGGTTTTGAAAACGGAGTTTTAGAACAGCGCCCCGGAATCATAAACTTGCAGTGCGATATTGATCATCCAACACAAAGTTTATCAGATTTACTCTATCTGAAAAACTATTTTGGCTCACTCGAAGCCCTGCAAGGGAAAAAAATTGCGATGTCATGGGCTTACTCACCCAGCTATGGAAAACCATTATCGGTTCCACAGGGTATTATAGGCTTAATGACCCGTTTTGGAATGGATGTACATTTGGCCCATCCAGAGGGGTACGATCTTCTGCCTAAAGTAATTGATAAAGCAAATATCCAATCACAACAGTCTGAAGGATCATTTAAAATTGTTGATTCAATGGAAGAAGCTTTCGAAAACGCTGATGTAGTTTATCCTAAAAGCTGGTCGCCCTTGCATATTATGCAAGCAAAATCTGAATTGGTGAAAAATAATGATCACATTAAAATCTCAGAACTTGAGGAGGAAGGATTAAACCACAATGCCAAACACAAAAATTGGGAATGTACAGAAAAATTGATGAATTTAACCAGAGATAAAAATGCACCTTATATGCATTGTCTGCCTGCAGACATTTCAGGAATTTCTTGTGAGCAAGGAGAAGTTCAAAAGGAAGTTTTTGAAAAATACAGGATCCAAACTTATATTGAAGCCAGCTACAAACCTTATATCATCGCATCCATGATTTTAAATAACCGTTTTGAAAATCCAGATGAGCTACTCACACAAATGATGAATAACAGTGAAAATAAAAGGCTGTTGTAATAAAATATTTTAATATGGCAAAAAAGGATGTATAAATTGCTATTTACATCCGTTATTTTTGGCTCTCTTCTCGGCACACTGCGCATCCATAACAGCAATCATCACCATATTTACAATCTCCGGAACGCTGGAACCAATTTGGAGTACATGAACAGATTTACTTAATCCGTTAATCACAGGTCCGATAACTTCAAATTTACTGATTGTTTGAAGAAGTTTATAGGCAATATTTCCAGCAGTTAAATAGGGAAAAATGAGGGTATTTGCCTTCCCTCCTTCTAATTTCGAAAATGGAAAGCTTTCACTTAAAATCTCCTCATCCAATGCTACATTTACCTGCATCTCCCCATCCACAATTAAATCAGGATAATCCCTGTGAAGGATAGATACAGCCTCCCTTTGTTTTTGTGGAATAGTGCCATCATTCGATCCGAAATTAGAATAGGAAACAAATGCTATACGTGGTTTGATTTTAAATTGCTCAACTGCAAATGCAGTTTGCAAAGTAATTTCAACCATCTCTTTTACTGTAGGATTTTTATTTACTGTACAATCAGACAGGAAGAAGGATCCTTCTTTTGTATTAATTATATACATTCCCGACACGATATTTGCGCCTTCCTTTTTACCGATTATTTCAATGGCAGGTCGTAATGTATCAGGATAATTCCGTGTGAGGCCGGATATCATTGCATCCGCATGTCCGCTTTCTACAAGCATCGGGCTAAAATAATTACGATGTAACATAGCATCTTGTGCAGATGTCATTGTTACTCCTTTGCGCTGCCTTTTTTTCCAGTACAATTCTGCAAATTTTTGTCTCCTTTGTTTTTCTTTCTTCGATTTCGGATCTATAATTTCCACTCCGTCCAGTTCCAAATCGTTAATTTCTATCAATTCTTTTATGGTATCATGACTGCCCAAGAGAACCGGTTCGGCAAGCTTTTCATTCATAACAATTTCAGCGGCTTTCAGCATTTTATAATTTTCAGCCTCAGCAAAAACAACACGTTTCGGATCACGTTTTACGCTGGATTTAATCTGTCTTATCAAAGGATTTGAGATTCCCAATCTTTTATTAAGTTCTTCACTGTATTTATCCCAATTTTCTATTGGTTTTCTTGCCACACCCGACTCCACCGCAGCCCTGGCAACAGCTGGTGCAACATGAACTATTAACCTCGGATCTGTTGGTTTGGGAATAATATAATCTTTTCCAAATTTTAGGTTTTGGGTCTGAAAAGCAATATTTACCTCCTCAGGCACAGGCAATTTAGCAAGTTCAGCCAGAGCTATTGATGCCGCAAGTTTCATTTCATCATTTATAGTGGTTGATTTTACATCCATTGCGCCCCTGAAAATAAATGGAAATCCAAGAACATTGTTAATTTGATTAGGATAGTCTGACCGTCCTGTGGCCATAATAATATCTTCTCGTACAGAAAATGCTTCTTCCGGGAGAATTTCAGGAACAGGATTCGCAAGTGCAAAAACTATGGGATTATCAGCCATCCCTTTCAGCCATTCTTTCTTCAGCGCGCCGGAAACGGATAACCCCAGAAACATATCAGCGCCTTTGATCGCTTCCTCTAATGTATGGACAGGTTTGCTTGTAGCAAACTGTTTTTTTATTTCATTTAAATCGGTCCTGTCCTTATGTATAACACCCCTGCTATCAACCATTGTGATATTTTCAGGCTTTACACCCAATTTCATATACAACTTAGTGCAGGAAACTGCAGATGCGCCAGCACCATTTACAACAATTTTAATTTTATCAATTTTCTTCCCATTAATTTCTAATGCATTGAGCAAACCCGCAGACGTAATAATTGCTGTTCCGTGCTGATCATCGTGCATTACAGGAATATCAACCGCTGCTTTTATCTTATCCTCGATGGCAAAACATTCAGGAGCTTTAATATCTTCAAGGTTGATACCACCAAAAGTCGGAGCAATGGCAACAACAGTATCAACAAACTTATCAATGTCTTTTTCGTTTACTTCAATATCAAATACATCAATATCTGCAAATATTTTAAAAAGTAAGCCCTTTCCTTCCATAACAGGTTTACCTGCCTCTGGTCCAATATCTCCCAAACCTAAAACAGCCGTTCCATTTGAAATAACGGCGACCAGATTTCCTTTGGCAGTGTATTTATAAACATCATCCGGATTGTCTTTGATAGCAAGACATGGATCAGCAACCCCTGGTGTATAGGCTAATGACAGGTCCCTTTGAGTTGAATACGGTTTAGTAGGAACAACTTCAATCTTACCGGGTCTCCCTTTTGAATGATAATTAAAAGCGTCTTTTCTGAATAAAGTATCCATCGAAAAATATTTTATTGTGAATTAATTAACAATCTGGCAAAACTAATAATTTGTTTTTTTAAAAAACTACTATTTCACTATTATTTTTCAATGATAAATTGTTTACAAATTATACTTCAAAGCCTGCGTGTATTTATTAAAATTCATATTTTAGCGATCAGGTTATTTTTAATGTTTAAATGCGACAATGCCTAAATGCTTAAATGTATTACAATATTTTAATCTCTGATAATGAATAATTTGAAAATCAAATCGTAGGATTTTGCATTCTAAAGAGTATTTCATTATTGCTTTTAAGCATTTAAGCATTATTTAATATTTCACTTAATTCGTAGTAGTATTATTGTAATTAATCAATTAAAATACTAAAACATAGGTATGTATTCATATATTGAGGGAAAACTGATTGAGAAGAATCCTGCATATGTCGTGATCGATTGTCAGGGTATTGGGTATATGATTAATATTTCGCTCAATACATTTACAAAATTAAAAGACAAAGGACACTTTAAATTATTCACCCATTTCGCCATAAAAAATGAGGCTACGACCCCAGTTGGGTTTGTATTATTTGGTTTTGCTGATGAACAGGAACGTCAATTTTTCCAGCAATTGATATCGGTATCAGGAGTTGGGCAAAGCACTGCTTTATTGATGTTATCATCACTTGCAACCGAAAAATTGTACGCTGCCATAGTTGGAAATAATCCGGCAGTTTTACAATCAGTTAAAGGCATTGGGGCAAAGTCGGCCCAACGAATTATTATTGATTTGAAAGACAAATTGGAAAAAGGAAAAATATCGTATGATTTTGTTGGTGATGCACACAATACTAATAAAGAAGAAGCGTTATCAGGATTAGCTGTATTAGGATTTAATAAGCTGGCAGCAGATAGGGCTTTAAGCAAAATTTTAGAAAAAGAAGGAGCAGACCTTCCTGTTGAAATACTGATTAAAGAAGCATTGAAGATTTTGTAAAACTTTTGGTGGTTAACTAGATACTTTGAAAAACTGTTAACTTTAGAATTAGTTGAGTTTTTCAAAGTTTTTTGATTTTAGAAAAGACTTTTTATTTGGAGCGGATTGTAAGATATAGTTTACTCTTCACTTTATTGATGTTTATTTGTTCCATTGCCTGGGGAAACACCCGAACTGGATGGCACATAGCAGATAATCATTACAAAGTGAACAAATTTTTATTCCCTCCTGATTCAATTACAGGTAATGACACTACCCAACACATCAACCTTCCCTACCCGACCGAAGAAGAACAATTTCCATATACAGGTGATGATAATACAAATCCTCTTTTCTTAAAACCTCCTTCTAATTTAGAAACTGAGGTTGAATATGATCCTGAAACCGGTCAGTATATCATGAAACATAAAATGGGAGAGTTGGATTACAGGTCTCCCACTTATATGTCGCTTGAGGAGTACAGGGAATATGACCTTGAAAATTCGGTAAGTGAATATTGGCGCGAAAGAGCCAAGGCTGCCGGTGTAGGCACCAGAAGTGGTATTATTCCTTCCATTTATATCGGAGGTAAAGCATTCGATAAAATTTTTGGAGGCCACACCATAGATATTCGCCCTTCAGGTACAGTGGAATTAATTTTTCAAATAATTGGTAATACAAGAGATGACCCTACCCTTGATGTAAACCAAAGAAGCCAGGTCAATTTCGATTTTCAGGAAAAGATCCAAATGAATGTAGTAGCTAAAATCGGAGATAAAATTGAATTCAAAACCAATTATAACACCGAGGCTACCTTTGATTTTGAAAATAAACTTAATCTTAGTTACGAAGGTGACGAAGACGAAATCATTCAATTAATTGAGGCCGGTGATGTAAGTCTTCCCCTCAACAGTTCTTTAATAACAGGAAGCCAGAGTTTATTCGGCATAAAGACCAAATTAAGATTTGGCAAAACAACAGTTACAGCGCTCTATTCTGAGCAAGAAAGTGAAACCTCAACCATTACTGTTCAGGGAGGCGCTCAAACCAATGATTTTCTTTTAAAAGCTGATGATTATGAAGAGAAAAAACACTTCTTCCTTGCTCATTATTTCCGTGATAACTATGAAAAAGCCTATGCCGATTTACCCATCATTACTTCCAGTATAAATATAACTAAAATTGAAGTATGGGTAACAAATATAGGAGCCGCTGTAACTCAGAACCGTAATATTGTAGCCTTTACTGATATTGGTGAATATGAAAAAATTCACAGTAATAAAATCTTACCTGATAATAATTATGATCAGGCGCCACTTCCCGATAACAGAGCCAATACTCTGTTTTCAATTCTCGATTCAAATCAAATGAGAGACATAAATAAAGTGAGTAATCATTTATTAAGCGAAGGTTTTGTGCAGGGTGAAGATTTTGAAAAAATAGAATTAGCCAGAAAATTAAATCAAAATGAATATTCCTTCAATAGCAAACTAGGGTTTATTTCACTGCACAGCACTTTAAACTCAGATCAAACACTTGCAGTAGCATTTCAATTCCAGAATATCGGAGACGAAACCATTTTCCAGGTTGGCGAATTTTCTGACGAAGGAATTACAGGCCAGAATTGTCTTATGGTCAAACTCCTTAAAAGCACTTATGTAAATATCAGAAGCCCTATCTGGGATTTGATGATGAAAAATGTTTATGCGCTCAACGCCTACAAGGTAAACAGGGATGATTTTACTTTAAATATTCTGTATTCAGGAGATGAAACCGGTGTACCAACGGGTTATTTTGAAGAAGGCCCGTTTAACGGAGATCCTTTAATTAATGTTTTTAATCTCGATAACCTTGATGCCCTGGGAAATCCACTCCCTAATGGTGATGGTGTTTTTGACTTTCTTGATAATGCAGCCACACAAGGTGGTACTATCAATTCTTCAAACGGTAGAATATTTTTTACAGTTCTGGAACCATTTGGAAGCTATTTAAGAAAAAAATTCGGAGAAGAATATGAAAACCTTGCTAATAAATACTGCTACGACTCACTTTATACCTTAACAAAAACCGGCGCCCAGCAATATACTGAAAAAAACAAATTCTTAATCTCAGGTTATTATAAGTCGCAGTCGGGTTCTGAAATTTCTCTTAATGCCTTAAATGTGCCTCAAGGATCGGTAACCGTAACAGCCGGAGGTACTCCCCTGGTTGAAAATGTTGACTATACGGTAGATTATACATTGGGCCGTGTGAGGATCATTAATGAAGGAATATTAAATTCCGGTACACCCATTAACATCTCGATGGAAAGTAATACACTTTTCAGTATTCAAACTAAAAGGTTAATGGGCGCCCACATTGATTATGACTTTAGCAAGGATTTCCATATTGGTGGTACCATATTAAACCTGCATGAACGACCTTTAACACAAAAGGTTAATTACGGTGATGATCCAATATCAAATACTATTTGGGGATTGGATTACAGCTATCAGACAGAATCCAGGTTTATCACCAAACTGGTTGATAAATTACCATTCATCAGTACTTCCGCTCCCTCAAATATTGCTATTGATGGTGAATTTGCACATTTTCTACCGGGTCATTCCAGGGCAGTTGGAGGCGAAGGTGTATCATATATTGATGACTTTGAAGGAACGGTCTCTACCATTGATCTACGCGGATATACTTCCTGGTACCTGGCAAGTACCCCGCAATTCCAGAATGACCTGTTTCCGGAAGCCAATATTTACGGGGATAAAAGCAGTATAGCTTACGGATTTAACAGGGCTAAAGTCGCTTGGTACGTAGTTGATCCCAGCGTATTTTACGACAGGAACAGCAGCTTAAGGCCACCAAATATAACCAATGATGAGCTTTCGAATAACTATGTAAGGCAAATTCTGGAAAAAGAAGTATTTCCAAATAAAGAAATCGCACAAGGAACACCTACAAATATTGGGGTGTTTAATATGGCATTTTATCCCAGCGACAGGGGACCCTATAATTACGACTCCTGGCCAACAGGAATTTCTGCCGGTATCAACGAAGATGGTACACTTGCAACTCCCGACTCAAGATGGGGAGGTATTATGCGCGAAATCACAACTCCTGATTTTGAAGCTGCAAATATTGAATATATTGAATTCTGGATGATGGATCCATTTGCAGAAGGCTCACCAAATACGACAAATAGTGGTGGTGAGCTTTATTTCAATCTTGGCGACATTTCTGAAGATATTTTGAAAGATTCGCGCAAAAGTTATGAGCACGGATTGCCTATTTCCGAAAATTTTGATGAAACCGATATTATTAATACAGTTTGGGGCCGTATACCTAATAAACTTGATCTTGTACAATCATTTTCGAATGAACCCGGTGCTCGTGATTACCAGGATGTAGGCTATGATGGATTAAGGGATGATGATGAAAGGAATTATTTTACAGAATTTTCGGAATATGATAGCGCTTATTATTATTTGGATAACCTGAAAACCTTGTATGGGGAAAATTCAACAGTTTATGAAATTGCTAATTCAGATCCTTCTGGTGATAACTATCAAAATTACCGTGGAGATGATCTTGATATTGATGATACTTATTCCAGTGTTCTTAGAAGATACAAAGAATATAACGGGCCTGACGGAAATTCTCCAGAAAATGTAGATGGTGGTGATTATGAAGGAAACACCAGGAAGCCTAATGTTGAGGATTTGAATAATGATAATACTTTAAGCGAAGGAGAAAGATATTTTCAATACAGGATTATTTTAAAACCCAATAAAATGAAAGTTGGTGAAAACTATATCACCGATATTCAGGAAGGGGAGGCAGATCTTGCCAATGGTGAAACTACTACTGTTAATTGGTATCAGTTTAAAATTCCAGTTAAAACTCCGGATAAGATAGTTGGTAACATTACTGATTTCAGGTCAATTCGGTTTATGAGAATGTTTTTAAAAGAATTTTCAGAACCTGTCGTTTTACGTTTTGCAACACTTGATCTTGTAAGAGGAGAATGGAGAAGATACCCTCCCAGCGATGAAATGCTTGAACCCAATGTTTATCTTACCAGTAGCCAGCTGAATGCCAAATCATTTGATTTATCTGCTGTAAACATTGAGGAAAACGGAAAAAGAGAACCCATTAATTATGTTGAACCTCCCGGTATTGAAAGAGAGGTAAACATCGGAACAACAAACCTGACACGGATGAATGAGCAATCGATGGTGATGCGGGTTTGCGATCTTGCCGACGGCGACGCAGCTGCAGCTTATAAAACAGCTGAATTTGATTTCAGGCAATTCAAAAAACTCAAAATGTTTGTACATGCCGAAAAGTCGAGAGAGGATGATGTTTTAAAACAAGGGGATCTTACTATATTTATTCGGCTTGGTTCTGACTTTACCCAAAATTACTACGAATATGAAATTCCTCTCAAACCAACTGAATGGAATGATGCAAGTACTCCTGAAAAAATTTGGCCAGAAGAAAATGATTTTGAAATTGACCTGGAACAACTGGCCAATGTTAAATTGGAAAGAAACACTGCCATGCGGCAAGAGGGATCGGATATACAATTAAATTCGCCTTACTATGCATACGATGGAACTCATAGGATAACGGTTCGGGGATCACCCACCCTTAGCGATGTTAAAGCTATGATGATCGGGATTCGAAATCCTGTAAAATCAGCTCTAAACCCGGAAGATGATGGTACGACAAAGTGTGCTGAAATTTGGGTGAATGAACTTCGGTTAACTGACTTTAACAAACAAGGTGGCTGGGCAACAACAGGACGTGTGGCAATGAATCTTGCCGACCTTGGTAATCTCGTAGTCTCAGGAACGTACAGCTCTCCCTGGTTTGCAAGCCTCGATAAAAAAATAACCGAGATACAGCTTGACGCTATGTCACAATTTGATATTGCCACCAATCTGGAATTAGGAAAGTTTTTCCCTGAGAAATCCGGTGTTAGAATCCCGATGCACTTCGATTACTCACAGGTTAAAATAAAACCTAAATTTAATCCACTCGATCCTGACCTTGAACTGGACGTAGTACTGGATTCATATGATATTAAAGATGAAAGGGATTCAATTAAAGCGCTTACCATTGATTACACCAGGCGTAAAAATATTAACTTCATGAATGTAAGAAAAGACAGGGTTGGCGCCCAAAAAAAATCAAGAATATATGACATAGAGAATTTTGATCTTTCTTATTCATTCAGCGAAGTATATCACAGGAATGTAGATATTGAATATGATGTAGAACAAAATCACATAGGCGGTATTGGATATAATTTTAATACAAATCCCAAAAATGTAAAACCTTTTGAAAAAATTGGTTTTATCTCTAAAACCAAAGCCCTGCAGTTTCTTAAAGATTTTAATTTTTATTTCCTGCCAAAAATGTTCTCTTTCCGGACTGATATGAACAGGATGTACAATGAAAAAAAGCTAAGGAATAAAAGCCTTGGAAATGTAATAACAAATGTCACTTATAATAAAACATGGGATTGGAACAGGATTTATGATCTGAAATTTGATCTTGCCCAATCCTTGACCTTTAGCTTTAATGCAGTTGCCAATAGCTATATTGATGAATACCCAGAATCTAATAAAATAATTTGGGATAGTGGTGATTTGGATGGTGATGGATTTGATGATGAAATTACACCGGATCAAAAGCAACAGAAGGTAAAAGACGAAATATTCAGTGGCGGAACAAAAAGCAGGTATACTCAAATGGCCAGTTTCAATTACAACCTGCCAATAAATAAATTGCCTCTTCTTGATTGGGTAACAGCTACTGCCGGTTATAACGTGTCGTACAACTGGACTGCACCGCCAAAAGCAATGAAGGCTTTAGGAAACACGATTTCAAATAATGTTAACTGGAATATTAATGGTAATGCTGATCTTAATAAGTTATACAATAAACTTGATTTTCTCAAAAAAATAAACCAACCGCCCAGAAAACGATCCGGTAAAAAAGGCCAAAAAAAACAAGCTAAAAATCCGGACGATACCACAAAAGTTACAAAACCAAAAGTTAATTATGGTAAAATAGCTTATGAAACAGTATTAAGATTATTAATGAGCGTAAAAAAAGTATCCTTCCAGTATTCTCAAAATCAAGGAACTACACTGCCGGGGTTTATGCCTGAGGCATCCATACTTGGCAACGACTGGAATAAAAATGCTCCGGGATTCAAGTTTATTTTTGGCGCCCAACCGGAGAGCCCTGAATATTTTAACAAGGAAGGATGGCTTTCTCAAGATTACCGGCTGAATACATCTTATATGCAAATGGCCAACAAGAATTTAAGCTTCCGGGTATCCCTTGAACCTTTCCGTGACCTAAAGATAGATCTCACTGCTGATCGAACGTATGCACAAAACTTCCAAACACTCTATGTTTATGATACAATAGATGGCAGGTTTATTGAAAACAGCGCAATGCAAATGGGATCCTTTTCCATGACATATATTACCTGGGGGACTGCCTTTGGGGGATCACTTGAAAATGAAAAATCACAGTATTTTGAAAACATGCTGGATTACAGGTATGATATTGCAAATCGAATTGCCAATGATGACCCCAGGGACTTAGTTGTGAATGACTCTACAGGTTTTCCTGAAGGATATGGCCCTACATCTCAAGCAGTTCTGCTACCATCCTTTGTAGCAGCTTATTCCAATAAATCGCCTGAAAGTGTCAGTCTCGATGCATTCCCGACAATTCCTTTGCCTAACTGGAGGATTTCCTATAATGGGTTATCAAAAGTTACATTCCTCCAGGGAATCTTTAAAACTGTAACGCTTAATCATGCTTATAATTCAAGTTACAATATTGGTTCCTTCACTACAAGTATAAACTTCTTACCAGATACAATTAATGGAATGGTTGTTCCGACCAGTAAAAATCCAAATAACGGTGATTACTATCCGGAATATGATTTTGCGGTTGTAACTATTATGGAGCAATTTAGCCCGCTTATCAATATTGACATGACATTTCAAAACAGTTTACTTGCAAAATTTGAAATGAAAAAATCAAGAAATTTATCCATGAGCTTTGCAAACAACCAACTAACGGAGGTTTCCAGTGATGAATTTATTATCGGATTAGGATTCAGGTTTAAAGAAGTCCCTGTTAATTTATCCAGATTGACGGGCGGAAAAGGAAAAACTTTTAAAAGCGATTTAAATATAAAAGCCAATTTCTCAATAAGAAACAATAAAACGGTATTGCGAAATATTGATTCAGACATCAATCAGGTTTCAGCTGGCCAAAAAGTTACCGGAATTAATGCTTCAATCGATTATATGTTATCTAAAAGTTTAACATTACGGCTGTTTTATGATAAAATTACAACAAATCCATTCCTGCCATCACAATATAGAAACTCTACATGGAGTGGTGGTATCAGTCTTAGGTTTTCACTGGCTCAATAGTTTGAATAGATTTAATCATATACAGAATATATTTTATAATTTTTGAAATAAAGTTGAATTTTTGTGAAAATCAAATCGCGGCATATTAACATTTTGTGGGTAACTTTTTTTATTCCAATCCTTATTTTTTAAACTTTTAATTTATTACTTTTGAATCGTAAAATTAAACAGCATAATTATGGATTTCCCAACACATTTGAAGTATACAAAAGATCATGAATGGATTAAGATCGAAGGTGATATGGCTTACATTGGCATTACGGAATTTGCTCAAAAAGAACTTGGCGATATTGTTTTTATTGAGGTAGAAACCGTTAATGAAAGTCTCGAAAAAGATGAGATATTTGGGACCATTGAAGCAGTAAAAACTGTATCTGATCTTTTCATGCCTGTTTCAGGAGAAGTTTTGGAATTTAATGAAGAACTTGAATCTACACCTGAAACAATCAATTCAGATCCTTATGGCAAAGGATGGATTATTAAAATAAAAATAACAAACCAGGCAGAATTGGACGAGTTATTGGATACTGCCGGTTATACTGAATTAGTAGAGTCATAATACAATTATTGATTTTTGACCCTAATATTTTGGCAATAAAGATTTTAATAGCAGCGTTAATTAATAAATAAGTTGTTAAAGTTTACAATTATTAATAATTTAGCATCCTGATAAGAATTCAAACATAATATATTAATTATGAGAGATACAAAGAAATCACCCAAAGCAGACCTTGAAAACAAAAAAATAATATTTATTGAAATCGGCCTGGTGATAGCTCTTGCAGTTATTCTTCTGGCATTTGAATGGAAAAGTTATGAAAAGCTGGAAATTGACTTAGCTACCAGGGTAGTAGATGATATTCCGGAAGAAATGATTGAGATTACTCAACATGAAAAACCTCCCCCTCCTCCTACTCCACCGCAACAGACAACAATTATAGAAATAGTTGAGGATGATGTGGAAATTGAAGATGAAATAGAAATTGATGTTGAGGCCGATGAAAATACGGAAATGATGGAATATGAACCGGTTGAAGAACCAGAGGAAGAGGATGAGGCACAAATTTTTACGGTAGTTGAATCCATGCCTGGTTATCCTGGTGGAGAAGCTGCCCGTATCAAGTATTTGAACAACAATATTAAATATCCTCAAATGGCCCGTGAGAGTGGTATCCAGGGAAGGGTATTTGTAACCTTTGTTGTTGAAAAAGATGGAAAAGTAACTGATGTTAGGGTATTAAGAGGTATTGGTGGCGGTTGTGATGAAGAAGCCATCCGTGTGATTCAAAACATGCCCAATTGGCAACCTGGTAAACAAAGAGGTAAGCCGGTTCGTGTACAGTTTAATATGCCTATATTGTTTAAATTAAATTAATCCATATTCACATAAAAACGAAACCCGGCGGATAATGCCGGGTTTTTTGTTTCTATTGAGGATTTTCTTCTTTTAGTTTGTGATTAAATTTCCTGAAACGTATTTTTCCGACTTGATAAGATTACCGGATTCATCCCATTCCTCAAAAACACCATGTTTGTTTCCATTTTCCCAATTCCCTTCCTTTTTCTTTTGTCCTGTGGAATAGTAGGTAATTACAACTCCATGAGGTTGTCCTGATTTCCAATTTTCAGTTGATTCAATTTTTCCATCCTCAAAATACCAAAGCCACTCGCCCATTTGTTGTCCATTCTCGAAATATCCTTCACTGCGTCTTTTTCCATTTTCATAATACTTAATTTCGTTTCCTTGCTGAACTCCATTCACCCATTCAATTTCCGAATGAAGTTGGCCGCTTTTATACCAGCTTTGCCACACACCTTGCTGATTATTATTTTCCCAATGACCTTTGTATTCCATCTGTCCATCCACATACCAATATTTCCATTCCCCATTTTTCTGTCCATCAATAAATTCACCCTCTAAATAAATATTACCATTTTCATGATATTTCTTCCATATTCCAGTCCTCTTACCGTTTTTATAAAAACCTTCGGACTCAGTGTTACCATTAATATGATATAAAATATACTCTCCTTCCAATAAACCGTCCTGAAAGTTCATGTTTGTTTTCTTTTTTCCATCAGGAAAAAAATCATTGCAATTTCCGCTGAAAGGTTTATTGTTTAAATAAGAGATTCCCTCTTCTTCTTCCAGTTGTTCAAACTGAATGCTTTGTTTGCATGAGAACATTACAATTAGGAAACAAAGGGTGGCCACATTGAATAATAGTTTTTTCATGAATTGTTTTTCTTAAATTCTAAATAAATATTAATTTCCCGGCTATTCTATTTGAATATCCAAAGATATAATGAATAGAAATAACAGAAACTAAAAATTCCTATAATCAAAAGTTTCAATATTACGTATTTTTCTTCCTCCGCAATTCTCTTTTATATAATTCATTCTGAAATTATTTGTAAGATTGAGCCTCAATCCGAAATAAAAATCGAAACCACTAAAATCTTTTAAACCGATAACGCTGGTAATATCTTCTGTACCAAGGAAAAAATTCCCAAACCTAAATGCAAATCCAAGTCGGGGTTGAGCAATGTGCCATTCAACTATAGATATGGGCAAGGCAACTTCCCACCGTGCTGATTCATAGCGTGGTGTAATTGCAAGAATAGTTGGTCGTTTTAAAACATTATTTCCTAAAGCAATACCATAAATCAGGGTACCATTCAAATATATAAATCTTTTAGGGTGATAATCAAATTGTAAACTAATTGCCAGAGGCGTGTACAATGAAAATTTGTTATCTGCTAAAGATTGTCCGTAATAATCCGAGAAATAACTTTCAAGTTTATAATTTATCTCATTTATTGATCCTGAAGGGAGTGTGTCATTGCTCCTGTACCAATCTGTTTCAGCATCAGCAAAATCATGAAGTTCAGCATTTTTTGAAAATCTAATATATCCGAGATCTAAGATTGACAAACCTATTTTATAATTATAGTCATCATATCTCTGCGCACATAATTGATCATAATATTTCGTTGAGTGCCCTTTTGTTGTATACATATAAGTAACTCCCAGGTCAACTCCAAAACCAAACCCCCTAATAAGTGGGCTTTCATAAGAATTATCATCGTAATTAACAGGCAGTGAATACATATAATTAAAATCAAGGTTACCTATATATGCTGTATCGTCGTGCTGGACATAATAATCAACATTGTTTAAATTTGAATAAAATCCAGAGATTCCCAACAATGGCTTAAGCGATATTCCAATTGACCAGGAATCCCATTTATACCGATGAAAATTATATGCATATGACAAGTCAATCTCAATCCAGGACATTGAACCTGAACGAATTGGTTTATCATGTGACCAGGGAATTTGTTGTTGATCGTCAAAATCTATGGCTTCATATATAAAAATGCCTATATCCTGTGGGAGATTATTAAAAAATGAATTGGCTCTGAATGAAGTATGCAAGCCATATGCATGTTTGCCATCAACTACCATGGCTCCTGGCCCGACTATCCTGACACTTTGAGTACCATTATAATATTCTTTGTCACGAAATATTGTGAAATTCCTTTCTTCATTTTCTTTGGTATAGTAGACAGGTATAACCCAATTGAACAACAAATCCACAAAATCGCCTTTTTCTATCAGCATATAATTGCTTTCACCAAACATATTAAGCGATATAAGATTATAATCCATGTACAATTTTGAACCCACCATGGAAGAGGGATTCAAATGAACACCATATATTCCGGCATAATTACTATTGGCCACACCAAACATATCCTGGCCATCCAGGGCAAAATGAATTATCAGGAAAAAATATATTGTAATAATTATTTTCATTAACTTGATGAGGTCAAGAGTTAATATTCAAATCAAAGATATTAACCATACCTATTATACATCTGAATCTTCAAAACGTTTGATTTAATCCAAAATTATAAATAATTCGGCAAACCTAAATCTAGTTTAAATAAAAAAAGGCCAGAAAACTATGAAGATAATTCAAGTTTTCCGACCTAATTAACCAACCAAAACCAAATTTTACAAATAAAAATTAACCACCATGAAAAATTATCAGATTACATTAACCAGTTTTTACGTGGTTATTGTATCAAAGAACTGAGCACAACTACTCAATCAGCGTGCCATAATTCATATCCTCCTGCAAATGTGCATTGTACATGAATACCAACTAACATATAAAGGTCAGTGCTTTTTTACTGGGAAATTTAAATATCTCATTTACTGATATTTAGGTCTAAACAATAATATTGGGAATATTTTTGGAAAATATCCATTTTCGTAAACTATTTCCGTCAACGGATAAAGAGTACAAAATTTGGGAGTTAGTTCAAATTTGGGAAACCATTCCGAAAATGTCGAAATAGTCCGCTTTTAGCACTTTTACAGGATAAAACTTACCAATTTCCAATTCCATATTCGGAGAGCTGATCAAAACTTCATTATCTATTTCCGGAGAGTCGAATTCTGTTCTTCCAACAAAATAGTCCCCTTCTACCCTATCAATAAGTGTTTTATATACCTTGCCGACCTTACTTTTATTAATCTCAAGAGATACCTCCTGCTGCACTTCCATTAATTTCTCAACCCTTTCATTTTTCACTTTCTCCGGAACGCTGTCAGGTAACTTATCTGCAACTGTACCCTCTTCCGGTGAATAAGCAAAAACACCCAATCGCTCAAATTTGAATTCTCTAATAAACTCAACAAGTTCATTAAATTCTTCATCAGTTTCACCGGGAAAGCCAACAATCAAAGTAGTTCTCAGTGCTGCATCAGGTAACTGCTCACGGATCTTTGAGAGTAATTTTATGGTTTCTTCCTTTGTATGACCTCTCTGCATCAGGGACAATATCCTGTTATTGATATGTTGCACAGGCATGTCGATGTAATTGCAGATATTAGATTTTTCCTTGATCAAAGCAAGTGCCTCTTCAGGAAACCCTGCAGGATAAGTATAATGTAACCTTATCCACTCCAAACCTCTGATTTCGGATAGTGATTTAAGTAGAGCAGCAAATTTGTTCTTGCGGTATAAATCAATTCCGTAATATGTTAAATCCTGGGCAATCAGGATAATTTCCTTAACACCTTTTGCAACAAGCCTTCTTGCTTCGGTAATAATTTCTTCTTCGGGTCGTGAAACATGTTTTCCCCTAATTGATGGAATGGCACAAAATGTACATCTGCGGTTGCAACCTTCGGATATTTTCAAATATGCAAAATGGGAAGGGGTTGTAAGTTTACGCTCGCCAATAAGTTCTGTTTTATAATTACCGCCCAATTCAGAAACAACTTGTTTTATGTCATTTACACCAAAATATTTATCTACAGCGGGTATCTCTTTCTTTAATTCTTCTATATACCTTTCTGAGAGGCAACCCATGACATAAACATTCTCAATTGTTCCGCTTTCTTTAGCATTAATATACTGTAAAATAGTGTCAATTGATTCTTGTTTTGCATCATTGATAAATCCACAGGTATTGATTACAACAACATCTGAATCTGTTCCCTCCTCTTCAAAAGCTACAGATATGTCATTCGCCTTGAGTTGTCCCATCAAAACTTCAGAATCAACCAGGTTTTTTGAGCAACCCAGAGAAATTACATTTATTTTCTTTTTTGAAGATTTAGTTTTCAAAAGATAATATACTGATGAAATAAATATTTAGTTGAAAAGGCTATCAACAAATTCAGTGCGGTTAAAAATCTGGAGGTCCTCCATCTTCTCACCAATTCCAATATATTTAACAGGAACTTTAAATTGGTCAGAAATACCTATGACTACTCCTCCTTTGGCTGTACCATCCAATTTAGTAAGGGCAAGGGCATTTACCTCCGTTGCTGCTGTGAATTGACGTGCCTGTTCAATCGCATTCTGGCCGGTTGATGCATCCAGGATTAATAGTATTTCATGAGGGGCATCGGGAATCAACTTTTGCATCACCCGTTTTATCTTCGTCAATTCATTCATTAAATTCACTTTGTTATGTAATCTACCGGCAGTGTCAATAATTACAATATCATTTCCCTGCGCCATGGCTGATTTAATGGTATCAAAAGCAACTGATGCAGGATCAGCATCCATTCCCTGTTCAACAATGGGAACACCTACCCGGTTGGCCCAAATTACCAACTGGTCAACCGCTGCAGCCCTGAATGTATCAGCAGCGCCAAGCAATACAGATTTACCGGCTTGTTTAAACTGATAAGCTAACTTTCCGATGGTTGTTGTTTTACCAACACCATTTACACCGACTACTAAAATTACATAAGGATGTTTTTCGGACGGAGTTGAAAAATCAGTATTATCATCGGTAGTATTTTCAAGCAACAATGAAGCAATTTCTTCCTTTAGAATATTATTTAGTTCAGAAGTACCAAGATATTTATCTCGTGAAACACGTTCTTCAATCCGTTCAATTATTTTTAATGTTGTATCAACTCCAACATCTGAAGTAACAAGGATCTCCTCCAGATCATCAAGAACTTCGTCATCCACTTTTGATTTTCCGGCAACAGCCCTGGAAATCTTTGAAAAAACACTATCCTTGGTTTTTGATAATCCTTTGTCAAGTTTTTCCTTCTTCTTTTCTTTAGAAAAGATGTTTAAGAAAGCCATCATTGTTATTTTTAAACAAAAAAGCTCCTTCCTGCACAGGAAAAAGCTCCATTACTTTTTTATCTTTAAAAAAATATTACTTTTTGGATAAATAATCTTTTACCTGTTCAACATGCACTACATTTTCTTTAAATGTATAGGCGCCTGTTTTTGGTGATCTAACCATTTTTATCACCTTAGCGTAATTCTTACCTGCTGTTTGTAATGTAGCAACTACTTTCTTAGCCATGATTCAAATTATTTAATTTCTTTATGGATTGTCATCTTTTTCAAAATAGGATTGAATTTTTTTATTTCAAGCCTTTCAGGAGTATTTTTTTTGTTTTTTGTAGTAACATACCTGGACGTTCCGGGCATACCGCTGTTTTTATGCTCGGTGCACTCCAAAATTACCTGAACCCTTGCGTCTTTACTCTTTGCCATTTTCTTTTTCTTTTTTAAAATTAAACCTTCGCCTTACACTTGGAAAAAATATATCCTTCGCTAAACCTGCCTGTCTGCAGACAGGGCTTCGGATATTAAAACGGGGTGCAAAAGTATTTCTTTAAATGTAAAAAACCTAATTATTCATAAAAAAAATTAACTTTGAAAAGTTAATATGAAATGGCAAAATTACATAAATGGATTTAAGGAATATTTAAGACTTGAAAAAGCTTTATCTGCAAACTCCGTAGATGCATATATCCATGATATTGAAAAATTTGTTCAATTTCTTCAAACAACAAATAAGGAAATTTCACCCGACCAGGTAAAATTAAAAGACCTTAAAGATTTTTTACTCTGGATAAACTCATTTGGATTGTCGGCAAAAACCCAGGCCCGGATTATTTCCGGGATCAAAGCATTTTATAAATATTTAATTCTTGAAGATTTAATCCGGCAAAATCCTGCAGAATTATTGGAAAGCCCAAAAACAGGAAGAAAGCTTCCGGATACTTTAAGTCTTAAAGAAATCAATAAACTGATTGATACTATTGACCTGAGTAAACCGGAAGGAATCCGTAACAAAGCTATACTTGAAACTTTATATAGCTGTGGGCTGAGAGTTTCAGAATTGATTAATTTAAAAATTTCCAACTTATATTTTAATGATGGATTTATAAAGATAACAGGAAAGGGCGATAAGGAACGCCTTGTTCCAATTGGAAAAACTGCCATTAAGCATATCAAAATTTACTTAGAAACAATAAGAGCCTTTATGGATGTTAAGAAAGAGAGTTCAGACATCCTGTTCTTAAACAAACGAGGAAATAGGTTAACACGTGTAATGATTTTTATTATTACCAAAGACCTGGCGGAAAGAGCTGGTATAAATAAAACAATCAGCCCACATACTTTCCGACATTCATTTGCAACACATTTAATTGAAAGAGGAGCTGATTTAAGGGCAGTCCAGGAAATGTTAGGCCATGAATCCATTACTACTACTGAGATTTATACCCATTTGGACAGGGAATATCTCAGGGCTTCCATTTTGCAATTTCATCCGAGGTCGGAGATAAATCTTAAGAAAAAACTTTAACTCACCCCCTCCCGAAAGTTTTCGGAACTCTCTAAAAAAATTAGAGAGGAGTGAAACATTAATGAAAGCAAAAAAATAGTCAAAAACAATTTATTGAATAAAATTACTTACTAAATGGTATGATACCATATAGTATGGGTAAATACATCCGGTAATGCAACGGAATATATTTTGAAGGATTCGGTAAACGAATTGATAGACCAGAATTCAATTTTATATCAACAAATTGTAAATGAGTTGAGCAACACGCAATTAAATTTTCTAATAGCACTTTCAAAAGGAGAAACCAACTTTAACTCAATTGAGATGTTGCAAAAATATTCTCTCGGCACATCCGGTAATATAACTAAAATAAAAAAAGCCTTAATAAACAAAGAGATAATTGATATTGCAAATAGGAGTATATTTTTTCTTGACCCCGCTTTCAGGCTTTGGATGTTGAAAATATTTTAATGGAAATAAAAAAAGAGATGTTGTCTTGGTTCTTTTTCCGTTCACAGATTTAAGAGGAATAAAAAACCGGCCTACAGTAATTCTTATTGCAACTTGATTCATAATTCGAATATTTGATTCTTTCCAATAAAAGCCGGGCAGGATTCTCCTACATATATAACAGAAAGCACGAGCTACAAACTCGTGCTAACAACGGAAATTACTCTGAGCAAACCCGATAGGATTGCTTCAAAATAAAGGTTACGACTTTTTTTATTCTTTCACTATTTTGGTGGTAAATATTTTTTTATCCGTTTGAATGCTGATGATGTAAATTCCACTTCCAAAACCTGATAAATCAATTGATTCATTTTGCTGCATTTCCTGTTTTTCAATTATTGTTTTTCCTGTCAAATCAGAAACTTTTATTTGTTGTCCCGTACGTACGGGATTGTTATCAGCAAATTCCAACTTTATTAGTCCATTTGTCGGGTTTGGAAAAATTATCAAATTATCTGTTTGATAAGTATTTGTATTTGTTGTTGGGTCGTATTCAAAACAGCCCATATCCGGAGCCTCGCCGATATACTCCAAACCTATATCAATTCCGGCATCAATGCAGGGTGATGTTTCCATAAGCCTGAAATCGAGATTACCCGCATTAACAAACTGTGGATTTTCGTTGATATTGTTACTGCCTGTTGCACCGCCTGGCATTGTCAGATTACAGTAGTTAATATCAGCCGATCCTCCCATATCTATATAAATATCATCACTATATGCTCCGGGATTGTTATAAATTATGCTATTTACAAAACTTGCGCTTGCCCAAACAAGATTTACTGCTCCTCCATCACCTCCGGGAGCCGAATTACCAGACATGGTGCAATGTTTAAAAATTAAACTGTTATCAAAACCAAGTGTATGAATTGCACCACCACTTGAATAGCTTGTCGAATTCTCAGCAAACAGGCAATAGATTATTTTTGTATCAATTACGGAATAAAATGAAATTGCCCCACCGCCGTAGTTGCATGTGTTTTCAATAAATTCACAGCCTGTAATTTCCGTATTCATATCCGAAGTAAATTTTATTGCTCCCCCTTCGCCATAAGCGTGATTTCTTAGGAATTTACAATTTGTGAATAAAGTAAGAGGTTCTGATTGGCTACCCGTATTTATGGCATACACAGCACCACCCATTCCATCACTTTCGCCAGTGGCATCGTTATCAGCAAAAACACAGTTTGATATTACAGCATCGGATGTCAACAATGCTATACCGCCTCCATGATTATCAGGATAATTGCCTGCCGTTTTCCCGTATTCAATCCGGCAATATGATAAATTGCTTATACCGTCGGCACCGTCAAATCTTATTCCGCCCCAGCCGGTGGCCTGGTTTTCGGTTGTAAAGAAAACAGAGTCGGTTTCAATTCCCAATGCCTGCAGATTTCCCTGAACGGTAAATTTATAATGCCCTTGAAAATTAACTTCAACGCCTGCCTCAATTGTTAAAGTTTGTCCGCCCGGGACTAATATTTCTCCGATAACCTGATAAGGAGAATTTGCGGCAGTCCATATTCCTGACTGATTCCCGCTTACCGGCGTTTGTGCAAATATACCTGTTGATATTGTGATTAAAATAATAAATGTAATTAACTTCTTCATATGTTTTAAAATTTAGAAATATGTTATGCCTGTTGAAATGGGATTTCGACAGGTTTAACTGTTTGCTACTTACAGTTTAATCATTCTTTTGGGCACCTCAATATAAAAATAATAAACATCACTTAAATGGGGAATCAGCTTCTTTCGCCATGTGATTATAAACCATCTTGTCCATAAATTTCGGGAAAAACTTATTTAACAGCACAGTTAATTTTCCTTGTGTTGTAAGGGTTAATCTATCTTCCTTTTTCTCAACTGCATGGATTATTCTATTGGCAACCTCTTCGGCTGACATCATTTTCTCTTCGTCACGAGGTGATTCACTCTGTTGTGAACCATCTGCAGCTAATGCCGTATTTCTAATATTGGAAGCAGTAAATCCCGGACATGCAGTTAAAACATGTAATCCTTTCTTCATGTTTTCAATCCTCAATACTTCGAGAAATCCATGCATGGCAAATTTTGAGGCTGAATAGCCCGTTCTACCGGGTAATCCTTTATAGCCTGCAATCGATGAAACTCCTACAACAGAACCTTTCGATTTTAATAAATGTGGCAAAGCAAATTTGGTACAATATACTGTTCCCCAAAAATTAATGTCCATCAATTTTTTTATAACCGATAACTCTGTATCCTCAAAAAGAGCCCGCATTGAAATACCCGCATTATTAATGAGTATATCAATTCTTCCAAATTTTTCAATTGTTTTTTCGATCAGGTTCTTACAATCTGATTCATTACTTACATCTGTTTTTACAACCAAAATATTTGAAGATGAGTTTGGGATATCTTTTGCAATTTGTTCAAGTTTTTCAATTCTTCTTGCTGCCATAACAACCAGGACATTTTTGGCAGCATAACTAAGCGCCAATGCCTTTCCTATACCTGAAGATGCACCTGTGACGATAACTACTTTATTATTCATTTAATACTATTTACTGATTATTCCAAAAACTTCAAAGTTATAAAATTCCGAATACCCTTAACACTTTATTAAATATCTTTGAACAAGAATTTACTTTGTTGGCTTCGATACATTCACCTATCACTAATGAAGATTAAACTATGAACAGTAATTGCAGGGACAGGCAAGGCCAGAAACGAAACAGATATACTTGCATGTTGCGCAAAGAAAGATGATGGGGGGTGGCAAGTAAAAAAAATTATGATTTGATTTACAGATTTTATAAATTTGTTAAAAAAAAGATTATGCCTGAGATATCAAGATTTTATGGAATAATAATTTACATGTTTTTCCAAGATCATAATCCTCCTCATTTTCATGTTAAGTACCAGGATTATGAAGCAATAATAAATATTGAAAATGGAATTGTAAAAGGTGAAATTCCAAGAAGAGCATTAAGGTTAATTTATGAATGGCTTGATTTATATAAAGAGGAATTAATTGAAAATTGGAGACTATTAGAACAAAGAAAACCGTTCAATAAAATAGAACCATTAAAATAATTACATCATGATATTAATAAAAGTAATAGACGCAAAATATATTGAAGGATATAAAATCAAATTTAGATTTAATGACGGGAAAACTAAAACAATTGACTTCCAAGACCAGTTATGGGGTGAAATGTTCGATCCTTTAAAAAACAAAGATTATTTTAAAAAATTCAAATTAAACCCATTTTCAATTGAATGGGAAAATGGAGCAGATTTTGCCCCTGAATTTCTGTATAATTTTGGAGAATCAAAGAAAAATAAAGCCACTACACCACATCAACAGGTATAGCAATTAAATCCACTTTGTTTATCAAGACAAATAAACCTAAACATAATAAATACAGGTAATCGAACAAATACTACAAAGAAACGGCTACATGCCAAACTTATAAACGTTATATAGCCTAAATAACAAATTTTTAATATTATAGATCCAATGATAACCAACAGGGAATTATTTTTCAGGCACATGGGTTTACCTTCAAAAAATCCTTTGGGTATTGAAATCGATCATGCAAACGGAATATATATTTATGATAATTCAGGCAAAGAATACATTGACCTGGTATCAGGTGTTGCAGTAAGCAATATTGGGCACCGGCATCCAAAAGTGATTAAAGCAATAAATCAACAGCTTGAAAAATATATGCACCTGATGGTTTATGGCGAATATATTCAGAGTCCGCAGGTAAGGTTGGCGAAAATACTGGTAGATAATTTACCTGATAATTTAGATGCTGTATATTTTGTAAATTCCGGAAGTGAGGCAAATGAGGGAGCAATAAAACTGGCCAAAAGATATTCAGGCAGAACTGAAATTGTGGCATTTATAAATGCTTATCATGGTGGAACTCATGGGGCATTGAGCGTATTGGGTAACGAAACTTTAAAATATGCTTTCCGACCACTATTACCGGATATTAGATTCTTGAACTTCAACCGATTTGAAGATCTTTCACAAATTACTGAAAGGACATCATGTGTAGTTGCCGAATCCATCCAGGCTGAAGCCGGGATCATTCTTCCTGAAAATAATTTTCTAACAGCGTTAAGAAAAAGATGTGATGAAACAGGCGCCCTGTTAATATTGGACGATATACAAATGGGATTTGGACGAACCGGTAAATTATTCAGTTTTGAAAACTTCAACTTTATTCCTGATATTATAACTATAGCCAAAGGAATGGGAGGGGGTATGCCCATAGGTGCTTTTATTTCTTCAAAAAAAATAATGGAATCCTTAACCAATAATCCTGAGTTGGGTCATATTACAACTTTTGGTGGTCATCCGGTTTGCTGTGCAGCTGCATTGGCAAATTTGCAGGTAATTCTGGAAGAGAAATTATCAGAAGAAGCAAATAAGAAAGGGAAGATTTTCAAAGAAGCATTATCTTCAAACAATAAAATTCAGGAAATCAGGCAGGTTGGATTGATGCTTGGTATTGATCTTGAGAATAATGAATTAGCAAGCAAACTTGCGAATATCTTTGTTAAGAATGGATTAATTACAGATAGGTTCCTGTTCAGGCCAAATGCATTTCGGATTGCTCCACCTTTAATAATTAATGAAGTTGAAATTGAAAAATCCATAAATCGAATATTAGAAAGCCTCGATCAATTATAAAATTCGGCCATATTGTCTCTATTTCTAAATAGATATTATGATTATCCGGCCACATTGTCCGAATAATTACAAAAATTTGTATTGGAACATGATTTGATCCCACCCTAACGAAAAATTGTCCCGCACGTGCGGGATTAACAAATTTAAATATAGGAGGAACAAATTATGTTACCAGTAATTAAAAAAAGAACTTATCATCCACATTATGCAAATGATTTTTTCGGAAGAGATTTATTATCATCATTTTTTAGCGATGGCGCTGACTACACAGTCCCTGCGGTGAATATTAAAGAAAATGACAAAAGCTTCGAAATAGAAGTTGCAGCTCCTGGAGTAAATAAGGATGACTTTAAAATTAATCTTGAGAAAAATGTCCTGACTGTTTCATCTGAAAAAGAAACAAAAAATGAAGTTGATCAGGATAATTTTATGAAGAGAGAGTTTGGATACAACTCATTCAGCAGATCATTTTCAATTCCTGAATCGGTAAATGCGGATAAAATCAAGGCTTCTCACAAAAATGGAGTTCTAATAATTCAATTACCAAAAATTGAAGAGGCCAAGTTGAAGAATAAAAAGGAAATTAAAATTTCGTAACAAAAAGAAAACCCGATGATCAACTCATCGGGTTTTCTTTTTTAGAACACTGAGAATTTCAAATATTTTTTCGGATTCAGCCGTATATCCTCTATTAAGAGATTTAATTCTCTTGTGGTTTTTTCAAGCTTAATGTAAAGCGAATCATTATTTACCAACATACCAAGGCTCCCCTCACCTTTATTAATCTTTTCAGTTATACCGCCAATCTCAGACATCACTCTATTTACATTTGAGATTGTTTCGGCTATGTGTGCCTTAGCCAATGTATCACTAACAGCTGCCAGATTAGTGAAAATACTGTTCAAATTATCTTCATTGGATTTTAGTGTGAGTGTGATGGATTCAATATTCAACAGGATTCTTTCAAGCCGTGTTTTTTGACCAGACATAATCGTGTCAAGAGTACTTGTTGTACTCTCCAGGTTTTCGAATGTATTTGCCAAATAGCCGACACTTCTTGAAATGTTCTCTGTATTGGTTGTCGAAAAAAGGTTATTCAGCATGGTGAGTACTGTATCAATGGAGAGCATTAAATTTTCTGCTTTACTTTTTATCGGTTTAAGCTGCCTGCTTACCTCATCTTTAATGGATTCTTCAATTTCGGCTTGTAATGTATCACCTGATTCAGCCAACTGAGATGATGTCCCCAAAATAATGTCAACCGCTTTTGATCCCAATATATCAGAACTGATAATTTTTGCTGTTGAGTTATCGGGAATTGCAATTTTATTTCTGATGACAAGTTCAATAACTATGTCTGCATCGCCATCTCCGCTAAAAAACATATCCCTTACCTGCCCAACGATTAACCCGTTTATTCTTACCGGATTGGCTTTTTGAAGGCCACCCACATCTTTATATACTGACAGGAATACCCGCTCTTTAGAAAAGATATCTTCGCCTTTTAAAAAATTGAGACCCCAGTACAGCAATGCTAAAGCGAGGGTAACTACAATTCCAATTTTAAATTCTTTCGATATTTTCAATGTTGGATATTTTAACAAAAATAAAACTATTTTTTCAATAATCGTAATGCTTCCTTAATTGAAATCCTTTCATCATTTCTGAAAGCTATAATAAATGCATCCTTGAATCCTTTTTCTTTGATATCCTGACATAACTTATTAGCATCCACAATTGATATTTCAGAGCCAACCATATATTTATTAAATCCATTCTCGAAATATGAATGCACTCCTTTTATTCCTTTAAAATCTTTTGAATTTAATGGGATTTTATCTTTAGATATCAGGAGTTGGATTTTAAATACAATATTTTCAGCTTCCAGAAGATCAGTAGCCTCCTTATCCCCTTTATCCATAATAGATTCAGATGGATCTTGTTGTATTTTATCAGGTGCAATATTGACCGGTTCTGATAAAACAATTGTTTCTTTTACAGGTATTGTATCATTGTTTTCGAAATATCCGTTAGAAGCAATTAAATTTATTTTTAAGACACATCGGCCTTGATCATCTTCAATTTTAATTATTTCCCCATAAGATTTATCAGGAATATTTATATCCTTATCAATTTTAATTTCCAGGATATTAATACCCGGGATATCGGGAAAAGATCTAATCCTTTTGACTTTACCAATTTCAACATTTTCAGCAGTTACAGCATCTTTTTCACTTAGTCCATATACATTATCAACTATTGCATAGTAGTTAACCGTTACACAATATAATTTCAGGTAAATGAAAATTACCATTGCAATAATAACAAGCAAAGAAGCTATCAGAATAATCTTTCTATTTTTCTGAAGGAAATTCAAGACTATCAATTTTGATTTTCAGATAATTGTTTTGCTTCATCGAGCGATACTCTTTCATCATTGATAAATGCTACAATAAATATATCATTATATCCTTTCTTGATCAGCTCATTTTTAAGGGACTGAACATTTTCAAGTGAATCCTCATTACCTGTTGTATATTTGAAGCAGCCATCATGCTTATAAACCCTAACGTCCTTTAAGCCCCGAAATTTTCTGAATTCCAGCGATTTTTCCTTTTTGTAAGAAGCAAACTGAATCCTGTAAAAAACCTGTGGTTTTGGTTCTTCCAATTTTACAACAACCGGTTTAAGATCTTTATTTGCATCTTCATAATCGCTCTTATAATTTTTAAAAGCCCTGTAAATAGCTGATGCCAGGTAAACTTTACCATCTTCTGAAAGCAAGAATTTTTCTTCAACCGGATTGCTTAGAAACCCTAGTTCAATAAGAATTCCTGGCATGATAGTTTTGTACAGCACCCAAAAACCAGCTTGCTTTACACCCCTATCCTTTCTTCCAACCCTATCCTTAAATTGATGCTGGACTTTTGAGGAAAGGTCGATACTTTGATCAATGGTGGAGCTTTGAAACATTGATAAAACAATATAATCTTCATCTGAATCCGGATTAAAACCTTCATATTGGGTTGTATAATCTTCTTCATAATAAATGGCTGCATTTTCAGTTTTAGCCACATCCAGGTTTTCTAAAGTTTTATGAAGTCCCATCACATATGTTTCAGCACCATATGGTTTTGACGACTTGTTGGAATTACAATGTATTGAAATAAATACATCCGCACCCGCTTCATTGGCTATCTGGGCCCTTTTATGAAGTCCTATAAATTCATCGGTCTTTCTGGTATATATAACTTCAATATCTCTAAAATTCTCCTCAATGTACTTTCCTGTTTTTAAGGCAACATCCAAAACAATATTTTTCTCCATCGAGTTTTTTCCTAAAGCTCCCGGATCTTTTCCTCCATGCCCTGCATCAATAACAACTTTGGTGATTTTATTTTCAACCTGTGAAATACCTTCAATCCAGGAGGTAATCATCAATAGTAAAATACCAAAAATTAATAACAAGCGTTTCAAAGTCATGGAATATTTTTTGTTTAGTTTTGAACCATATTTCAACGATTGTTTTTAAACAGTTCTTGCAAATTTAATATATAATAGAGTAAACTTGGTAAACAAATTGTCAACCAAATTATTAACAGGTAAAATTGTAAAGACTTCAATTTTACTTATTTTAATATGTAGCTGTAATTTCATTGCACAAGCACAGGGTGACACACTTCGCCAAAACGTTCCTGATTCACTTAATATTGTTGCTGATACAGCAATAAATAAAACCGTTTCAATTGACACGGTCGGATTTGGCATTTCCCCAAATGCAGTAAAATCAAGAGTTGATTACAAATCATCGGATTCCATCCGGTTTAACGTAAAGGTTCAAAAGGTGTATATGTATAATGAAAACGAAATTAATTATGAGGATATCAATCTCAAAGCTAATTATGTTGAAATTGAGTTTTCGAGCAATACTCTGTATGCTACAGGCACACAAGACACAACTGGAAATGATATAGGCAGGCCTGTATTTACCATGGGTCAAAACAGTTTCGAGTCGGAATCGATGAAATATAATTACCAAACCAAAAAGGGGCTTGTACAAAAAGTTATCACCGAAGATGCGGAAGGTTATTTACACGGGAACACTGTAAAAAAGATGGATAATGATGTTACCAATGTTTACCAGGGATCCTATACAACATGTGATCTCGAACATCCACACTTTGCCTTTAAATTTAAAAAAGCCAAGGTTATTCCCAATAATAAAATTGTTACAGGGCCTGCTTACCTCACAATTGAAGATGTACCAACGCCCCTGATGATCCCATTCGGATTGTTTCCAAATAAAAAAGGACAACGATCGGGTATTGTCATCCCCACTTACGGAGAGTCCACACAGCGCGGATTTTATTTCGAAAATGGCGGTTATTATTTTGCCATTAGCGATCATCTCGATTTTAAACTGGTGGGAGATATTTATACCCTGGGCAGTTGGGCCATTAAACCCAGCGCTAACTACAGGAAGCGATATAAATACAATGGTTATCTGAATGCCAATTATGCGATCAACATTTTAGGGGAAGAGGGATCGCCTGATTACGAAAGAAATAAAGATTATTCAATCAGGTGGATTCATAACCAGGATCCTAAAGCCAGGCCCAATAGCAGGTTTTCAGCTAATGTTAACTTTGTTAGCTCGCAATACAACAAATTTAATCCGGTTAACTCAAATGCATATTTAAGCAACACTTTTCAGTCAAGCATTAACTACTCAACCAGTTTCTCAGGCAAATATTTTTTAAATGCAAGTATCAATCACTCTCAAAATACAATTACCAATAAAGTAGATTTAACACTTCCTCAAATAACCTTCAGTGTTAACCGGTTTTATCCCTTCAGAAAAAAAACCAAAATTGGTAAACTTAAATGGTATGACAATATCAGTGTAAATTACAATATGTCGGCACAGAATAGAATCAGCACCTACGATTCTTTATTCTTTGATGAAGATATATTCAGCAAAATGAGAAATGGCTTAAAACATTCTGTTCAGCTGTCAAGCGGTTCAATTAAATTGTTAAAACATATCGTATGGTCCAACAATTTCAATTACACTGAACGATGGTATTCTCAAAAACATGTTAAAAGCTGGCGCAGCGACACACTATATTTAAATGAAGGACCTGTTTACGATTATATTGGAACGGATACTATTTATGGTTTTAACGCTGCCCGTGATTTTTATTTTAACACTTCCATGAGTACAACGATTTACGGCATGTATTCTTATAAAAACGGTCCTATTAAAGCAATCCGGCATGTGATGAGACCATCCCTTAGTTTTAATATCCGTCCGGATTTTGGTACACAGGAATGGGGATATTATAAATACCATATGAATAGTAATGGCGAAAAAGTTAAATATTCTGTTTATGATGGATTTATTTACGGCAAGCCCCCTGATGGTCAATCAGGCGCTATCGGCCTCAATATAAACAACAGCCTCGAAATGAAGATTCGAAACAGGAAAGATACGATAACCGGAACAAAAAAAGTGAAACTCATTGAGAATCTTTCATTGTCTACTTCCTACGACTTTGCAAAAGATTCGCTAAATTTAAGCAGGTTAACAATTTCAGGGTATACAACACTATTTAAAAACTTTCGGATCAATTACTCAAGTTCATTCGATCCATATGCAGCAGATTCAGCAGGTAACAGGATCAATAAATTTGAATGGGAAGTAAATCGCCGTTTGTTCAGACCTGAAAAACATAACTGGAGGCTCGGATTATCATACCGGCTTAATTCTGAAATGTTGACAAAGAAAAAGGAGTCAACTGCCGGGACTGAAATGGAATTGCAGGATGTCAATGAAAACCTTGATGGATATGTCGACTGGTCTGTACCCTGGAATTTGACTATTTCATATGACCTGAATTATACAACCACTTACACTTATAAAAATGGCTACTGGAACTACGACGTAACCAAAGACAGGCAATTGGTTCAAAATTTAAGTTTTTATGGAGATGTAAATATAACACCCAAATGGAAACTCGGCTTCCGGTCGGGATATGATTTTGAAAACAAAGATTTTACTTATACTTCGATAGATATTTACCGCGACCTGCACTGCTGGGAAATGAGGTTTAACTGGATACCCTATGGGTTCAGGCAGAGCTGGAATTTCTCCATCAATATTAAATCAAGCCTGTTGCAAGATTTGAAATTAGACAAGAAAAAGGATTTCAGAGATTATTAGGATTTAGTATTTTTGATATTTGAAATTAGATATTAGAGTTTAGAGTTTAGAAATAATAAAAAATAAATATGAAAAAAGTAGTTAATACTGACAACGCACCAAAAGCAATTGGACCTTATAGTCAGGCCATCGAAGCCAATGGGATGCTTTTCATTTCAGGACAAGTTCCAATTGATCCTGCAACAGGACAAATTGTTGAAGGAGGAATAAAAGAACAAACTGAACAGGTGATGAAAAATATTGAAGCCATTTTGGAATCAGCCGGATATACCTTTAAAGATGTTATAAAATCAACATGTTTATTGAGCGACATGGATAATTTCGCAGCCATGAACGAGGTATATGCAAAATATTATCCCAATAATCCTCCTGCAAGAGCTGCCTATGGAGTGGTTAAACTACCTTTGGGTGTTATGGTAGAAATTGAAACCATTGCAGTTAAATCATAAATTGACCAAAATGTGATCTGCAATTTAATATTACTATCATGAAAAATCTAATTATACTTTTTATCGGTTTGTTGTTTTACACATCGTCATCAGGCCAATACCTCGCTGCATTTAACGATAACGTGAACAATTTTTGGGTTTTCGAAGCCGGCATGTTCAATAAACTGGAGCACCTGGAAATTCAGGAATACCAGGTTGGCGGCATATTGGTTGCTTATATTGATAATGGAAGCAATTTAAAAATTTACAGGAATGGAGAAGTAGAATCGTTGATGCAAGGCGCCCCAATTAAATTTACCGCAACTGATTACCTTTTGGGATATTCTTTATACGAACAACTGAATGTTTACGATAATGGTAAAGTAAAAGTGTTAAGTACTCAATGCTCCGGTTATATAGTGAGCGACAGCCTTATCGGATGGCATAACAGGGTGAACCAAACTCTGGATGTGTATTATAATGGAATAAGCAGGACCATCATTGATGGATTGATATATAATCCCCTTGAAGAATTTAAGGCGGGTGATAATACCATAGCCTTTATTCATAGTTCAACCAAAGAGTTTTATGTTTTTTACCTCGGCAGACTGGAAGTACTTGATGATTTTGTTGAAGATATGGTATTTGAGGCTGGGCGTGATATTGTAGCCTTCATGGATATTCCTGACCAGGCATTTAAGGTTTTTTTCAGGGGCGAAATTTATGAACTTGAAACTTTTCCTCCAAAATCTTTCAAGGTGGGCGATGAAATACTGGCTTACGTGGATAATCTGGGCAGGTTAAAATATTTCGAAAATGGCGAAGTGAAAACGGTAAGCACCTATGAGCCTCAGTTTTATGATGTGGAAGACAAAGTACTGGTATTTGAGGAGCAGGGATTTTTCAAGACTTTTTGCAAAAATCAGGTTTATATTGTTGAGCGATATATGCCCCAGCCATACAGGATTGATTTTAACACCATCGCCTATCTTGATCAAAGCAGTTTTGTTAAAGCATTTCAAAATTGCGAACCGGTAACCATCAGCTACGAAAGGGTTAAACAATTGGATTTGATCAGGGACCTTATCATATATGTTGAAGGCATTAATAAAACCAAGATCTATTTTAACGGGCAGATTTATCAGCATTGAGTTCGAAGTTTGCAACTTCAAGATGCTGGGATTTTTATTTCCTAGGTTTTTCATTTTCTTTCCCAGAAGAATATGATACTCTAATTTTTTTACATTTACTTTTAATTCTCACAATCTTTTCATTCTTGTTTAATATAGATTCAAGGTTTGATACGTAAGATTCCAAAAATTCGACTTTTTTGTATCCTAAATTCAACTTCTGACCATGTGGCACACTAACGTTTTGTGTATGAAGTGTTGGGCATTTCAAAGCACTCCATTTTCAGTTTACCGTAAATTTTATTTATAGTTCTAAATTTCATTTTAACCACTTATTGCCCAATGATTTATACACTTTGTAGGCATATGTGCTTTAATCATTCAACTTGGGTTTCGTGTTTTCTTTTAAAAAGTCATTCTCAAAGGAATTACATAGATTGCTTTTTATCTTGTCGCGATTTCTACGATTAATTAGGGCTAAACCCCATTTATACCCATTTTTCACTTTGCTTTTATCAAAAATGTATGATCTACCAAGCACCTCTATTAGGAGAACAATAATAAGTAAACCCCAAACATACCATTGATTAATTCCAATGGATTCTATGTATTCAATAATATTCTTGTTTGCTTTTAGAAATACGCCAATACCAACTGGTAAAATTGTAATTAACGAAACATAATGAAAGTAGCCAAAAGATTTCCAGAGTTCCTTTCTTTGTATTTTCCATTTATCGTAAATGAAATCTTTTCTGTTAGCATTCCAATCATCCATGCTTTTTTCAAATGTAATCTTTTTACGTATTTTAGTGTTTTCATCAAGGCTGTCTTGATGTGATTTTTCCAATATGTCCAAACGACTTTCAAGTTTATCTATTTTTTCATCTTTATTCCGAATAGATTCTTTAAGTTTACTTTCTTTTGTTTCAAAATTCGTATTTAGCCGTTCTTTTTCATTGAGTAATTTTTGTTTTTCGGCTTCAGAATCACTAACAATATTTATTACTTTCTGTTTTTGAGTTTGAACTTCGGCTTCACTTAATTTTTTTTCTTCCTTAATTCTTTCGATTTCAATAGCTACCTCAGTTTTAATAAAATCTTCGGTAGTACTTTCTTTTTCATGCTTAGTAAATTCTTCAAAGAATAATTCACGTTTTATACAATTCATAATTATTTCTTCATCATCAATTCCTAAGTTTTTAAAAAATGACATTGATTTTTGAACCACTAATGATTCTTCGTAGTTTTCTTTTTCTAGGTTGGGTGCAGTAATAGATGAAATAAATGCCTTCCTATAATCATCTGTTTCAATTGGAATAAAAGGTCTTATTCTTTTTATAAATATTGATGGTAGAATAAAATTTGGATTAATAACTCTTCCAGTATCTTTATTGTAGTTTTGTCTTTGAATATAATGATCAAAGTGAATTAAACTTCTATCTAGGGTTAGACATACAAATTTCATTTCATCCTCATTGCCAAGTTTCACTCTTAACTTTTTAATTGCTTCTCTTAGAAATACATCATGTTCTATCTTCTTATCGTCTTTGTACAATGAATGATCATATCCTTTTTCGTCACATATTTTATTATAATACTTTTGAAAATCGTAATAATCTTTGATTCTTTCGTTTAGATATTCCTTGTTTTCCTTAAGTTCTTTAAATCCATTATTGTAAATTATTATTGATTTCGTTTTCAGAACATCACTGGCGTATCTAATTTTTTGGCTAGGATGTGGTGTTTCGCTATTTATTAACTTCCCTTCGTAATATTTCTTTGCAAAAGGATCTAGTTTATCTGAGTTAATCAGGGCACGAATATGAGAAATTTTAAAATTTTCTCTTGGTATTACTTTCTCCAAGTAGTTTCTTGCTTTTTGAAGTTCTTTGTATGTTTTTGGAATGTAAACAAGTCTTAAATCAATCTTTTTTTCGTTAGCAATCCTCAAAATTTCATTAATTGCGCAATCATCAGGATGTTTTCTAAACTCTAAAATAGAATATAGGATATTTGTGTCAACTAACACGATAAGATCCTTAATTTGAAGTCTTTTTATTTTGTCATAATCTTCTTGCGTAATTCCTAATGAATAAAATTTTTCAGCTCTATTAGCCAGTTTTGTAAGATATCTTAATTCAGCTTCATTAAGTTTTATCGGATATTCAACAGTTAATAATTTAAATATAGATATTAGCTTTTCGCTTTTTAGTTTCTCGAAGGCTGATGAAGTTATATCATTATCGCCGTTTAGTTCATCCACTTTAAAGGGGAGAAATATATTAATAGCTTTTTTACCAAATACAAGAAAACATTCTAGCAAATATTCATTAAATACATTCCATAATTCTTCTACTTCCTCGTCATTTAATTCAAAATCATCAATATTTGCAAGTATTTCTTTAAAAGAGTTAAATCTTTTTGTTCCTATACCATCACTCGACAACTGAGATTTATGTATTTCTCCTTTGGCTATATCAAGAAGATTATATCTTCCATCCTTTTGTGTTAATTTATCCTCTTCTACAAGTTGATCTAAACAATTCTGTATTTCATACTCAATAGCCTCTAAATGAAATGTGTCTTTTATATACAGTAAGATCAAATCAATTGGCATTGCACCACCAACATTGTATATAACATTAACGATAAGGTCAGATAACATTTTTTCTCGATTATCTGATTTTGCTAAATATAAAGCCGATATTATTTGATCTATGTTTCTCATTTAGTTTTTAGTTTGTTACATATTTTTTTAGCATTCCAACTAACGTCAAAATTAGTTGCTGTTTATCAGTTGTTTACAAATGTTTTATTTTTTTTCTTTTTTCTATATTATCTTTGCTTTATTCCTTGTCGTTAGCTAAAATATTCAACGGAATTTTTCAGTAGGGGGATTATGCCTAACGTGTGGCGCTATGCTGCGTACCGCTTTAATAACTCAAATTTTTCTGTTTATAAATACACTTTATTAATATGCATAAACTTCATATTTACAACTAATTGCGGTATGCAGTATGAGCGCGTGTTGGGTGTAGTTTGTTTTCATCCTTCTGTCAATAAAAATTTCTTTGTGAATGAATCCATCTTCGTTTTATAATGCTCTATTTCTTTAAGAGTCTTTTCAAGTTCAGTTAGTAATCCTTTTTTTGCAAGTTCAATTAGTTTTTCTTGTAATAATCTATAGTTAGTAAATGTTTCAATAAGTTCTTTATGAATTTCCCTTTTCTGAATAGGGACTACAATCGTATTTAATTCTTCTTCAATTTTTTTTATTCCAGCAATTAAGTGTAATATACTGACTGTTGATTTAATAAGTTTTTTCTGATAATCTGTTTCTTCATCAAGTTCGTTAGCTACAAATAATGGTTTGTAGCCACTATTCATTATTTTCTTAATCTTTATTTTCCAATTGTCAATTAAAAACTCAGGAATTATTTCAGGGTATTGGGTTGAGATTTTCAATATCAAAACTTCATAAAGTTTTTTTAATTGTTCAATATGCTGCTCGGTAATTTCTCTATTATGTGCTTCTTCTCTTCGAATTATATTCAAATCTCCAATACTGTTTTCAAATTCAATTTTTGATTCAAATAAATGCTTAAAGTCCTTCCAGTTAGTGCAGATTATTTTCTTTATTTGAATGAGGTAAGTATATTTTATTAAAATTGAACCATCATCAATTTCTTCATCGAATTGGTTTTTATAATCGAATTTGACTGACTTGCTTAATTTGGCACCAACTGAAATATTCCACCAATCATCCTTATGTTTTGAAGAAAGAATATCGACAATTATATAGCGTAACGAATTTTCTATTTCTGATATTTGCTTTTTTGCAATTCCTAATCTATAATCAGCAGTATTTTCCTGAAATAAAGTTGATTTTAACCAGTCAATAGAATTTCCATTTGAGATTAAACCAGCTGTTTCAACAGAAGAAATTGCATATAATATTTCTTTTTCTTGTTCATCATATGCTCGAACTGCAAAATAATCAGGTTTAATAGTGTCCGAGAAAGAATCATCTTTAAAGAATCCATATAAAAATCCCATAATTGTTCCAATCTCTAATTTAATATCAATTGAATTAGATTTATGAGGAAATATCTTGCATTCAATAGAATCTTTATTGAGAATGTTGATTTCTTTAACTTGGACTTTTCTTGTGTCATCCGTTAAAATGTCTAAATTTTGTAATCCAAATTTTAAGATGTCTAGAATTGATGAAATTGTTATTGGTAGTTTATCTACATTTCCTGATTTAGATTTGTCTTTTTTAAGACAACAATTCTTGTATTTTAATCCGCTTCCACAATAACAAGATTCGTTTCGCCCAATTCTATTTTTATTTAGTTTCATTTAGTCAAATTATATCCAACCTTTGTTCGGTAAAGTTTTTCAATTGATTCTTGAAATAATTTCACTAAGAACAACGGGATGAAACTCTTCATATACTGTATTAGATCTTACATTATTCTTTTCTAATGGTCTTCCGATTACAAATTTTTCAGTTGAAAGCCACTTAACGTTCCTCCCTGTTGAAACTAATCCGTTGTTTCTTAATATAATATTGTCACAAATAATTCCAATTGCTTTAACTGTTATATCTTTTCCACCAAAAGCTGCTTTAATATAAACGATATCTCCAACTTTCAATGATTGAAAATATTCTTGTAACTCTGGGGCATCTGTAGAATCCCAACCTACTCCAACCAAATTTTGACTAATAAAGTCAGCACTAACATCTCTGTCATAAAAAGCACCTACACCATAAATTGCCATATTTTCTATTTTTTTAATTTTTTAATGTGTTGTTTTAAAAGTTCAATTGCTTGATTGTTTTGCTTCTTTTCAATATTCAAGTCCTCAATATTACCCCTGGTACTGCGAATTTCCTTTTCTTTTGATTTAATTTTCCTGTCAAATGAATTAGATTCCCTTTCTTTTTGTTTTCGTTTATTTTCTTTTGCCAATTTCGTTTTGGCTTTTTTTGCATCAGATTGAATAGATTTCATTCTTTCGGATTTTTTATCTTTTAAATCTACCCTTTCATCCTTCTGCTTATTCTGTTTTTTCTGTAATATAGGTTTTTTGACATCAATTACTTTATTTCTTTGTGTTATTTCGTTGATTGCATCTTCAGCTTCTGCTATTGTCAAGTCATTAATATTTTTTCTCATTGTATATATTTTATTTGTCAGTTAACATCAAGATAATGTTTACCTGAATTTAATTTTCAAATTACACCCAACTCGTTACTAATAGCACCCCAATGTCTCTTATTTCCACTATACCCCCATTTATCTGTTTTAAACACAAACTCACTAACTTATTATTAGCCAATTTCAAACTCGTGTTTACCTGCTTACAAACGACAAACAAACGTTTATTACCGGGTAAATTGGGTTTGTTGTACCATATCTCTATTGAGTTTTGTATTAAACCGATAAAGATAAAAAAAATTGGTACTGCTGTTCTTTTATGGGTAAAGTTTTTTGGAATCGGAGATGATTGGGTTCGGGATTACAAATCCCGAACAGCATCACAAATCGAACAGCATGGGTGTATAACGTCCTTGAAGTTACAAACTGGAGGTGCCATTCAATCACCATGTGTAAGTCAAGGGTTATAGGAGCTAATAACAAAAACTCACAGGATTAGTAACCCTGTGAGTTTAGAAAAATTTACCCTGTATTTTGTTTACAATACAACCACTTTTTTAGCAACTGCACCTGATCCTCCAACAATAATACGGACATAGTAGATGCCTGCCGGCAACTCAGCCACATTCCATGAAGTCGTAAATTGCCCTTCAGGTAATTGGCGGTCTAAAATAGTTTATACTCTTTTCCCTGTAAAATCAATAGCTTCTATTGTTGTTATTGGGGTCGAAATTAGGACTTCCAATTGAGTCTGGTGAATTTGTCCCATCGGGAACAACTTCTTCTTCATCCGAATCATGAAATGTGCCGAGCATATCCTGTGCCCAAAGGTATTGTTTCATCAGTGTTTGACCCATTGCTCCGGGACTAAAGGTTTTGTCCATTAAATCACGATCCCACCGAAGGGATGAAAAGTCCATTTGGAAATCAGGAGCAGTGGTTTGAATGTTATATCACAGGTATCAGCAATCTGACACCCCTTATCATAAAGTAAGGTAAACAGTGTTGCAGGGCAAATAAATATATTATTGGAGAAAATTCCCAATTTTCAAACCAAAATAAATGGTACGCGGGTTCATCGGGCCATAAACATAACCGGGGTCACGGTCAATTCCACTATCAAAATCACTCTGATATGAATTGAACAGGTTTTTCACTCCCGTATAGAGTTGTAAAGTAGCTCCGTTTAATTTGATATTATATCGTACTTTTAAACCTAAATCAAAAAAACTTTCTGTTGTTCTTAATTCTCCATCATCAGGATTTGGTATTTGCAAACCAAAATAAGGGACAAGCATTTTACCGGTATAATTACCCGTTGAAGAGATTCCCCATTTCTTTGATGGTTGCCAATCTAACATCAGGTAACCGTAATCTTCAGGAGTACGGAAGAATCTTTTTTCATTAAACTCCTGTGGTTCTTCATACTTACTATTTTGAACAGTAAAGCCCGCTTTTAATGAAAATTTATCTGTCGGTACCACATTCAATTCAATATTAACCCCTTGTACTTTTGCTCCTTTTTCTGCATTTACCCTTGTATAAACAACTGTTCCGCTTGCATCAGGTTCGTTGTACTCATTTGCAAAAGGATCGTTCAGTTGCGTATAAAACCCTTCAATTAGAAAGCCAACATATATTTTTCCTAATTGTTTATTAAAGTCAAGCGACGCCATATAACTATGACTTGTTTCTTTTTTTAAACCTGGATCGTTCTCGTGTATTACCTTTCTGGAACCTGATGTTTCAATGTGTAAGTCTTCATCAAATATTTGCGGAGCACGGTATCCTTGTGAATAACTCACCCTGGCTTGTAAATACTCTTTTATGTTATATTTAAAAGTAAGCCGTGGGCTCAACACATTACCTGATTTATCAGAATCAGCATGTTCTTTATCTGATACATTATAGTGATCGAATCGTGCACCGGCAGAAACTTTAAGCTTATTCCAGTTGATTTCATATTGTGCAAAAATGCCGGTAGTATTCGTAGCCTGGTCAGCAACCATAACATTATTCGTATGTGGAATATTAATAATAGAATCATTAATAATTACAGCGTTATCAATATCAGGATACCCCAGCTTTTTATCTTTTAACCAGGCGCCTTCATTTTCGATACCTACAACCAAATTTGAAGTTCCGAATTTTGCATTGTATTGAGTACCTATTGTGTAAGAAAAATCTTTGGTGTTTCCATAATCGCTTAACGACTTATTTGCCCCGTAATACGAATCCCTGTTTATTTTTTGCCCTGAAGCATAAATTGAAAACAAATCATTTTCCCTGAAAAATTGTTCATAGGTTAATGCACCTGTAGTCAGGTTATGGTTTACTGCTTCGGCGATGTTTGCTTCATGAACCGGATAATCAAATTTATCTCCGCCCCGCCTGTCTTCATTAATATTAAAGAAATCTGCAGTAAGCTTACTTCTTGTTCCGAAACGATGATATAATCGTGTTCCTACTGTAATATTTTTCAAAGAAGCAATTTCCGAAAAACCATCATCATTTGCATCAAATGGTTCTCTGTCGCGATAGAAACCATAAAGTGACATGCCAGTCTTATTATCGGCAGATACCAAAGAGGTATTAAAGTTTACCGAATAATCTTGTGCAGGGTTGCCGGAATCATCCATTCCAACACCCGTAAGCGCACCATTTACCCCAAACTCATAGGAGTTATTGATAGGGTCTTTAAGGATAAGATTTATTGTACCTGCAATGGCATTGCTTCCGTATAATGCAGAACCACCCCCGCGAATTATTTCAACACGTTCAATCATGCTTGAAGGGATTAACTCCAAACCATAAACCCCGGCCAATCCGCTAAAAATCGGACGGCTGTTTATTAAAATCTGGGAATAAGGGCCTTCCATTCCATTCATCCTGACTTGAGAAAAGCCACAATTCTGGCAGTTATTTTCCATTCTTAAGCCCGGACAAAAATTCAAACCTTCGCTTAAAGTTACCGATTGTGTTGTATTGAATATTTTAGATGTTATGGTATTTACAATTGTTGAAGATTCTTTCCTGTTAGTTTCATTTCTATCCCCGGTTACGACAACTTCTTCAAGCCCCAGTATATCCGGCTCTAACTCAAATTTTATTTCTTTGGTTTCTCCTGCATTAATGGTGATTTCTTCTTCTTTGGGTTTATAACCCATTGATTGTGCTTTAATTGTAAGCTTTCCGGCAGGTAAATTTATTAATAGGTAATGACCGGTTTCATCTGTTGTTGTTCCGATTGTTGTCCCTTTAACGCTTACCGTTGCAAAAGGAATATGATCTCCACAGTGAGAGCAAACCACATGTCCGACAATATTGGCATCGGTTTTCGCTTTTTGGGCAAAATTAAACTGTGAAAATGACAATAAAAGTATTGTCAGAATTATATATTGTCTGTTCATAATATCATTTTTGATAAATTATTAAATTACTTTTTCGGCATTTTGGCATTTCTGCTATTTACCATTGCCGATTGACAGAGCGAGCAATTTCTGTCTTAAAAAATGTTATGATAATGTGATATTATGAAAGTGGAGGAGCCCTGCCTTTATGAAGAATGATGCAGGCCAGCGTGTAACTTGTTATCCTGTAAAATGAGTATTTAGTCTTTTTAAAAATGTTTAGTAAGGCAAAAGTCAAAAATACAAACAGAGAAAGAATTTCAAAATTTTGAAAAAATAGTAATTCGGCTTTTGTATGATGGTGGGATTTATAAGGCTTTGAATCAGTTGATTTATTGTAGGGGTGAGCGTGCTCAATAATTGTTCCGTCGTTTAATCTGTGGGTATGCATAAAAACAGCTTTGTTGGCAATAAGCATCCCCATCATCCCTATAACCAACCAGGCAATTAATTTTATTGTTATATTTCTAACAATCATTTTCATGAACCGGCAAAAGTAGATAATTCAAATTCGTAAACAATGGATATTTGTTGGAATTTTTGCGGGTTATTAAAAAATATTTCTTGTTGTAGCACGTTATTAATCATTTTTCAAATCAATTATCACAGGTAAATGGTCTGACAATTCAAGCACATTTTTATCATTTTGCCTTTATGATTTAAAATCGTTGTTAAGTCTGATAATATGTGATGCATTGTAGTCGATGCATACCCATGTGAATCAAGCTGTCCATATATATTAATTACGGTAACTATAAATGAGTCCGAGATTTTTATCTCTGTTATTATCGTTCCTCTTGAACCTACAAATCCATTATTTATGTAAAGTTCCTTGTAAATTGGATGTTTTGAAAAAATCGCAGAACCCCACTTTCTTTTGCCATCAATCTCATGGTATAATACATGCAAATCATTGTAACTACTTTCTGGTGGAACTATTTCTTGAATAAGCGAAATATCAGGATTTAATTTTTCTGTTTACAAATACATTTAACACAGGTTTTCATGTATACCTCACCCCTAATCTATAATTCATACCTACAATTTTAATTAGCTAATATTCAGCAGTATACCTATTTTTGATTTTTTACATTCTCAATATATTGGGGTTTTAAATGATA